>NZ_AP021881.1:916879-1222506 GCF_009937995.1 Sulfuriferula nivalis
CAGTGGATATGTGTGTCACCTTTAATTGAAGGTCTGCCTGAAGGTGACAGACTGACAGCTGTGCGTGCACGTGTCGCCGAACTGGTGCCACGTTATAGTGAAATTTGGGTAGAAACACCTGATACTGATGCGGCTAAAACGCGTTTGGGTTTCTGTGGTCGTTTCACCAAACCCTTAACCAATGCGCTGGAGAAAAAGAATCAGTTGGCTTTGGGAAGCAGTGCGCCACGCTTGCATGTATGTTTTGTGGCGGATGATGCGGCCTTTGTCGGCGTAATTGATGCAGATAATTCTTCACCGTGGTTTATGGGTATCCCCCGTGTGCGCGTAGGTAAGGATGCACCTAGTCGTTCTGCCGGTAAGCTGGTTGAAGCGTTGATGGTGATGATACCGGAAGATCGTGCGCATGAATTGAAAGCTGGCATGCGTGCCGTGGATTTGGGAGCCGCACCTGGTGGTTGGTCGTGGGTGCTGGCTTTACGCGGTATTCGGGTCACAGCAGTTGATAATGGGCCGATGGCGGCAGTAGCGATGGCGACCGAAATGATAGAGCATGTGCGTGGTGATGGCTTTAGTTACCGCCCACATCGCCCAGTGAACTGGCTGGTATGTGACATGGTGGAAAGTCCTTCACGTATTGCGCAACTAGTCGCTGAATGGATAGCGCGTGGGCATGCGCGTCATGCGATCTTCAATTTGAAATTGCCGATGAAAAAGCGTTTGGAAGAGGTGCGTCGCTGTGCGGATATTATTGAACAGCGTCTGGCGCGTGAAGATATAAACTATAGTATCGAAATCAAACATCTGTATCACGACCGGGAAGAAGTAACAGTGTGTCTGATGCAGGATAAAGCGGTGCGCTAACAGGGGATGATCATGTTCGATACACGTACAATTGCATTTATTTTTGTATTGCTGGTGTTGGCATGGTCGGGTTACCAGCCACATGATTATTTCACATGGGTGCTGGAAGTTACACCAGTGTTTGTTGCAATACCTGTGTTGATTATGACACGCAAGCGTTTTCCATTGACGCCATTAAGCTATATGCTGATTGCGGTGCATGCCACGATATTAATGATAGGTGGTCACTATACCTATGCCGAAGTACCGTTATTTAACTGGCTGCGTGACACGTTCGATTTGTCTCGTAATCATTACGATAGATTGGGGCATTTGGCGCAAGGTTTCGTTCCCGCGATGATTGCACGGGAGATCCTGTTGCGTAAGACGCCGTTGCAAGCAGGGAAAATGCTGTTTTTCCTGGTGACTTGTGTATGTCTCGCAATTAGCGCCAGCTATGAATTGATAGAGTGGGCGGTTGCTGAGATGAGTGGCAGTGATGCAACTGCATTTTTAGCCACCCAAGGGGATGTCTGGGATACGCAAAATGATATGTTGATGGCGCTTATTGGGAGTGTGCTGGCGCAGTGGTGGCTGGCAGAAAAGCAGGCTCGGCAGTTGCATCAGTTGTTGCTGGTGCGTCAGTAAAAATCCCCAAAAGCTTCCTCAAGATTATCAGAATAATGCTGGGGATATTAAAGTGCATGCCACACCTACTTTACTTCATTTCGATTGATGTGATATTTAATCCACAAGCGGAATGGCTAATGCGAAAATAGGGACGTTAAGGCAAATGTTGGTGGTTCGATTTTTGCTTGTTTTTATGATGAGGCAATAGCTTAAATTGTACTCAGCGTGTGTGTCGCCCGTTGGAATGTGGTGCAACTGGGTGCGCATAAAATTATTGTGAAATATTTGCCGCGATTTATGCAATTGAATGTAAGGGAATAAACATGAGTGCACCAACTAAAGTAACGTTGACGTTTGATAATGGACAGCCGCCGATAGAATTACCTGTGACTGCAGGTACGCTGGGGCCGAATGTGATTGATATACGCAGTTTGAGTCAGCATGGTTATTTGACTTATGACCCGGGTTTTATGGCGACAGCAAGCTGTTCATCGCAAATTACCTATATCGATGGTGATGAGGGTTTGTTGTATTACCGGGGTTATCCGATAGAGCAATTAGCAGAGCACGCTGACTTTGTTGAAGTGTCCTATTTGCTTATATTTGGCGAGTTGCCTACACCTGAACAAAAACAGGCATTTGAACACGGTGTGCGTCGTCACACTATGTTGCATGATCAAGTGAATAACGTGTTTCGTGGTTTTCGTCGTGATGCGCACCCAATGGCGGTTATGGTGGGTGTTACTGGTGCATTGTCTGCGTTCTATCATGATGCAATGGATGCATTTGATGTGCATAGTCGCGAAATCTCAGCTTATCGGTTGATGGCAAAAGTACCCACAATTGCAGCGACATCATATAAATACAATATGGGTCAGCCATTTGCATACCCGCAAAATCATCTGGGTTATGCTGAAAACTTCCTATATATGATGTTCTCCACACCATGTGAGCCCTATGTGGTAAACCCTGTGTTGGCGCGGGCATTGGATAAGATATTGATTTTGCATGCTGATCATGAGCAAAATGCATCAACGTCGACCGTGCGTCTGGCGGGTTCTTCTGGTGCTAACCCATTTGCCTGTGTTGCGGCGGGGATGGCTTCATTGTGGGGGCCGTTACATGGTGGCGCGAATGAAGCGGTGCTGAAAATGCTGGAAGAAATAGGCGATGTGTCGCGTATTCCTGAATTTGTGGAACGCGCTAAAGACAGAACCAATCCGTTCCGTTTAATGGGTTTTGGACACAGGATTTATAAAAATATGGATCCGCGTGCGGCGGTGATGCGCCAGGCTTGCCATGAAGTGTTGGATGAATTGAATCTGAATGATGATCCGTTATTCAAAATCGCGATTGAATTGGAGAAAATTGCATTGCAGGATGAGTACTTCATTGCTAAGAAACTATACCCTAACGTGGATTTCTATTCAGGTATTGTGTTCCGTGCTCTAGGCATTCCAACGACCATGTTTACTGCAATTTTCGCGATGGCGCGAACTGTAGGCTGGGTTGCGCAGTGGAACGAAATGTTGTCGGATAAGGGGCATCGTATTGGCCGTCCACGTCAGCAATATACAGGTGTGGCGCGGCGTGATTATGTGCCTATAGATAAACGAGGATAAATCTTGGGGATACAGTCAAGTGCGCCTGATCAAGCCAATTGGCTGGAGTCACTCTATCAACAATACCTGCTTAATCCAGACTCGGTCAGTTCGGATTGGCAGGTTTATTTTAATAGTTTAAACGCAGTATCATTTAGTCCCAGTGTTACAGCATGTGACCGACGACAAGTCGATGTGCTCAGGTTAATCAATGCATACCGTTTCTTAGGTGTGCGTCTCGCGCAATTAGATCCATTACAGCGCTATCCATTACCCAATATTCCCGAATTAGACCCCGCTTATTATGGTTTGACAGCCGCGGATATGGCAATGCAGTTTGATACTGGCTCTTTAGTCGCGTCAGATCGCGCTAGTTTGGCTGAGATTCTAGAGATATTGCAACGTACCTATTGTGGCAGTTTGGGCGTTGAATATATGTATATCAGCGACATTGTGCGTAAACGCTGGTTACAACAACGCTTAGAAGGTTGTCTGGCTACGCCGCATCTGGATACGGCTACGCAGCAAACTATATTGGAAGACTTAACCACTGCGGAGACGCTGGAGCGTTTTCTTCATACACGTTACGTCGGACAAAAGCGATTTTCATTAGAAGGCGCCGAAACGCTAATTCCTATGTTGCAGCAGCTGATTTCGGGTGCGGCAGTGCATGGTGTTGAAGAGATTGTGCTGGGTATGGCGCATCGAGGCCGTATTAATGTGTTGGTTAATGTCTTGGGTAAGCCATTAATGCAAATATTTGATAGTCACCATCAAGATGCTGCGGCTTTGTCAGGCGACGTGAAATACCATCAGGGTTTTTCTACAGATGTCATTACACCCAATGGTAATGTGCATCTGGCATTGACTTTCAATCCATCCCATTTGGAAATCGTTCATCCTGTTGTGCGTGGGTCCGTTCGTGCGCGTCAACAGCGTCGAGGTGATGTGTTGGGCAATGAAGTGATGCCGGTGATTATTCATGGTGATGCGGCTTTCTCAGGGCAGGGCGTGGTGATGGAAAGCTTGAATATGTCCGAGACGCGTGGATATGATACTGGTGGAGCGGTTCATATCGTGATTAATAATCAAATTGGATTTACGACTTCTGACACACGGGACAGTCGTTCTTCATTATATTGTACCGATGTGGCCAAACTGATAGAAATGCCAGTGTTACATGTAAATGGTGATGACCCAGAGGCAGCTATTCTTGCAGTGCAAATCGCACTCGACTATCGGCGAGAGTTTCATAAAAATATACTTATCGATTTGGTGTGTTTTCGTCGTCATGGTCACAATGAGCAGGATGAACCTGCAGTGACGCAGCCATTGATGTATCAGAAAATAAATGCGCACTTGGGTGTGCGGCAATTGTATGCAGATAAATTGTTAGCAGCTGGTCTTGCACCTGAATTGCCAGCACAGTTGATAACTAACTACCGAGAACGGCTGGAAACTGAAGAACGCATAGTCGCACCCGCTGTATCGTTGTATAAGCGCAGCTATGCGGCGCATTGGGATTCTTATCGGCAACATGACTGGCGATCCCCGGCCGATACAGCTGTATCGGCTAATCAATTGGAGGAATTTGGAGAGAAGATTACTGCTGTGCCTGATGGCTTCACTTTACATCCTCGAGTAGAAAAAGTGGTTGTGGATAGACGTGCGATGGCGCATGGTGAGCAACTGGTTGACTGGGGGATGGCGGAAAATTTGGCTTATGCCAGTTTGTTGCGTGATGGCTATCCAATCCGGATTGCAGGTCAAGATAGTGGACGTGGCACATTTTTCCATAGGCATGCGGTATGGCACGATCAGCATCGGGAACGTTGGGATGCAGGGGAGTATCTCCCGTTGCAGCACATTTACCCCAATCAACCTCATTTTATAGTGATAGATACGCTGTTATCCGAGTTGGCTGTGCTGGCCTTTGAATATGGTTACGCCAGCGCTGAGCCAGATGAACTGGTGATTTGGGAAGCGCAGTTTGGCGATTTTGCTAACGGTGCTCAGGTGGTAATAGATCAGTTTATTGCGAGTGGTGAAGCTAAGTGGGGGCGCTTATGTGGACTGACCTTGTTGTTGCCCCATGGGCAAGAGGGGCAGGGGCCAGAACATTCATCTGCCCGGTTAGAGCGTTATCTGCAATTGTGTGCGAACGATAATATACAAGTATGTCAGCCCAGTAATGCAGGGCAAATGTTTCATTTGCTACGACGACAAATGCTACGGCCTTATCGTAAACCATTGATAGTGATGACGCCAAAAAGCTTGCTACGCGCCAAGCAGGCTAATGTACCGTTGGCTGCGTTAACAGATGGCGGCTTTGCAGCACTGATAGGTGAAACTCAAACGTTAGCTGATGTGCGGCGCATCGTTTTATGTAGTGGTAAAGTCTATTATGACTTGTTGGCCGGTCGTGAACAGCGTGGAATTAATGATGTTGCATTGGTACGGATTGAACAGCTTTATCCATTTCCACGTGTAGAGTTATCTGCATTACTGGCGGATTATGCTGTCGGTGTCGAGGTTGTCTGGGTACAAGAAGAGCCGCAAAATCAGGGCGCCTGGTTTGCGATCCAGCATCACATTCTGGCTTGTTTGCATCTTAATCAGACATTGCGTTATATCGGGCGAGATTTTTCTGCATCGCCTGCAGTGGGTTATCCCGATGTATATGAAGCACAAAAGCAAGCGTTTATCGAAGAGGTATTTGTTGCATGATTATTGATGTCAAAACACCTGAACTATCGGATTCCATCACTGAAGGTACTTTACTGGAATGGCATAAGCAGATCGGTGAACAGGTGCAGCGAGACGAAACCTTAATTGATTTGGAAACGGATAAGGTGATACTCGAAATTTCGGCACCTTGTTCTGGCACAGTAGTAGAGCTGCTGCGTGAAAATGGCGCAGTTGTGACTGCGGGTGAAGTAATTGCTCGTATCAATGATGGCGATGAACGGACTGCAATCGAAGTGCCGGTGGTAGTGACGCCACTCGTTGTACCTGTTCAGGTTGTGGCGCCTATTGTGCCGGTAGCTGTGGCGCAGCCAATCGTGACAACTGTAGTCATACCCCCCGCAGCACCACAGATTAAGTCGCACAGGCAGGCTATGAGTCGCTTACGTCAACGTATTGCCGAACGATTGGTAAGCGCGCAACATACAGCTGCAATTCTGACAACGTTCAATGAAGTCAATATGCAGCCAATTAAAGACCTGCGTGAACGTTTTCAGACTGAATTCGTGCGGGAGCACGGCGTAAAACTGGGTTTCATGTCGTTTTTTGTGAAAGCAGCAGTGTTAGCACTTAAACAGTTTCCAGTGATTAATGCAGCGATTGATGGCACAGATATTGTGTACTACGACGAATATCATTTAGGGATTGCGGTATCGACTACACGCGGGCTGGTGGTGCCTGTGCTACGTAATGTGGATCAATTGAGCTTTGCGCAGATAGAACAGGGTATTGCGGATTTGGCTCGACGAGCTGAAGCTATGCAATTAGATTTTGATGAGCTGCAAGGCGGTACTTTCTCGATTAGTAATGGAGGTGTATTTGGTTCGTTACTTTCTACACCAATTATTAATCCACCTCAGTCGGCTATTTTGGGTATGCATACGATACAAGAACGACCTATAGCAGAAAATGGACAAGTGGTGATTCGTCCTATGATGTATGTAGCATTGTCCTATGACCACAGATTGATTGATGGTCGTGATGCGGTGAAGTTTCTGGTGGAAATGAAAACCGCGCTGGAAGATCCAGCGCGGTTGATGTTAGCGTTGTAAACCGTCTGGGTTAAACGTTAAAAGGATGGCGTAAGACGATGGTTTCTTCGCGATCAGGTCCAGTGGATATCATGTCTATAGGCACTTCACATAATTCTTCCATGCGTTTCAAGTAAGCGCGAGCATTGGCTGGGAGTTGATCAAAATCTTTGATACCAACCGTGCTATCAGTCCAGCCGGGCATTTCTTCATACACAGGTTCGCAGCTGGATAGTGTTTCTGCCCCAACAGGCAGGATGTCTGAATAACCATCGGCTAATTTGTAACCTACGCAAATTTGCAGAGTTTCCATGCCATCCAGCACATCTAGTTTGGTCACGCATAAACCTGACACACCATTGATTTGTATGGAACGTTTTAACGCCGCTGCATCAAACCAGCCACAACGACGTGCGCGTCCCGTGGTGGAACCAAATTCGTGACCACGTTCGGCTAAATATTTGCCGTTATCGTCGAATAATTCAGTCGGGAATGGCCCAGAGCCGACACGAGTTGTATAGGCTTTGGTAATGCCTAAAACATAATGTAGTGTGTGTGGGCCTACACCGGCACCAGTTGCTGCACCACCTGATGTGCAGTTGCTGGATGTGACAAAAGGGTAAGTACCATGGTCGATATCAAGCAATGTGCCTTGAGCACCTTCAAATAACAGATTGCTGCCACCGCGATTTGCTTCATATAATAAACGTGGCACGTCGGCGACCATGGGTTTGATGCGTTCGGCCAGCAGCATGGTTTCGTCTAATACTTGATTAAAATCTACAATGTCAGTGTTGAAGTAATTTTTCAGTACAAAGTTGTGATAATCCAGTACCTCACCCAATTTAGCCGCAAAACGCTCACGGTGAAATACATCTTGCAGGCGGATAGCGCGACGTGCAACTTTATCTTCATAAGCCGGGCCGATACCGCGTCCTGTTGTGCCGATTTTTGCATTACCCTTGGCACGTTCGCGGGCTTGGTCTATAGCAATGTGATAACCCAGAATTAACGGGCAAGCTTCTGATATTTTCAAGCGTGATGCGACATCTACACCGTGAGTGGCGAGCATGTCCATCTCTTCTAATAGCGCAGCCGGGGAAACGACAACGCCGTTACCAATGTAGCAAGTCACATTGTCACGCAAGATACCTGATGGAATAAGGTGTAATACCGTTTTTTTACCGGCGACTACTAAAGTATGTCCAGCATTGTGACCGCCTTGAAAGCGAACCACGCCCTGAGCATGATCAGTTAGCCAATCGACTATCTTGCCTTTACCTTCATCACCCCACTGAGTGCCAATGACGACGACGTTTTTACTCATATTTATTTCCAATTTGTTCAATAATGATTTTTGCGATGTATGTGCGAAATTTATGCACGTGGTTTTACTACCCAGCTGCCATCAGGCTCTTGGGTGATGATGCGATCACACTCATATTCATGCTGAGTGTCTTCATGGCCGGGCAAGTCGGCTATGACTATCTCGCCTGCATTGCGCAGTTCAGCTATTTTTTCGTGCAATTTAGCATTTTTAGCATAGGGTGCAAGGATAGGTTTTGCGCCTGGTGCGCGCCAAAAACGAGTGGCAATTTCACGTAAATCCATACTGAAGCCAGTTGCTGGACGAGCGCGTCCGAAACTGATGCCGACTTCATCATAACGCCCGCCTTGTGCCAGCGGTACGGGATGGTTCTGGTGATAAACTGCAAAGATAACACCGCTATGATAGTGGTAGCCACGCAGTTCAGCCAAGTCGATGTTGATATTGGCGTCGCCTTTTAATTCGTTGGTGATAGCCTTGAGTTCCTCCAAAGCTTGGCTGATATCCAGCTGGCTGGGCAGGACACGGAAAGCCTCTTCCAATACTTCCACACCGCCATATAGGCGAGTTAATGCGCAGAATGCATCTTGTACTTGATTGTCCAAATGTGAAGTTAATTCGCGTATTGTGGTGATATCTTTGGCTTGTAATGCAGCGAATAATGCGGGAACCAACGCTTCATCAATATTGGCATAACTTAATAAGCCCCGAAATACACCAGCATGCCCGATATCTAAATGCAGGTCATTGATGCCCGCGATTTTGAGTGAGTTAAGCATGAGCTTCTGTATTTCTACGTCTGCCTCAAAACTGCTGTGTCCATATAACTCTGCCCCTAACTGCATGAGTTCACGGGAACGATTCGTACCGTCGGGCAGGGTGTGGAGAACTGAACCCGCATAACATAGACGTGTAACTCCCTGACGATTTAGCAGGTGAGAATCTATGCGCGCAACTTGAGGCGTGATGTCAGCACGAACGCCCATGGTTTTGCCAGTGATTTGGTCAACAAGTTTAAATGTTTTAAGGTCTAAATCACCACCTGCACCTGTTAACAGTGATTCGATATATTCAATCAGCGGCGGGGTGACTAATTCATAACCATGTACACGGAATAAATTGAGTATGCCTCGACGCAAATTTTCCATGCGTAATGCGGTTGGTGGAAGTAAATCTTCTATATATTCAGGGAGTAACCATTTATGCATCAGCGCACCATTATCAGTATCAGTAAGCCCATAATCATGGAGAAAAGACCAGCTATACGCAATTGGTCATTGTTTAAGTCTATCATTTTAGTGAAGGTTTCACGCCAAAAATTTGGTGCAATCAGCGGCAAAATGCCCTCGATGATAAATACGAGGGCAAATGCGCTGCCTAACTCAATCAGCATTTATTGATTAGCTTTCGGCGATTTCATATATTTAAAGAAAGCAGAATTTGGTTCCAAGACCAGTACGTCCGTTTTGTTCTTAAAGCTTTGGCGATAAGCATCCATGCTTCGATAGAAAGCATAAAACTCAGGATTCTGTGAGTATGCGGCAGCATAGATAGTGCTCGCTTTAGCATCTCCTTCACCTTTGACGTGTTGTGCATCGCGGTATGCTTCAGCAATAATAATTTCGCGTTGTCTATCGGCGTCTGCACGAATTTGTTCTGCTTCGGCGGAACCGGTAGAACGCAATTCATTGGCAACACGTTTACGTTCTGCTTCCATGCGGCGGTAAACAGAGTCGCTTACTTCTTGCGGTAAATCAACGTGCTTAATACGGACATCCATGACTTGTACGCCGATTTTGCGTGCATCCTGATCAGCTTTTAAACGCAGCGAAGCCATAATTTCATCACGTTCGCCAGATACAACTTCATGCACGGTGCGTTTACCGAATTCAGCACGCAGACTATCATTGATAGTCTGCTGCAACCTTGTTTGCGCACGGGTTTCGTCACCGCCAACGCTGACATAGTACTGTTCAGCGTCGATGATGCGCCATTTGGCAAAGTAATCAACCAAGACATTTTTCTTTTCTGACGTAATAAAACGATCCGGGTCTGCTGGATCTAACGTCAAAATGCGGGTATCAAAATAACGTACATTTTGTAGTATGGGCAGTTTAAAGTACAAACCTGGGGTTTTGTTGATAGTGACAACTTCACCTAACTGGAAAACCATTGCATTTTGACGTTGGTCTACAGTGTATATGGTCATGCTGGCAAGTATGAGTACACCCAGCAAGGTGGCAATAATAATATTGAAGTTTTTCATGGTCTATCCTCCCGATCACGACTGCGGAAGGCATCGCGTGAGCGCCCTGTTTCTGTCGTGCTAGGATCGCTGGCAGCGGGTTTGGTTATGTCTGGAACTGAGGTGGTGTTTGGAGCCGGAGCCGTGGTTGGAGCGGTTCCTGGCGCGCTTATTTGCATCAGTTTGTCGAGCGGCAAGTAAAGCAGGTTGTTACCTCCTTTGCTGCTGTCGACCAGTACCTTGCTGGTGCTGGTAAGTACTTGTTGCATCATGTCCATATACATACGGTCGCGAGTGACAGCAGGTGCTTTGCTATATTCAACCAGCACCTGTTTGAAGCGACTAGCCTCACCTTCAGCGTTAGCGATGATGGATTGTTTATAACCGTTGGATTCTTCACTTAAGCGTGCTGCCATGCCTCGTGCTTTAGGAATGACGTCGTTGGCATAAGCTTGCCCTTCGCTTTTTAAACGTTCGCGATCTTGACCGGCTTTAACTGCATCATCAAACGCAGCTTGTACTTCCTGTGGTGGTTGTGCATTTTGCAGAGTGACTTTACTGATGCTGATTCCCGTTTTATAGCGATCTAGTGCATCTTGTATGTTTTTAGTGGCGCGTGCAGCGACATCAGCTCGACCTTCGTAGAGCACATAATCCATTTTACTTTTGCCTACTATTTCACTCATGACGCTCTCGGCAACTTGACGTACAGCATCGTCAGGAGAGCGGTTGCTAAACAAATAGTCTTCTGGATTTTTTAGTGTGTATTGCACAGCAAATTGTATATCAACGATATTTTCATCATCGGTGAGCATGAGCGATTCTTTTAACATTTTGCTTTTGACATTATTGCGATAACCCACTTCGACAGTACGAACTTGTTCAATATTGACTACTTCTACTGATTCGATAGGCATAGGCAAATGCCAGTTTGGGCCTGGTTGTGTGGTTTCGACGAATTTTCCAAAGCGTAGTACAACACCTCGTTCACCAGTGTCTACGATGTAGAATCCAGAAGCCAGCCAGATTGCAACAATCACAGCTGCAATGATGCCTAATCCACCTGCATTAAATCCTGGTGTATTGTTTCCATTAGAAGGTTTACCACCGAATAGCGTGTTTAGTTTGGCGTTGAATTTTTTCCAAAGCTCATCTAAATCGGGTGGGCCTTCATTTTTTTTGCCCCATTGCGGGTCATTCCATGCCATGCTTAATCCAATTCTGGGTGATATTCGTTGTTTACAATGTTTGCTTGAGTGGTTCTTGCTGCAGGTAGCATAAAGTCTTGTTTGATTGCGGCTAAAGTTTCACGTAAGTATGCCACACCTAGTCCAGTTTTAGCACTGAGTCGAATTTCCTGAATTTTACCATATTCATCACGGGTCATGCCCGCTGTCGTGGCGCATAAGTCTATTTTGTTCATAATCAGAATCTGAGGTACGTTAGCCGCGCCGATTTCTGCCAGTACTTTATTGACTTCAATAATGTGTTTGTCGCGCATCGGGCTGGCTGCATCAACAACGTGTAATAGCAAATCTGCTTGTATTGTTTCTTCTAATGTTGCGCGGAAGCTTTCTACCAGTGTGTGAGGTAAGTGGGTGATAAATCCTACTGTGTCTGAAATGACTAGCTCACCAACGTCTGGCAGAAATAATTGACGTGTGGTGGTGTCCAACGTGGCAAATAACTGGTTGGCAGCATAGCTGTCGGCGTGAGTCAGTACGTTAAATAAACTTGATTTTCCTGCGTTGGTGTAACCTACCAATGATATCGACATCACACGGTTGCGACTTCGTGCACGACGTTGTATGGCTCGCTGCTGCTTGAGCTTAAATAATCTGTCTTTAAGTAGTTTAACGCGTTTGCCTATCAAACGTCGATCTGACTCTAGTTGAGTTTCGCCCGGTCCGCGTAATCCTATACCGCCCTTTTGTCTTTCCAGGTGTGTCCACCCTCGGATTAGACGAGTGGAAATGTGGGCAAGCTGGGCAAGTTCTACTTGTAATATGCCTTCTGAGCTTTTGGCGCGGCTGGCGAAGATGTCTAGTATGAGTGTGGTTCTATCTACTACGCGGCATTTTAACGCTGCTTCAAGATTGCGCTCTTGCGCTGGAGATAGGGCGTGATTGAATATCACCACGCCTGCTTCAGTTGCATTCACCATGCTTGCAATTTCTTCAACTTTGCCAGAGCCTGCAAATAAGGCAGGATCGGGGCGTGCGCGTTTGCCTTCGATTAAAGCTATGATGCTTAAGCCAGCACTTTCAGCGAGTCTGTGTAATTCCTCTACACTGTCTTGGTAATCGGCATCACCAAAATTTATGCTGACTAATAGTACGCGTTCGCTACCACTGTGTCGTTCAAACATCCGTTACCGAGCCTAAATTGTCGCTGCTTGCAATGGTACTGGGCGGGATGGCACGATGGTGGAGATAGCGTGTTTATATACCATTTGGGTGACCATGTTTTTGAGCAATATGATGTATTGATCATATGCTTCAATCTGGCCTTGTAACTTGATACCATTAACCAAATAAACTGACACAGGAACGTTATCAGTGCGTAAAGTTTCCAGAAAAGGGGTTTGTAATAGCAACCCTTTATTGTTTTTAACTGTGTTCATAAAATTTAGTTCTCCCTATACTTTTTGTAATGAATTAAGTGCTGTTACATATTAAAGACGTATTTTTAACTAACTGGTTCACTGTGAGAGTAATTAAATCTAATGTGCACGTGGATTTAAGGCATCCATATCCGAGTTTGTCTTTGCATTTTAATACCAATATCGTATGCTTGCATTGTAGCAGTTTGGTTGCATGGCTTAATTAAATTTAATAAATAATAGCGGAGATAATAATGAGTGATTGCACCCAGTTCCCAGCTTGGAAAGAATTGCGGGATCATAAAAGGGATATGGCTAAAATCCAGATGCGTTTTCTTTTTGCCGAGGATCCAAAGCGATTTAAGCGCTTTTCTATGGATGCTGTTGGCATACTGCTTGATTATTCAAAAAACAGAATTACCAATACAACGATGCGTTTGTTAACGCAGATTGCGTTGGATGCTGAATTGCCAAATGCAATTGAAGCCATGTTTGGTGGTGAAAAAATTAATCGAACTGAGGGTCGAGCGGTTTTGCACACGGCGTTACGTAATCAGTCAGGCAATCCGGTGCTGGTTGATGGTGAGGATGTGATGCCTTTGGTGCGAGGCGTATTGGCGCGTATGCGGGCTTTTACGGATGCGGTGCGAAGTGGTGAATGGCTGGGGCACACAGGTAAGCGAATTACTGATATTGTTAATATCGGTATTGGTGGTTCGGATTTGGGTCCAGTGATGGTAACTCAGGCGTTAACATACTATGCGCAAGCAGGTCTAAAAGCGCACTTTGTGTCTAATGTCGATCCTAGTCAGATGATGGAGACATTGGCAGTTGTTAATCCAGAAACGACTTTATTTATTGTTGCGTCCAAGACGTTCAGTACGCCTGAAACTTTGCTTAATGCTCAGGCTGCGCGGCGTTGGCTGGTAAAACAGCTTGGTACTGAAAAGGCTGTTGCCAAACATTTTGTGGCGGTTTCGACTAATACTAAAAAGGTTCAGGCATTCGGTATTGACACAGCTAATATGTTTGAGTTCTGGGATTGGGTGGGTGGACGTTATTCTATCTGGTCAGCAGTCGGTTTGCCTGTGGCGTTGATGATAGGCATGGATAATTTTGAGGAGCTGCAAGCCGGTGGTTATGCGATGGATGAGCATTTCCGTAGTGCGCCATTAGAGAAGAATATGCCTGTCATTATGGCATTGCTGGGAATTTGGCATAACGATTTCTGGAATGCGGATAGTCATGCAGTTTTTCCATATGATCAGTATTTAGGGCGTTTCCCTGCATATTTGCAGCAGCTTGATATGGAGAGTAATGGTAAAAGTGTTACGTTTGATGGCAAGCAGGTGCATTGCCAAACGGGACCGATTATTTGGGGTGAGCCGGGTTGTAATGGGCAGCATGCTTTCTTTCAATTGGTGCACCAAGGCACTCGTTTGGTGCCGGCAGATTTCTTGGTGGCGGTGGAGTCACACCATCCTGTGGAACATCAGCATGAAGTGTTGTTGTCCAACTGTTTCGCGCAGACTAAAGCGCTGATGCGGGGTAAAACGCGTGATGAGGCGCGTGTCGAATTGATTCGAGCGGGTATGACTGGTGATAGTCTCGAAGCGTTATTGCCGCATAAGGTTTTTCCAGGTAATCGGCCTTCGAGCACTTTGCTTTATCGTAAATTGACACCACGTACATTAGGTTCTTTGATCGCTTTGTATGAACATAAGGTGTTTGTGCAAGGGGTGATCTGGAATATAAACTCGTTTGATCAGTGGGGTGTGGAGTTGGGTAAACAGCTTGCGGGTGCTATCGAAAGTGGTCTGTTGTCAGATGAGCGTGTAACTGAACATGATAGCTCGACCAATGGCTTGATGAACGCGTGTAAGCGTATGCGTGCATCAAGCTAATCAAACGCAGGATTGAGGTAATTGCTACAATCCTGCAAACTTTGAAAATTTATTTCTTATTTTACGCCGAGCAATTCAACCTCAAATATTAAGGTGGCGTTAGGTGGTATTACGCCACCTGCACCGCGTGCACCGTAGCCTAATTGAGGTGGTATGGTTAACTTACGTACACCGCCGACTTGCATGCCTGCAACACCTTCATCCCATCCTCGTATTACCTGTCCTGCACCTAGATTGAAGTTGAACGGTTGGTTACGGTCTTTACTGGAATCAAATTTGGTGCCGTTGGTCAGCCAGCCAGTATAGTGTACGCTGACCATCTGACCTGCTTGCGCAGTTGCGCCAGTGCCCGTGGTGATGTCTTCATAGATGAGTCCTGATTCTGTAGTCATGGTTTTGTGTGCCTTAAGTGGTGTGGTTGCTGCTGTGGAAAATTGAGATGTGCTAGCTAGAATGATGGCCAAAGTAACGGCGTGTAAATACGATTTGTACAAAATGTCTCCTTAATAAATTAAAACGGCAAAAATACCATTCTACCGGCTGTTTGTGCAAGCCAGTTTATACTCCGATTGGTACGATCTGCAACGATGAACGCTAGCGTGTCTTGATCAGCGATAAGTTTACCTAGCTCTCGTTCAAAGCTTAAATTGTCAGGGGTGTTAGCAATTAAGTACGGCATGCCATTAGCGTCTTTGCTGGAATTTAATTTCCAAGCGGCTACTTCAATGTTTCTGGCGCTATTGTAAATTTTTTGTGCATCTAATTGATCAAAAGCATAAAACTCAGTCTGGTAGTTGTAGCTTGACATCACTATGCCTATCAGACCCTGCATGTAGGCATACACTCTATCGTCTGCATAATCTGTTTGAAAAGCCTTCATTAATATATCAATCGTTTGGCTGGATTGTTGCGTGGTTGCTTGTGCGAATAATTGATTTAAGCGAGTTGTTAAATCTAGTCCGGATTTTCTTAATTCGCGTGGATTGCGTTTGTAAAGTTTTTCGGCTAAATCATGTAAGTGTTTGATAGCGGCCTGTTGATGAAATTCAGCCACTGTGTCAAGGCTGGATTTGGCTATATTGCTAAGTTGATAATCCTTCTGTGGTATGACGTTACCATTTTTTTGAATAATAGGTGTGTTGCTGCAGGCGCAAAGTAACAGGCTGGCAACAACTGCTGATTTCATGATGAGCAGCTCACGCTAATATGTTTTGCCCAGTCTGGTGGGGCGGCAGCATAAGTTTCATGTTCCGGATGTTCATCGTAGGGGCTTTGTAATAAATGCATAAGTGTGTTTATTTCACTTATGTCATTGTGTTCGCGTGCGGCGACGATGGCATTCTCAGCTAGATAATTACGCAAAATGTATTTGGGGTTGACTTGGTTCATTTGTGCGGCGCGTACATCATCAACGCTGTGTTGTTCATTGAGTGTGACTTTATAGCGTTCGGCCCAGTTGTCAAATGCATTGCGGTCTATAAAAAGGTCGCGTAGCGTTTCATTGGTGGCATTTGGTGAGCTACTGAAATGAGCAAGTTGACGCATGAAAATAGTGTAGTCCACATGATTGGTTTTGAGGAGATCAAGCAATTGCATAATAAGCGGCACTGCGAGTTTATCCGCGTTAATACCTAACTTGGCGCACATCAGATTGATATAGGTGCTGGCAAATTGTGCAGGGTAAGTGCTCAATGCGGATTTTGCATCCTCTACACTGATGATGGGTGTGAGTGCCTGCGCCAGTCGAGTGAGATTCCAAGCTGCTACATCGGGCTGCTGGTCAAAAGCATATCTTCCGGCATGATCAGTATGGTTACAAATAAATTCAGGGTCGTAATTGTCTAAAAATCCAAATGGGCTGTAGTCCAGTGTGAGTCCAAGTATGGACATGTTGTCAGTGTTCATGACGCCATGTGCAAAGCCTATTGCTTGCCAGTGAGCCATTAATTTAGCTGTACTGGTTATGACTTGCTGTAAAAATAATGGGTATTTATTGGTCTCCTCAACAAGTTCTGGAAAATGGTGCGTAATAACATAGTCTGCAAGCGTGCGGACTTCATTTGCTTGTCCACGGTAAAAAAAGTATTCAAAAGAACCAAAGCGAATAAAGCTGGGTGAGATGCGCATCACTACCGCAGCGGTTTCAATCGTTTCGCGATAAACCGTTTGGCTGCTGCCAACCAAAGAGAGTGCGCGGGTGGTTGGAATGCCTAATCCATGCATTGCTTCCGAGCATAAATATTCACGGATGCTAGAGCGCAAAACTGCGCGCCCATCACTGTTACGTGAGTATGGTGTGGGTCCCGCTCCTTTTAGTTGTAATTCCCAGTGTTGCTGATTGTGTGTGATACCGCCTATGGAAATTGCGCGACCATCACCCAATTGTGCAACGTAGTGACCAAATTGATGCCCTGCATATACTGCGGCAATCGGTTTGGATTGGGAAGGTAATATATTTCCACATAAATATTCAGCGATGGTGTTATTTTCGAAATGGTCAGGTTCGATATCGATTAAGTTGGCGGCCGCAGAATTAAAATGTAACAGTTGAGCGTTTTCTAAAGGTGTTGGATTAATTTGGCTGTAAAAATGTTCAGGTAGGGTGGCGTAATTGGAAGTGAAGGTGCGGGTCTCGAAATTAGGCATGAGCAGTGGTGAAAATGTCCGTGAAATTCTGTTATGTAAGATTGATTCCGCTATGGTTTGATGCGATGGTAATCCCCCCAGCAAATAAGTGCATTTAAAAGTAGAATTTTCTTAATTAGGATTTGAGGATTTTTTACATGAAGACTACCCGATTTAGTGACAACCAGATTATGCAGATATTGAAGCTGGCGGAGGCAGGCACGCCAGTGCCTACACTATGCCGAGAGCACGGCATGAGTTCAGCGACATTTTACAAATGGCGCGCCAAATTTGGCGGCATGGATGCCTCCATGATGGCCAGGCTCAAAGAGCTGGAAGACGAGAACCGTCGGCTTAAAAAGATGTATGCTGAAGAACGCCTCAAAGCCGAAATCGTTTCAGAGGCGCTTGCAAAAAAGTGGTGAAGCCATCTCTGCGCCGCGAGATGGCTGTGTTGGTAGTGCAAACTAGGCAAATCAGCATCAGTACTGCCTGCGCTGCCTTTAATATCAGCGAAACCTGCTATCGCTATCAGGCTAAGCTGTCGTCAGAGAATGCCCTCATCGCCGACTGGCTGATACGTTTGACCACCAACCAACGCAACTGGGGGTTTGGCTTGTGTTATTTTTACCTGCGTAATACCAAACAGTTTCGTTGGAACCACAAGCGGGTTTACAGAATATATCGCGAGCTGGAATTGAACCTACGCATCAAACCCAGACGTCGTCTGGTACGGGAGAAACCAGAGGCGCTTGCCGTACCAACACAAATCAACGAAGTCTGGTCAATGGACTTCATGCACGACCAGTTAGCGGATGGCCGCTGTATCAGGCTATTCAACGTCATTGATGACTTTAATCGTGAAGGTTTGTGTATTGATGTGGATTTCTCGCTGCCGTCAGAACGTGTGATTCGGTCACTGGAACAAATCATCGAATGGCGTGGCGTACCCAAGGTGATTCGATGTGACAACGGCCCTGAGTACATCAGCAATATGACTAAGGAATGGGCTGAACAGCGGGGTATCAAACTTGACTTCATTCAGCCAGGCAACCCCCAGCAGAATGCTTATATCGAGCGCTATAACCGCACAGTGCGCTATGACTGGTTGGCGCATTACTTGTTCGATACCGTCGAGGAAGTGCAAAACTTTGCGACAGCTTGGTTATGGACTTACAATAACGAACGACCAAACACGGCGATTGGCGGTATCCCGCCTAAACACAAACTCGCTATGGCCGCTTAACCTCTACTTTTAACTGCGGTTATTAATGGGGGGATTACCCGATAATCCAAAAGTGTAACAATTTGTAACACTACTTACAATCCGCTTAAAGTGTAACGTATTTATTAAGTGGTGACTTTAATATTGGGTGGCGTGAATATTGCTTAACTTTAGCGCGTAATAATTCACAGCATGATTTGATTGGGATGGTAATGAACTATAAGTTGACTAAGGTTGCAGCGCTAGTTGTGTTGTCTGTTGAAATGATGGGTGTGGGTATTGCTTGCGCAGGCGAGTGGACAACTGAAGTGGATCTGGATTATCGGTATTTCCGTAAACCCGCTGCTGAAGCACCGACTGCGTCGAATGGTCAGTTGAATTTGGCAACTAGTTTCTATCTGTTTTTGTTGAATGCGGGGTTTACTCCAGCTCAGATCGCCAATATACCGCAAGCTGTTGCTGCCAATGCAACCTTAGCTGCTACATCTGCCGGTATGCAGGGTAATAACGAGCCATCTGTCGTGATACAGCCTAGCTATTATAATGATTGGGATAATAAGACTAATTCATTTTCTTTTAAACCTTTTTTCCGCTGGGACAACATGGATGATGTTCGTACCCATGCGGATATTCGTGAAATGGTATGGAAATCTAAGAGAGGTACTGAAAATAATCCTTGGGAATTGCGTGTCGGTATTGATAAGGTTTTCTGGGGAGCGGCTGAGTCACAGCATCTGGTTGATGTAATTAATCAGACTGACTCAGTGGAGAATATTAACAACGAAAGTAAGCTGGGTCAGCCTATGGTGCGGGCTACGATAGAGCGTAGCTGGGGCGTGCTGGATGCGTTTGTTTTGCCCTATTTCCGTGAGCGGACTTTCTCAGGTGTTGATGGTCGTTTACGCCCTTTGGTTTCTCTTGATACATTGCCAGTTGCTTACCAATCAAGTGATAAACAAAACCATGTTGATTTTGCATTACGCTGGTCCAAATCATTTGGTAGTACAGACGTTGGTATTTCTCAGTTTGTTGGAACCAATCGGGATCCAAGGGTTGCTCAGGCTACTCAATATGCAACTGCTGCAAACCCTGCGGGTTTGTATATTAGTTATGATCAGATGGAGCAGACCAGTATTGATGTTACGACATTGGTGGGTAACTGGATAGGTAAGCTGGAAGCGCTGCATAAGACGACTGATTTTGCGCATTATTATGCCTATGTTACTGGGGTGGAGTACACCTTTAATGGGGTGTTCAATACGGATTATGATGTTAATACTTTCCTTGAATATAACTATGATAGCCGTGGGCAAGGACAAGCGATTTATCAAAGTGACGTGTTTACAGGTTTGCGCTTGAATTTGAATGATGAGAAATCAACTCAAATTAAACTGGGTGTATTGACTGATACTAACGACAGTACTCGCAGTACTCGACTGCAAATGAGTCGTCGTTTGAACGATCATTGGACTGCGATGTTTGAAGGGCAGTGGTTCAACTCGGTAGATTCAGGTAACCCGTTGAATGCGTATCGTGAAGATAGCTATTTGCAAGCTACATTAGCACGGTATTTTTAAATAAAGAATGTTGGTGGGGTGGATGCTTCCTGTATTCATCCTTGCATAATTACAATACCGAACTGTTAGGGGATTTAAGTGAATTGGTTTGCTAGACGTTTTGCTGATTGGGTTGTTGCACACCGTTGGTTGATTATAGTTGGGACGTTGTTGCTCATAGTTGCTGCGGCAATGGGTATGAAACGACTGACTATGAGTGGTGATTATCGTATTTTCTTCAAACCCGATAATCCACAATTGCAATCATTTGACGCTATGCAGAAAATTTACACTAAAAGTGATAATGTGCTTTTGGTGCTTGCACCTAAAGATGAAAATGTTTTTACGCGTAAAAACTTATCAGCACTGATTGAATTAACTGACGCGGCATGGAAAACTCCTTATTCCAGTCGTGTTGACTCTGTTAGTAACTACCAAAATTCGGTTGCGGATGGTGACAATCTGAACGTTGCCGATTTGGTATCAAATCCAAATTCTCTTACTGATGAAGATTTGGCGCGAATACGTAATATTGCAGTTCATGATCCTTTGCTCGCGAAACGCTTAGTAGCAGAAGATGGTCGTGTAACGGGTATTAACATCACTTTGCAATTGCCAGGTAAAAATAAAGTTCAAGAAATTGAAAAAGTTGTGAAATTTGTTAACTCCTTACATGACCAGTTTGAACTTAAACATCCAGATGTCAAGCTGTACCTCAATGGTGCAGTGATGATGAATAATGCGTTCTTGGAAGCCACCCGCAATGACATGCGTCACTTAGTGCCATACATGATGGGGATCTTGGCGTTGGTGTTGATGTTGACTCTACGTAGTGCACCAGCTGTGGGTCTGATATTTTTTAATATTATGCTCTCCATTGCAGCTGCAATGGGAATAGCAGGTTGGTACGATGTGGTGTTGTCAGCACCTGTGGCAACTGCGCCACTGACTATATTGATTATGGCTATTGCCGATGGTGTCCACTTGCTGTCGCATTATGGTCATGGTTTGCGGCATGGGGAGTCCCGTGTTGAAGCAATGAAAGAAAGTATACGTTCAAGTTTTGCTCCGATGCTGTTTACTAACGTGACTTCGGCTTTGGGGTATCTGACTATGAATATGTCGGATGTGCCGCCATTCAATACATTAGGTAATGTGGTCGCAGTCGGTATTATGATTGCATTTGTCATAACTATGACTTTAATACCTGTTCTGATGTTGATTTTGCCTGCAGGTAAAATCAATTCGCAAGAGGATAGTAAAGTCAAATGGATGGAAATATATCAGGAGTTCTTTTTACGTAACCGCTACAAAATGCTTTTTGGCAGCGTGCTATTTACTATCATTGTTGGTTCGTTTGTAATGAACAACAAGTTTGACGATTCGTTTCATGAGTATTTCGATGAGTCGACGCAATTTCGCCAATCTACAGACTTTACTTTGAAAAATCTGACCGGTGTGTATTTAATGGATTTCTCCATTGAGGCAAATGAACCGGGTGGTATTAATGAACCAAAATTCCTTCAAAAGACAGATGAGTTTGCAGTCTGGTTACGTCAACAACCAGAAGTGTTGCATGTAAATACGTTCACGGACATCATGAAACGTTTGAATAAAAACATGCATGCGGATAATCCTGCAGAATACAAATTACCTGAATCTCGTGAATTGGCAGCGCAATATTTATTAACTTATGAATTGTCATTACCTTACGGATTGGATCTGACCAATCAGATTAATCTGGATAATTCAGCCACTAAGTTGACCGCGACTTTGCATGCAGTTCATTCAACTGAAATGATTGCTCTGGAAGAGCGTGCAAATAAATGGTTAAAAGATCATGGCGATGGCATCATTAAATCTACTGGTGGTACGGGTGCGGGTTTGATGTTCGCCCACGTGGGTCAGGAAAATGGCAAGAGCATGTTGCAGGGTGAAGTCATACAGATAATGCAAATTTCTGTATTGATTATGCTGGCAATACGTTCATTCAAATTGGGTATAGTCAGTATGGTACCTAATATTACGCCCGCATTGATAGCCTATGGTATTTGGGGTATGACCGTAGGACAAATCAATATGGGTGTGGCGATGGTGGGTATTATTTCACTGGGTATCGTCGTCGACGATACGATGCATTTCTTGAGTAAATATTTGAGTGCAAGGCGAGAAATGAAGAGGACACCAGAGGATGCATTGCGCTATGCATTTGATATGGCCGGAATTCCAATGTGGATATCAACTTTAACCTTGGTTTGTGGCTTCCTAGTACTGGCATCATCCCATTTCGCAATGAATTCAGATATGGGACTGGTGACGGCAATTACGATTACAGTGGCTGCACTGACGGAAGCATTTATGTTGCCAGGGCTAATACTGTTGGTTGATCGTGGTGAAAAAATCTAATATTTAAGGATGAAAAATGTATAAATTACTCGCAATATTGGCTTTGGTGATTCCTTTTAGTGTTCATGCTCAGACTACTCAAGAAAAAGGGTTGGCGATAGCTAAAGAGCAAGATGCAAAGAATAGTGGATTCAAAGACTATTCAAACGATATCGTCATGACTTTAAAAAATGCACAGGGTCAAGAAACGGTGAATTATTTGCATTCTTTGACTTTAGAAGTGCCTGTCACTGGTGAGGGTGATAAAAGTAAGTTGGTATTCGATAAGCCTATTGATGTAAAAGGCACGGCAATGTTGACTTTTAGTCATGGTCTGAAGCCTGATGATCAATGGCTGTTTTTGCCAGCTGTGAAACGGGTGAAACGACTTAACTCGAACAATAAATCTGGTCCATTTATGGGTAGTGAATTTTCTTATGAGGACTTAAGTGCGCCAGTTGTTGAAAAGTTTACTTACAACTGGTTGCGTGATGAGTCGTGTGGGGATTGGCAGTGCCACGTGGTAGAACGGGTTCCAGCATATGAATACTCTGGCTATACACGACAAGTTACATGGATAGATACTAAAGAGTTGCGTACAGTGAAAATTGATTACTATGAGCGTAAAGGTGAGCTGTTGAAAACTTTAACGCAGTCAGGATTTAAACTTTATAAGGGAAAATTCTGGCGTGCTGAGATCGGCAAAATGGTGAATCACATTAATGGTAAGAGTACTGTGATGGCATCAAGTAACTTCCAGTTTGGAACGGGTATTCCAGCTTCCGAATTTGAGGCTAATTCGCTTCAAGATTCACATTAATTATATTCAAGGCAAGTGAGCATGTTGGGTCGTTTTAAATTGAGATTGCTTACTTTAGTAACTGTCGTGTTGCTTGCTCAGCCAGCAATTGCTGTAGAAGCAGGGCAGGATGCCTCGACAAAAACGATCACATTTATACATTTAAATGACTTGCATGCTCATCTGACTACGCATCCTGAACTAGTTAGGTATGGCGAGAAATCCCAGCTTGAACAGCGGGGTGGTATGGCGAGGTTAGCGACATTAATCAAACAGTTACGGCAACAATATCCAAACAGTGTATTGATGAATATTGGAGATGCATTTCATGGGGGCGTAGAGGCGTTATTTACTAATGGCAACGCAATTATTGATCCAGTTAATGCATTAGGTGTCGATGTGGGTGTCGTTGGTAATTGGGATTACGCTTATGGTCCTATCGTTACCCGTAGTAGATTTGGAGCGTTGAAATCACAAGGTTTATTTACTGACGGTACGATACAGCGAGTCAACTATCCAACATTGGCAGCTAATCTCAAAATCACTTTGCCATTTTTTCGACGTGGTGATTATTTAATGCCGCCTACGATGCTAAAAGAGATTAATGGGGTGAAAATTGGATTTGTAGGAATCACCTCTGACATAGTCCCGCGTATGCATCCCATGCTGGCGTTTGGTTTGAAATTTCTTGATTTTGATACTAAAACATATGCTGAGTTGATTACTAAACATGCTTCAGATTTGCGTGCACAAGGCGCGCAGATCGTAGTGGTGATGAGTGAACTGGGTATACAAAAAGATTATTCGCTGGCAAATATCATATCCCCGAATTTAGTGGATGTGTTTTTTTCTGCGCATACACATGAAGTAGTACGTAAACCACTTACTACAAAAAGTGGTGCGTTAGTCGTTGAGGCTGGAGGAGATGGTGCGTACTTGGGGCGCATGAATATTGTTGTTAAGAATAATAAAGTTGTGAGTCGAGATTGGCATCTGTTTGATGTGACTACCAAGATACCTGAAGATGCTCATATGAAGGAATTAGTCACTGCAGCGCGTGCGCCATTCTTAGGTGACCATGTAAATATCAAACTACCGAGCATGGCAGCCAGCATTAAATTAACCCAATCAATCGACACTGTGGTTGGTTATACGTCAGTGCCATTGGATCGGCATAATGCTCTGGAAAGCACATTTAATGATGCAATGGCAGATGTGATGCGTAGAGTTGGCAAGACTCAAGTGGGAATAACGCCTGGATTTCGGTTCGATAGTCCTGTTTATGTTGCAGGCGCCGCGCTTGAAGATAATACCATCGCTGATGGTGCGATTACGCTTGAGGATGTTTACCGGTATTTTCCTGTGCCTTATATGGTGGCAACCGGAATGATTACTGGTGAGAAATTACGACAAGTGATTGAATACAATTTGACTAGTGTTTTTTCTCCAGATATGTCTTTGCAGTCTGGCGGTTGGGCAGATGGATGGTCGGGTTTGAAAATAAAACTGGATTTGGCGCGCCCAAATGGTAGTCGTGTTTTGGATATGCAATTAAAGGATGAGTCGCATGCATTGTTGCCAGATCAGATAGTGACAGTAACGGGATGTGCACGACCATTTGATACTAAGGCTGATACTACGTTATGTAGTTATGATGGGTTTGAATCGGTGGAGTCGCTTATAAATCCAGAAACATCTAAACCATGGACAGCAGCAGACTTATTTGTCTATGGGTTAAAAAATGGATTGATTGGCAAACAGAATCGACATGATGTCGAAGATGTTCATCAAACAAAAATGTGGCCAGCTGATCCCTTTGTACAACCCTTAAAAGGTGTAAGTGCCGGTGTTGAATGATACTTGTATAGGTTTCGGGTATAGGTTTTAAGATTATTTAATTTATTAAGTGATAGATATGAAAATTCAAACAGTAAATAAATATAGCTCCCTGTATAAACAGTTAGGTTGGTTGGTAATGGGTGTTGCAATGGTTACTTTGACTGGTTGTGGGAAAGCTAAGTCAATGGATCAAGGTGCAATAACGTCAGGACAGACTTTGGCTGAAAAGGGGCGTGGCAGTATACCAGGTTGTGTGGCTTGCCATGGTGCAAATGGTGAAGGTATAGAAGCAGCGGGTTATCCGCGCTTAGCCGGTTTAAATGTGGGTTATATTGAGAAGCAGTTGAAAGATCTGGCAAGAGAACTGCCACCCGCTGGCGTGGTGATTGAGTCAGTTTCCAAGGATTACAGTAAGACGCCACGGCTCTATTCTGATTTGACCGTATTTAGTCCAGGTCTCAGACATGACGCAATTATGAGTCCAATTGCTAAACAGCTAAGTAACACAGATATACATAATCTGGCGCTTTATTTTGCGAGTTTGCCATATACAGCCAAACCTGTTGCTGCAGATTATGAAGTGTTGGAACGTGGTCAAGATTTGGCATTAAGGGGTAAGGCGGAATATGGTTTGCCAGCATGTGTTTCATGTCATGCTCCAGATGGTGAAGGTTTTGGTGCCGATTTTCCACCGCTTGCCGGTCAGCCAGCTATCTATATCGTTAATCAAATCAATAAATGGCAGCAGGGTCTGCGCGACAATGATAATTTAGGGTTGATGAAAGCGGTTGCTGATCAATTAACTGATGCAGATAAAATCAATGCTGCAGCGTATTATGCAAATCGTTCATTGATTGTAAAAGGTCAATAAGCAGATGAAAAGATTAGTGATCTTGTTATTGCTCGGGTTGAGTAATATTGGTTTTGCGGCGGATACGCCACTGTCTCAGACAGAGGTGTATTCAACTAATTATGATGCACGTGCAAATATTCCTACGAGTTTAACGCGTGAAAAAGCGATACGCCAAATACCTGCAATCAGTCCTGGTGAGTACTTTGTGCCACCTGACGTTGGAGATATCCCAACTAGCAAATTTGGAGATATGGTCAAGTTAGGCCGTAATATTTTTATAGATACTCAGCATTATGCTAAACGATACGTGGGTAATGGTTTGAATTGTAGCAATTGCCATTTACAAGAGGGGCGTAAAGCCTATGCTGCACCGCTTTGGGCCGCTTATCCTATGTATCCAGCATTCCGTAACAAAACACGTGATGTGGTGACTTTTGAAGCGCGAGTTCAGGATTGTTTTCGCTATAGCATGAATGGTATAGCGCCGACATTGGATTCACCAGAAATTAAGGCAATTACGTCTTACGCGCAATGGTTATCAACTGGTGCACCTTTTAACAAGGAATTGCCTGGTCGAGGTTTTGCACGATTGGGTAAGCCGCGAGATCCTACCCCTGTGAATGGTGAAAAACTATACAAAGAAAATTGTGCAAGTTGCCATGGTTGGGATGGTAAGGGTCAGAAATTTAGCCATCGTGATGGTTATATGTTCCCGCCGTTGTGGGGAAGTGATTCTTTTAATCATGGTGCAGGTATGAGTACGGTTAAAAGTTGTGCACAGTTTTCTAAAGCAAATATGCCGCTAGGTAAAGGGTGGACTTTGACTGATATGGAAGCGTGGGATATTTGTACTTATATCTGGTTGCAAGACAGGCCATGGGATCCTCGTTTTGGTTGGTTCTTTAATATCTTCGCTCCGCCTACAGGTGGTAATTAAGTGAGCATGCAGATGAAATTGACACGATTACATAAATTTTTATTGGTATTGGGCGGTGCTGCTGGTTTGGCATATGGTACTTGGGTCGCGGCTGATACACATAGTGCAGATGATATTGGTGATGACTTACCCACGTTAGATAGTATCGAAGTTCGGGCAAGTATGCAGCGCCCGAAAATGACATTGCCAAGTGAACTTACTGTTGTGCCTGTAGTGAAATCAGGTGAGTATTTCGTACCACCTAAAATTGAAGATCTGGACGATAGTAAGTATGCTGATGAGGTACGTCTTGGTCGGAATATTTTCATCGACACACAACATTATGCGAAACGCTTTGTCGGAAATGGCATGAATTGTAGTAACTGCCATTTACAAGAGGGGCGTAAACCGAATGCTGCACCTTTGTGGGCTGCCTATCCGCTATATCCTATGTACAGAGATAAAAGCAGACAAGTCATCAGTTTTCAAGAGCGCTTGCAGAGCTGTTTTCGTTTTAGTATGAATGGCATGGCGCCTACTCTTGATTCTCGCGAAATTGAAGCATTAACAACCTACGCACAGTGGCTTTCGACAGGAATTCCAGTCGGAACAATAATGGCGGGTCGAGGATTCGCTCGAATCGACAAGACTGATGATCCTTCACCTTTCAATGGAGCGATACACTACAAGCAGTATTGCGCTAGCTGCCATGGCGAACATCTGGAGGGTAAGAAATTTACTAATCGCCCAGGTTATATGTTCCCACCATTAGCAGGACCAGATAGTTATAACAAGGGTGCTGGCATGCATAAAGTCAAAACATGTGCAGGTTTTGTGAAGGCTAATATGCCATTAGGTAGACCTTACACATTGACCGATGATCAAGCTTTAGATGTTTGTGTGCATATTTTTATGCAAGATCGTCCTTGGGATCCTCGTAAGGGGATTTTTATGAGTATCTTTATGCCTGTAACTGAGGGTTGAGTATGGTAAACCGTTTTTTCAAATCAACGCGTGTGCGTAATGCTGTATTCCCATTTATGGCATGGTGGTCGTTGTTAGATCGTGCTACGGTCAAGAATGATACGATTGCAGGTATTACAGCTGGTGTTTTAATTCTGCCACAAGCGATCGCTTTGGCAACGCTGGCAGGGTTGCCTCCTGAGTATGGTTTATATACTGCGATTTTCCCAGTTATTATTACTGCATTATATGGATCATCTTGGCATTCTTTGTCAGGACCTAATACAGCTTTGGCAGTATTAACTGCCATGACTATCGCGCCATTTGCAAATATAGGCTCTCCAGACTACATACAATATGCAATTACCTTGACCTTTATGGCGGGTGTGTTGCAGTTGGCATTTGGTGTTTTGAGACTAGGGGTGGTATTCAATTATTTCTCACATTCAGTGATGGTGGCCTTGGTAACAGGGGTTGGCATCATCATTGTGATCCAGCAGGTAGGTAACTTCCTAGGCGTGGTCATGAATTTGAATGAGACGTTAGATCAGGTTGTATATCAAATTTTCTTGGCAATACCACGCGCTAATCATTATGCCGTTATGGTCGGAGCCACTACAGTCATTTCTGGACTGTTAATTAAACGATTCCGTCCAAAATGGCCACATTACATTATGGCCGTTGCTATTGGCATGATTGCAGCATGGGTAATTGGTATGTTGGTTGGTAGTGGTACGGCACGTATTGATATGCTTGGTTTCATGAAATTTTCCGCTGTGCCATTCTCATCACCGGATTTTTCACCTGAAGATTTCGGGCCTTTTGCTAATTTCGCCTATCCAGCCGCAATCGGTATGGCTGTGCTGGGTTTGATGCAGTCTTCTGTGATTGCTCGATCTATGGCGGCTAAATCTGGTCAGCAAGGGCTGGATATGAATCAGGAAGTTATCGGTCAAGGTCTTTCTAATATACTGGGAAGCTTTTTGTCTTGTTTTACAAGTTGTGCATCATTTAACCGTAGTGCTGCAAATATCGAAGCTGGTGCTAAAACGCCATTGGCAGGATTGATCTCGGCATTCGCCCTAGCTTTGTTGGTGTTTGTTGCAGCCCCCGTGATTGCTTACTTGCCTGTATCAGTAATGGCTGGTGTGTTATTTCTGGTCGGGTCTGCCTTGGTAAAAGTCAAGGATATACGTCATTTACTCGCTATTAAGGATGGTGGCCGAGTTGTATTCTTGTTGGTGTTATTTACTACGTTGGGTAGTGGTGTAGACGATGGTGTTTATCTGGGGATATTTTTGTCTATTGTTGGTTATTTACGAAACGTATCCAAACCATCATTAGAACTCGTATTTGAACGAGAAAAGGCGTATTACTTATCAGCTGGCATGGAGTTAGATGACACGACCGCAATTGCGATTTCAGGCAGTTTATTCTTTGGCTCCAGTCATAATATAGAGCGTGCACTCATAAATGTGGCAAAAGACGATCATCGTCAAGCTAACTTAATTGTTATGGCTGAACATGCAACCAGTATTGATATATCGTCTGCAGAAGTCTTGGTGCAGGAAGCTCGTCGTCGTCAGGCTAATAAATATCGTATGTCATTGTGGGTAAGACCTGGTGCATTGGAAGATCCACAAGTAGTTAAAGTGTTGGAAGCTGCTTTGGGCGCAGAAAACATTTTCTGTAGTGGACGTGCGAAGAAGAGTATTGCTGAAACGGGTTTGATTAAGCCTGCTACGCGTGAAAAGTTAATTTAATTATTGATGGGGATGTTGTCATGTTGAAAATAAAATCTTGGGTATTAGCGTTATGTTTGACAGGTGCAAGTTTAGGTGTTCATGCCGCAGAAGAGGTTAAAGAGCATTTAATTATTCAGGTGAGTGAAGATAGTGTTGAACGTTTAAATGCCGCTTTGAATGCAGCAAAGTTTGTACAGGCGCAATATGGTGCTCCAAATGTGGAGATTGAAATTGTGGTGTTTGGACCGGGTGTACAAACTGTTAAATATTATGCACCTAAGCCATTACCTGAGCGTGTGAAACAGGAAAAATACAATGGAATACGCATCGTAGTCTGTGATTACTCCATGCGTGCTGCCAAGCTTCGCCCATCTGATATGTTACGTGATGTGAGTTACGTACCTTCAGGTGTGGTGGAAATTATGGAGAAGGAAAAGTTGGGCTGGTCTTACGTTCGTCCTTAATGGTGCATTGACTGCTAAGTAGGCTTGGGTATATTGGAAATAATGATGTTGAGACAGATTAAAACAAAAATATTTGGATTGTGCCTGACAGCATTAATGATGCCTGTCATCACCCATGCTGCGGGTAATGGTGATGTTACATTTATTCATATGGGTGATTTGCATGGACATTTGATTCCACGACCAAATATGCGGGAAGGCGACCCAGACCAAGGGCAGATGATGGGTGGTCTGGCGTATGTCTATGATGAAATTAAGAAAATTCGTAAGGAACATCCCAATTCATTGTTGGTGAATGGTGGCGATACAGTTCAGGGTTCAGCGGAGGCACTGTATACGAGCGGTCAGGCAATGGTGGATGTTTTGAATATGTTCAAGATTGATGCCTTTAATCCGGGGAACTGGGATTATCTGTATGGTACTGAACGTTTTAGAGAGCTGTTTGCAGGAGATAAGCCGCTTGCAAACTGGCATCCCGTTGCAGCTAACTTGTATTACTCAACTTTGTATAGCTTTCCAGAAACACGATATGTTAAACAGGCTGGACAGCGTGTGCTCAAGCCTTACCTTATTAAAGATGTTAACGGTATTAGGGTCGCAATTATTGGACTGACTGCGGATCGTGGTCCACAAGCTGTTAGTACTCGGGTGATGGAGGGTTTTACCCTGACGCCTGGTGAGTTTGAAGTGGCCGCAGCTGTGCCACTTTTACGAGAGAAGCATAAAGTTGATTTAATCGTGTTGATTTCAGAACGTGGTTTGGGTGCAAATTTGGAAATTGCTGAAACCATACCTGGTATAGATATTGTGTTGTCATCAGATATGCATGAAGAATCTCGTAAGGAGTTAGTGGCTAAAACTGGGACAGTATTGGTTGAAGAAGGTCAAGATGGCACCGTTCTAGGAGAGCTGAATGTCCACGTTAAAAATGGAAAAATGACTGGATATAAATGGACACAACACCGAATTACAACTAAAAATAATCAACCAGATCCAGTTATTGCTGCCAAAATCGAAGAGATACGCAGGCCTTTTGTAAAGGCTGGTTTTGTGACACATGTTAATCCTATTAACGGCGCTGTATTACGGACTCCGATTGATACTGTAATAGGTTTTACCAAGATACCACTGCATCGATCAAATTTCGCTGGTACTAGTAGTATGAATGCGGTGATAGAGGGATCTTCGCATGATTTTCTGGCGGATGCGTTTAAGGCATCTTGTGACTCAGATTTAGGGATGATACGTGGGTTTCGATATGGAACACATATAGCCCCTGGCCCCATCAAACTGGAAGATATTTATCACTACATTCCAATTGGACCACAAGTGGCTTGTGGAAAGATATCTGGTGATGATATCCATTGGATGTTAGAGCGTGGTGCCGATTCATCATTGTCACCCTATGTTGGCTGGTGGGGTGGTGGTTGGCAAATTGCATTTTCAGGATTGACGTATGATTTGGATCCTAAAAAACCATATGGGAACCGAGTTTCTAACATACGGATTAGTGGCAGTGATCCTATGGATATGGAAAAGCTCTATACCGTGGGTGGATATTGGTATGTGGATAATCCAAATATGATTAATCGTCATAAAGCTTGGGAAGTAAATGTTTTAAAGGATAAGGATGGTGGCATTTTAGATGCAACGGATATTGTGGCGTATTATTTGCATATGCTTCCTGACCATACCGTAGATCCAGAGATAAATCGGGTGCATTTGCTATCACCTTTGCCTCCACCTATATCTATGAGTAGGGAAATTCAGCCTTTGAAAGGTGTGCCGCAACCTAATTATTAGGGTCTGGTCGTTAAATAAAAAATAAATGAGGAGTGGTTTCATGCAAGAGGTAATTATTTGGCCCGCTTGGTTGGCAGGAGCAGGGATTGGGCTTTTAATGGTCTTGTTTTATTGGGTTACTGGTAAACAATTAGGTGTTTCCAGGGCTTATGGGAACATGCTGAGCTATATTTCGAAGTTGGCTTTTTTCCAGCAAAAGGACTATACCAGTAACAGTTGGAGATTATGGTTTATCCTTGGTATTGTTCTGGGCGGCTTTATAGCCGCTATGATCGCGCATCCTGGTGAATACCATGTGAGTTTTGACATGGGAAAAGCATATGATGAGTTATTGCCAACGAATATGCTATTGCGTGTAATCGTTTTATTCGTAGGTGGATTAGGCCTTGGATTTGGTGCACGGATTGCGGGTGGTTGTACCAGTGGTCACGTGATTACTGGTATCCCAATGCTGAATGTATCAAGTATTATTGCAGGCATGCTATTTTTTATCGGTGGAATAGTAATGATGCAAATTATGATGCGGATGGTCATGTTATGAATCAATTTATTTATTTGGTTTTGGGTACGATATTTGGAATGTTGCTGAGTTTAGCAGGTGCAACGACCTTTGATTTTTATGCGGAATTGTTTCAGTTTAAGAATATGCAGCTATCGCGAGTCATAGCTTCGGCTGTGGTTGTGGGTATGGTGGGTATATTTTTGATGAAGCGGTTAAAAGCTCGAGCCATAATGACTGGTGACGAAATCCACTTTGACATTAAAAAACCACCTAAGAATTGGGTGTGGGGTTCGTTACTCTTTGGGTCGGGTTGGGCATTAACTGGCTCATGCCCAGGTTCGGCACCAGCCATGCTGGGAGAAGGTAAGTTAATAATTATTCCAGTGTTGCTTGGCGTAATTGCTGGTACTTACCTTTATGCGTTAATTCAAAGCGCTAGTGACAAATGTGTTAAGTAAATATTGGTCGTAGTCTCTGATTTAGTTGTAATTTAGTGCCGCTGATGTTGTTGATTCAGTGGCTGTATTGCTTGTTTTAGGGGTTTTTGCTCGTTGATCCCACCAGTTACGTAAAGCAATTAGTAAACCTAGTCCAAAGAAGGCGCCGGGCGGTAATATAGCTATTAAAAAACCATGATAATCGGGAATGACGTGTAATACCCATGTTTTTGCTGAGTCACCGAATGCTAAATCTATTCCTGACAATAATGTCCCTTTACCAATTAATTCTCGTATAGCTCCGAGTAGCGTCAGTACACCAGTTAACCCTATACCCATCATTAGGCCATCTAACATAGCAGGTAACACTGGGTTTTTTGCGGCAAAAGCCTCAGTGCGAGCTAATACGATGCAGTTGGTAACAATCAGTGGGACAAAAATACCCAGCACTAAATACAGAGGGTGAATAAATGCATTCATTGCTAAGTCTATCACTGTGACTAATGATGCGATAACCAGGATAAATACAGGAATACGTATCTCATTTGAGACATGATTACGTATGGACGATACTGCGCCATTACTGAGTGACATTACTATCGTCGTTGCCAATCCCAGACCTATTGCGTTCACCATGTTGTTACTGATAGCCAGTAATGGACACAAGCCAAGTAGTTGAACTACACCAGGATTCTGCTTCCATAAACCGTTAATCATAATCTCGCGATAAGGATTCATGCTTTTACTCCTGGTTGGTTCGCAAATAATGTTGCGTGGTGTTTGTTCACATATTGTAGAGCATGATGGACAGCTTTAATGACCGCACGTGGAGTAATGGTTGCCCCTGCCATGTAATCAAACTGTCCTCCGTCTTTTTTAACTTTCCAGCCATTATCATCAGGCTGGGAGTTTGATTTCCCATTAAAATTGTATATCCACTTGCTTTTAGCAGTTTCGATATAGTCTCCCAAGCCCGGGGTTTCCTTGTGTGAGACAACGCGTACACCAGTTAGTTTCCCATCAGTATTGATGCCTATGAGTAATTCTATTTTTCCGCTATAGCCATCTGGCGCAGTTGCTTCTAGTACCACAGCAACTGGTACATTATTTAGGCGTGCTTGCCAGGCAAGACTAGGTTTGTCTGTGCCTAACAAGGTATCAGGTGATAGAGATAGCTGATTACTTAATAGATCGTTATTGAAGCTGGCTTCAGGTAATGTTTGTGCTACCAACTTACGCCTCACATCTTGTTCATTACTTTTGATATTAGGTTGTGCAAGATAATAGGTGTACGCAAGTGTCGCTGTAAGTGTGACGCTGAATACTAACAATACTCCAGCCGCACGTGCGGCTGCGCGTGCAATGGTGGTCATGATTGTTTATCCTTGTGCCCATATACTGCTGGCTGCGTGTAACTATCGATAAGTGGGACAGCTATATTCATGAGCAAAACTGCAAAAGCAACACCATCAGGATATGCCCCCATTATGCGTATCAGGTAAGTGAGTATGCCTATGCCTGCTCCAAATATTATTTTTCCTTTGGGTGTGGTCGCGCCTGAAACGGGATCGGTCGCGATAAAAAAAGCGCCCAACATCGCACCGCCAGTTGCTAAATGGAACCAGGGTGATGCGTAGTGTGTGGCATCCACAATATAAAAAATACCTGAAATAGTTGCTAACCCTGCTATGAATGCAACGGGAATATGCCAGGTAATTATTCGTGCCAGCCACATGTAGATGCCACCTAGCAGAATGAACAGTGCGATCATTTCACTGCCTTGTCCACCAAATGTGCCAAAAATAGGCATGTGAGTGATTTCACCTACGCTACGATTAAGATGCAATTGTGTACGTAGTGTATCGAGAGGCGTAGCCGTACTAATGGCATCGAGGGTGTCGGAGAGTGTGCCGTTAAAAATGTATTGTACTGACTCCATCAATCCTAGTTGGTGTCCTGCTAATATGGAAGGTGCTGCCCAATGCGTCATGGGTACTGGGAACGATATAATTAATATTGCATAGCCCACCATCGCGGGATTGAAGAGATTATTACCTAATCCACCATAAAGGTGTTTAGCGACAATAATCGCAAAAAATAATCCCACTACAATCAGCCACCATGGCGCGATAGATGGAATAGACAGTGCTAGTAGCCAGGCTGTGACAAGTGCGCTACCGTCCATGAGGTATGGTTTAACCGGCAGGCTGCGCAATTTGAGCGCGGCGGTTTCCAACACTAAAGCGGTGATGCTTGCTAAGGTTAAGCTGACTAAAATGGCTGGGCCAAAATACCAAACATAAGCAATGATGGCGGGAATGAGCGCCAGCATGACCTTGAGCATGATAATGGAAACGCTGGTCGGTTGCGTGATATAGGGTGATGATGTCATGTTGGCTCGTTTGGAGGTTGAGTTGCTGCTTGATTAGCCTTCGCACGCTCTATTGCGGCCTGAATCGCTGCCTTTTTTGCTGCAGCAGCAGGATCGTCAGCCGCCGTTTCTGTGGCTGGCTTGGCCGCGGCTTTTTGCGCCAGTTTCTCGGCACGCTCACGCTTTTCGCGCTCTATGCGTGCTAATCGGGTTTCATGTCGGTCACGGGCATGGTCTGCGGCCTTGTGCTCTGCCAAGTTGGCAGCAATTTCACTTTTGGCGTAGCGGTAATATTGCACCAGTGGAATATGGCTAGGGCATACATAACTACAGCAACCACATTCTATGCAATCAAAGAGGTTGTATTTTTGAGCTTTGTCGAAATTTTTTGCACGTGCGAACCAATACAGCTCTTGCGGTTGTAAATCTGCGGGGCAGGCATCGGCACAGCGTGTGCAACGTATGCAAGGTATAGCTGCTGGTGCAGGAGGGAACAGACTATCAGATTTAACCAGAACGCAGTTTGTTGCTTTAACTACGGGTACATCGATGCGAGCTAGTTCTATTCCCATCATAGGGCCACCCATGATATGCCCAGTAACTTTTTCTGGGTGACCTTGGCCAAGCTGAACTAATTCATTCATGGGTGTGCCAATTAATACATCAAAATTACGTGGTTGCTGAATATTGCCTGTTAATGTAACTACGCGTGAAATGAGCGGTTCACCATGATGTATAGCGCGATGTATGGCATATGCGGTACCGACATTAAAGGTGGCAACGCCAACATCGGTAGAGCGACCACCTGAAGGTACTTCTTTCCCGGTAATGACTTTGATCATTTGCTTTGCCCCACCACTGGGGTACAGCGTCGGAATGACGGCGATTTCGACAGGAAATGTGCATTGTGCAGCAGCTTGTTGCATAGCTGCGATGGCTTCAGGTTTATTATCTTCTATACCAATAATCACATTTTCAGCACGCAGCATAAAACGCATCACCTCAGCTCCGGCCATGATGCCGTTTGCGCGCTCCCGCATGGTCATGTCGTCGCAACTAATCCATGGCTCACATTCACCACCATTGAGTAGCAAGGTTTGAACCTTTTGTGGCACACCAGGATTGAGTTTGATAAAACTAGGGAAAACTGCACCACCTAATCCAGCTATACCCATGTCACGGAGCCTATTGCGTAACGCACTGGCGTTCAAATTGCGATAATCAATAGGCTGACGTTCACACCACTCATCTTTACCGTCAGTTTGGATGACGATTACAGTATCGACCAGACCTGATGGGTGAGGCATGGCGTGTGTGCCAATTTGGGTGACTGTACCTGAGCTAGGTGCATGTGTCGCAACAGAAATATAGCTGTCAGCGTGTGCAATAATCTGTCCTTTGCGTACATACTCACCTACGCTGACACATGGTTTGGAAGGATGCCCTATATGTTGGCGGGTAGGCACGATAAGTTGTGCAGGGACAGGCGCAACTGCGATTGGAAGTTGCGTAGAAATTTGCTTATGTTCTTCAGGATGTACGCCACCATGAAATTGGTAAAGGGTGCGACTCATGACACGGCTTTCAGTTCGACTATGGGATATTTCCATTTCCATGTGCTGACGGTTTCTTTGATCGGTTCCATGGTTATGCAGTCCACTGGGCACGGTGCAATGCACAATTCACAACCTGTACACTCCTTGGCTATGACAGTGTGCATTTGTTTGGCTGCACCTAAAATAGCATCGACTGGACAGGCTTGTATGCATAGGGTGCAGCCAATACATATGGCTTCATCAATAACTGCAACTGATTTTGGTTTGGGTTCGCCAAATTCCGCATTGAGCGGCTTGAATTCCACACCCATTAATTCGGCTAACTTACGCGCACCTTCATCTCCACCAGGGGGGCATTGGTTGATGTCAGCTTGCCCGCTGGCAATGGCTTCAGCATAGGGTTTGCAGCCAGGAAATCCGCATTGACCACATTGGGTTTGCGGGAGTATGGCATCTATTTTTTCAACTATAGGGTCTTCTTCTACCTTATATTTGATCGCGGCGAAGCCTAACGCCGCCCCTAGTGCGATGGCGAGACCCGCCATCACTAATAACGCAGCAATCATTTATTTCACCATGCCAGCGAAACCCATGAAGGCGATGCTCATAATGCCTGCCGTAATCATGGCGATACTGGTTCCGCGAAAAATAGTTGGCACATCAGCGCCATCTATCCGTTCACGCATGCCCGCGAACAAGATAAGAACCATAGAAAATCCAACGGCACCACCAAAACCAAAAAATAAGGATTCAATAAAATTATGGTTCGCCTGCACGTTGAGTAAAGGGATGCCTAATACCGCACAATTAGTGGTAATCAGTGGTAAGTAAATGCCGAGTACACGGAATAAAACAGGGCTGGATTTGCGTATATACATTTCTGTAAAGCCAACAATACCTGCAATCACGACGATAAATGATAGCGTACGCAAATAGCCTAGTTCTGTACCGAGTAAATAATGATTTATTAAATAACTGGAACCGGATGCCAGTGTTAAAACAAAGGTCGTGGCTGCGCCCATGCCAATAGCAGTTTCCAGGCTTTTAGAAACGCCCATAAAAGGGCATAAACCTAGTATTTTTGCCATCACAATATTGTTGACGAAAACGGTGCCAACTAAGATGAGTATGTAGCTTTGATAGTCCATAATTTCGGTGTTGTGGCGCAGATACAGGATTATCCGTCGCTAGCGATAGATTTTCAACCATATAACGTTAAAGGTCTAATTTATTTGATATTAGCTGACGTGTTGCTGACTGATTATGGTGTGAAAGAGGTAGTAATTGAGGTGGGTAGGGTGATAAAACTGCTGGCAGTATTAGGTAGAAATAACTCCGTACGAGGCGGCTCGATATCAGCTTCAAATTGTATGGATTGTTTTATCAGCTTATTGGGTAGCTTGGGTGCATAACTTGGTGTGTTAAGTGTTAGCTTGTCGTCTATTTGTTGCCATAAATTACGAATATTGTCAGATTTATCTGACCAAAGTGCAATGGTGTAGTGTGAGTCTGCTCCTATTGCCCAGTTATTGTCACTCAGCAAGGTGAAAAATGTCGTTCCATCATGATTGACAGTCAGTATGTCATTAATAATGCTGGTAGTGGTATCTGCATAAGCGTGGATGGGGGAATTGATCCCTCCAGGATAAAAGCTGGCAGGATAATACAAACCATGGTTTGCCAACATTTGATAGGCATTAGCAAGGTTAAGCAGTGTATTGGTATTTGGGTTAAGCTTGAGCAGCTGGAGTTGTTGGTTCCATTTCGTGTGATCCAATTGGCTTAGTATTTGCTGTGTAGGCAAAATTAAAGCATTTGCGAGTGCAGTGCGTACGCTGACCCAGTTACGGAGTACTTGGTTGTATGAGGCACTCGATAACTCCGTATTAAATGCTAATGGTGTGTTATCGAATAAACTTGCGGCTGTCAGCTGTTTTTGGCCGAGTGCTGTTGCGTAAATGTAGGGAAAAAGGGTGACACCATTATCATGTGGCGTAATGACCTGGTTTATGCTGCTATCGGTATTAACGTAAGCCAGTATTTCAGCAGTTTTGTTATTCAATATTATCGCTGCTGTGGGTGGTGTACGTGCAAGTTGCTGGGTGAGTTGAACTTGTAAATCGTAATCTAAACTAGACTGCATGTTTTCGTGGCTGTTGGTGAGTAATTGTTGAGCTACCTCTGGCGCTAGTTGTGGGTGTAGATTGAGTTTGGGGGATGTGCTGAGTTTGGCGAGGCTGGTTTTTTGTATATTTAGACAACTTGCGTGTTTGTGAGTTAATTGAAGTGCCACACCGCAGGCGCGTTCAGCAACTATGTTAGCTTGTGCGTTAGGTCCACGTAAGAGTGCTGCCAAGATGCTGGCCTGAGTTATGGTGATGTGTGCAGTTGAAGTGTCAAATAATGCATTGCTGGCAGCATGTATGCCGATGATATTGGCGCGAAAATCGACTAAATTGAGATAAGCTTCGAGTATCTGAGCTTTGCTCCAGTGCCTTTCTAATTGTTGAGCAGCTTTAATTTGTCGCCATTTTTGACTATAAGTTCTACCACCGGTAGCGCGGCTAAGACTCGGGTCGAGTAGTCCAGCTAGTTGCATAGTCAGTGTTGATGCTCCACGGTGAGTATTGTGGATTAAGTTTTCCCAAGCAGCGCCTGCTATCGCGCGCCAGTCTACGCCTTCGTGTTGATAGAATCGTTGATCTTCAGAGACTAATAGTGCTTTGAGTAGCGTGGGTGATAATTCATTAAGACTTACCCATGGCAATCGCTGTTCTTGTGGATAGATAATTTGTTGATTTAATACTATCCCATTTCTATCCAGTAAATTGACTACGCTGCTGGTATATTGCGCTCGAATTTTAGTAAAGCTAGGTAAATTCGCCGCATAACTGGTGGCGCTCAGTAGATAAATCAGGCAGAAGCAAGCGTATCGATACATTCTGATATGAGCTGTGGGCCGCGGTAAATGAGGCCTGTGTAAAGTTGTACTAAGTTTGCACCTGCGTTGATTTTGTCAAGTGCGTGTTGTCCTGCACTAATACCACCAACGCCAATGATGGGGATTTCACCAGCGAGTTGTGAACTTAGTTTCTGGATGATGCGAGTAGATGATATGCGCACGGGCTCACCTGATAATCCGCCAGCTTCATTGCCATGCGGCAGGTTACCTACGTCACGGCGGGATAATGTGGTATTGGTTGCTATCACGCCATCGAATTGGTGTTGCTTTAATAGTCGTGCAATATCATTAATTTGGGCGTCGTCTAAATCGGGTGCGATTTTCAGTGCAATAGGCACATAGCGTCCATGCGTATCACTTAAACGCAGCTGTTGTGCTTTGAGCTGACTCAATAAATTTGATAATGCATCTGCTGATTGCAAGTCACGCAAGTTTTTGGTGTTGGGGGAGGAAATGTTCACCGTAACATAGCTGGCATAAGGATAAACTGCGTTTAGGCAGGTTAAATAGTCTTCTGCTGCACGCTCTATGGGCGTATCAAAGTTTTTACCTATGTTAATTCCCAGTATGCCTTTGAATTGGGCCTTTTGTACATTATTAATGAGTCGTTCAACCCCATTATTGTTAAATCCCATGCGATTGATAATTGCTTTGGCTTCTGGAAGTCTGAATAAACGTGGCTGTGGATTACCGGGTTGAGGGCGTGGGGTGACTGTGCCTATCTCAATAGAGCCAAATCCGAGTGCGGCGAGTGCATCAATGTATGCACCATTTTTATCAAGACCTGCAGCTAAACCCACCTGGTTGGGGAAGCTAAGACCCATGACTTGAGCAGGTTTTCCTTGTTTGGCGGAGGTAAGTAGTGAAGTTAGATGTAACTTGTGTGCGATGGATAACGCATTTAAACCCGCATGGTGTGCGGTTTCTGCATCTAGCTGAAAGAATAATGGACGAAGTAGAGAGTACATGCTGGTATTGTAATCGTTAAACTTAAAATCGCCATGCAGAGATGGCGATTTTAAGTAAACGTTGTTTATTTTTTTGCTGTGCGACGCAAACGAGATAATAACCGTCGCGCTAACTCACCAAATAATTCGGTTTGCGTAGGGTGAGGATGAATTGCTTGCGCGACTTGTTTTAAGGTCATGCCTGCTGACACCATCATTACGGCTTCACCAATCAGGGTATCGGTATGCTCAGTGAGGAAATGCACGCCGATTATTTTTTGGGTGGCTTTATCAGCCACCAATTTAATCATGCCGTGTGTTTCACCAGTAATCATTGCTTTTGCATCTATGCTCATAGGCATTTTTGCTTCGACCGCATCAACACCACGTTCTTTAGCTTGAGCAGTAGACAGACCAACAAAACCTGCTTGTGGACGACTGAAAGTCACGCCGCAATCGAGATCCTGATTGTATTCGTGATCTTCACCGAGTAAGTTGCTTGCTGCGACGCGTCCTTGCGTTGCGGCGGTGTGAGCCAGCATGTAGCCACCTACCACATCACCCACCGCGTAGATATGCGGCACACTAGTCCGGCCACGTTTGTCCGCTTTGATTGCGGCGCCATCTAATTGCACACCTGCGCTGGCGAGATTGAGTCGGCTGGTATCTGGGCGTTTACCTGTTGCCATCAACACGTAATCGCAATCAAATACCTGTGCACTACCTTCGCTGTCTGCATAACTGACTTGCATAGCGCCAACTTTACCTGCGATTTGGCTGATTTTAGCGCTGGTTACAACAGTGAATTCTTGCTTGAGTATCTCAGTCAATTGCTTGGCGATTTCTTCTTCGACTTCAGCCAATATACGATCCTTGGCTTCCAACATCAGAATTTCGGTGCCAAAATCGCGGAAGATTTGTGCCATTTCTACGCCGATAACACCGCCACCAATAATGGCCATTTTCTTCGGTGGAGATGGCAAGTTCCAGATAGTGTCAGAAGTAATTACGCCGCCTGAAGTCAAACCATCCATTGCCCCTGGTATAGGCGGTACGAAAGGTGGCGCGCCTGTGGCGATAACTGCTGCGCCAAATTTCATTGTGTAAGCTTCACCTTGTGGTGGCTGGATGTGCAGGGTGTGGTTATCTACGAATGACGCATAGCCTTCGCGCACATCGATTTTTACACCCTTATCGGTTTTTAGCGCTAATTCACCGCGGGTTTGTAATATGGTTTTGCGATGAGTTTCTAGTGTTGCCCAATCAAGCTTGGATTGGTTGGTGCCATTTACACCTTTATCAGCATCATGGGCACGATCGCGAATAATATCGGCACTATGGCGCCAGGCTTTGGAAGGGATGCAACCACGCCACAGACACTCACCACCTGGTAGTGGTGCATTGTTGATCATGGCGACTTTAACCCCGTGTTCTATCAAGTCACGCGCGCAATCTTCACCGCCAGGGCCACCACCAATAACAATGACAGGGAAGTCCCATTCGCCGGCAGGAATCGGCGAAGTTGGTGCAACATCCATCCAGCTTTCTGGCTGTTCGATGATTTGTTTGAGGTCAGCTAAATACGCCGCCACGTGTGCACCATTGACAACGCGGTGGTCTGCAGTGATATTCACTGGCATACCATCAGTACCTGTTGCTGCAATAGCCATAATCGCGGCGATGCCAGGCGTTGGAATTGCGGTGAAATGGGTAACACCAAACATGCCCATATTTGATATGGTGAAAGTTGGGTTGGCATATTCTGCTGGCGCTAATTTACGTGTGCGCGCGCGCGGCATTAAATCAGTCCAGGCGGCTTGCAAGTCTTCCAATGATTTTTGTTCTATGCCACGTAATATCGGCACGACCAGACCACCGCCATCAGCAGCTACAGCAATACCAAAATCATGATTACTGCGTTCAACTATTTTATCGACAGGCTGATAGCAGTTGTTGAGTGTAGGATGCTTAAGCATGGCAATAGAGCAGGCTTTGGCAATAGCAACTGTTACTGATACTTTGCGTGCTTTAGCAGCGGCAATCAGCTTTTCCGGTTTGATATTGAAAGTTACGTCAAATGTAGGCAACGTAAGTGATGCGGTCATGGAATGCGATACCGCTTTTTCCATCGCGGTCATGTTGCGACCATTGCCCGGCACTTCAACCTGCGGCAATGAGTGTGCTACATCTTTCATGCTTGGGCGTGCTGAGAGTACGTCGTTAGCGACGATGACGCCTTGTGGACCCGAGCCACGGACTTTACTTAAATCTACGCCCATAGAACCGGCAACTTTGCGTGCATAAGGGCTGGCATATTGTCCAGCAACACGCGCAGCCGGGATTGCGCTTGGGTTCAAACTAGGTGCTGAAGCATTAACTGGTGTAGCAGCAGTAATAACAGATTTGTCTTTTTGGTGATGTGCTTCAACGACTTTGTGTGCTGCAGACAGAGTGACTTCGGTGTCGCTGACTAACGCGGCATCTGCAACGATAAATGCCATAGGATGCCCTACGACTATCGTGCTGCCTACGCCTGCTACTGGGCCTGAAAGAAAGCCTTCCTGAAATACTTCGACATCCATAATGGCTTTATCGGTTTCAACCGTTGCCACAATATCGCCACGCTTGATAGTGTCACCGACCTGTTTTTCCCAAGTGACGACGACGCCTTCAGTCATGGTGTCAGACAGTTGTGGCATAACGATGGCAATGCCGGCATTGTGCGGAACCATTTCGGTCGGTGCGATTTCAGTGACGGTTTCATTTACAGCAATATTCATATCGCCGAGCGTGTCGGTGATATAGCCCATTGCACCTGCAACAATAATGGTTGCACCTACATCGGCAAGTGGGCCAGCGAGATAACCCGCTTTGAATACTTCCACATCCATAATGGCTTTATCGGTTTCAACGGTAGCGACAATATCGCCACGTTCGACTTTATCACCGATATTTTTTTCCCAAGTAACCACGACGCCTTCGGTCATAGTGTCGGAAAGTTGTGGCATGGTGATGACGTAATGTGCAGACATGCTGAATTCCTTAACGCATAGCCCTGAGCCGCGAGCACGGTTCAGGGGGGATTTACGACAATAGTAGTGTATTAAGCCTTGCCAAACATCTTGAGCACCGCGTTGACTACGTCTTGGTGATCAGGAATGGCCGCTTTTTCCAGTGTGTGGTTGTAAGGTTGTGGTACTAAAGCCGAGTGCACGCGTACAGGTGCTGCATCGAGTTCAAAGAAGCATTCTTCGTTGATAATTGCGATGATTTCTGAGCCTACGCCTACAGGTGCTTCATCTTCTTCAGCAATCACGGCACGGTGGGTTTTGCTGATGGATTTTTTAATACCAGCGCGATCCAGTGGTGCAAGGGCGTATAAATCTACAACTTCAGCAGAAATCCCGTGTTGTTTTTCCAGAATCTCAGCCGCTTTCAAGCACCAGTGCACGGAAATGTTGTAACCAAATAATGTTACATCTGCACCTGAACGCGTTACTTCCGATCCTTCTAAAGGATGGAAATACTCTTCATCAGGTATTTCACCTTTCATGTTGTACATGAGTTCGTGTTCGTAAATGAAGACAGGGTCATCACTGCGTACCGCAGATTTGAGCATACCGTAGGCTTGTTTAGGGTTGGATGGTGTAACCACGCGCAAACCTGCTACACCCATAAATACTTTTTCCATACGGGCTGAGTGCTGCGCACCAAGTTGATGAGCTGCGCCACCTGCCGAGCGGAATACGCACGGTGCGGTCAACTGACCACCCGACATATAACGCACTTTAGCAGCAGAGTTGAACATTTGATCCATCGCCAGCCAGGCAAAGTTGACTGACATGATTTCGATAATCGGACGGATGCCAATGAACGAAGCGCCAATACCCAGACCAGTGTAGCCACCTTCGGAGATTGGTGTGTCCATTACGCGTTTTTCGCCAAATTTTTCGTACAAATCTTTGGTCGCTTTGTAAGTGCCGCCTGCAACACCGATGTCTTCACCCATACAGATAACGAGTGGGTCGCGCGTCATTTCTTCATCATGTGCGCGGCGCAAGCCTTCCCAATACATCATTTCAGCCATGTTGATTCCTTTAATCTTTTAAGCAATATGCCGGCAATTAAGCCAATACGTATTTTTCTAAATCAGCCACGTTAGGTTCGGGTGATTCTTCCGCAAATTTCATGACATCGTTCTCGATATAGTCATCGGTGGCTTTTTCAATGGCGGTGAACTCATCCATGCTCAATGCGCCAGCAGCGATGAGTTTGTCGCGCAGGATATTGATAGGGTCGCGCAGTTTCCATTCTTCTTCTTCTTCACGGCTACGGTAGCCACGTGAATCGGACATTGAGTGACCGCGATAACGATAAGTCATTAATTCAAGGAAATAAGGACCTTTGCCGCTACGTACGTAATCAACAGCGGTTTTGGCATATTCATAAACGGTGTCGATGTCTTGACCATCACATTGTGCGGCTTCGATGTTATAAGCACAGGCACGTTTGTACTGGTCAAGTACAGCAGTAGAACGTTGAATAGAAGTGCCAATGCCATACTGGTTGTTTTCACAAACAAACAGGACTGGTAAGTTCCAAACTTTTGCCATGTTCAGGGTTTCGTGGAATACACCTTGATTGTTAGCAGCATCACCCAGGAAGCAGATGGAAATTTCATCGCCACCTTTCATTTGTATGCCTTTGGCTATGCCTGCAGCCAATGGGAAAGGGCCACCAACCAGCGCGTAACCACCCATGAAGCGGTGCGCAACGTCAAATACGTGCATAGAACCGCCACGCCCTTTGGAGCAGCCTGTTTCTTTGCCGTACAGCTCAGCCATGACCACTTTCGGGTCAGTGCCGCACTTAATTGCATGAACGTGATCACGGTAGCCAGTAATCACGTAGTCGTGACCTGGACGTGCAGCCTCCATTACGCCGTTGCAACAAGCTTCTTGGCCAGGATAGAGGTGGAGGAATCCGCCAATTTTACGTTCTATATAAGCTTGATAGCAGCGCTCTTCAAAGCGGCGATGTAGCACCATTTCGCGCAACACGCGTTTTTTGTCGTCCAATGTCATTTATGTAATCCTTGCAAAAACCAGAGTTTAATATAACGCAAACCCTGTCATTATCTGATAAACCCAGTAACAGGTCAAAGTATCATCTGCATAATTGGGCAAAATAATTATGCCTATCACGGTTTTTTGGCTGAATAGGTTAAAATGTCAGGATTATTTCTTATTTGAAAGCGCTTATGTCAGGTAGCAGCATAGGTAATTTATTTTGTGTGACGTCTTTTGGTGAGTCGCATGGTGCAGCAATTGGGTGTGTGGTTGATGGTTGTCCACCAGGGATGGTATTGTCGACAGATGACATTCAAGCGGAGCTGGATAGACGTAAGCCGGGTACATCACGTCATGTTACACAGCGTCGTGAGTCGGATACAGTTGAAATTCTTTCGGGGGTATTTGAGGGTAAAACCACGGGCGCACCTATTGCCTTGTTGATACGCAATGAAGACCAGCGTAGTAAGGATTATGGCAATATTGCTGACACTTTTCGTCCAGGGCATGCTGATTATACGTATTGGCATAAATATGGCATACGTGATTATCGTGGCGGTGGGCGCTCATCTGCGCGCGAAACTGCGGTGCGTGTGGCCGCTGGCGCGATTGCGCGGAAATGGTTGTTAGAGCGCTATGGCGTCGTGATCCGTGGCTACATGTCACAATTAGGTCCGATCGAAATTCCATTCAAGTCATGGGATGCAGTAAGTGAAAATCCTTTTTTTGCCCCTAACACTGAGATTGTTCCTGAACTGGAAACTTATATGGATCAGCTGCGCAAATCAGGTGATTCTGTAGGTGCGAAAATTAGTGTGGTTGCAGAAAATGTGCCTGTGGGCTGGGGTGAGCCTGTTTATGACAGGCTGGATGCAGATTTGGCTTATGCGCTGATGAGTATCAATGCGGTAAAAGGTGTAGAAATAGGCGCGGGCTTTGATTCTGTTACGCAAAAGGGTTCTGAGCATGGTGATGAGTTAACCCCAGTGGGCTTTTTATCTAATCATGCTGGCGGCGTGTTGGGTGGTATTTCAACAGGTCAGGATATTATTGCGCATATTGCTATTAAGCCTACTTCCAGCATACGTCTACCCCGTAACTCTATAGATAAGGCAGGTAATCCTGTTCTGGTGGAAACGCATGGACGTCACGATCCGTGTGTGGGCATACGCGCAACGCCAATTGCTGAAGCTATGTTAGCTATCGTATTGATAGATCACGCTCTCAGACATCGCGGGCAATGCGCTGATGTGGTGGTTGATACGCCACGTATTGCAGGAAAGGTTAAGTAAGTAGTAAAGCACGATGGCATTTCTTGCCACCGTGCTATTTTTGTAGCATGAAAGTTTCGTATTCTAGAATAGCCATTTTTTTATCCAGCCAATACATCCCAGTCACGACACTGATAAGCAGTGATAACGCAAACCCGTATCCATACCATGTAGCGCCTAAATAGAGACTAATCAGACTGAATATTAAATTCAGTCCTGCAAACAGGGCGGTTAAAGCCAAAGCAATGTGGCGCTTGTCCAGATAAAACAACACATTCATGATGCCCAGAAAAACCACCTGTAAACCTGCTGCGACTACGTCTATATAAAGTAAAGACAAATAATATTGTGATATGCCTATCAGATTAAGGATGGCAGGTGCGGCAACAAAAATAATCAGTACGGCTATAGTCTGTATTTTAATGATTTCAAAAATGCCTAATCGCGCTGTTGATACCATTTCATCGCGCATTTCTTCTATGTAATTCAATGTGCCACCATCCCTGACTGCATCATAGAATTTTTGGTAGTACTCAACAAAGTCGGTTTCCATACGCACTAAAAACACAGCCATACCTGGAATAATCGACAAATATGCGAGGAAAATAGGTAAATCGTAGATCAGTGATGCATTAAATATGCCTATGACGTGTTGGCCTGTGGTTGGTGTGTACCAGAATAGATACTTGTCTATCCATACGCCCAAGTTAAAGAAGAACCCTGTCCAGATTAAAGACGTGAACATGCGTTTCTTGCGCAAAAAATCAAACTCTATAAATCGGTCAGATGGATAAGAGCTGATAATGAGTAATGCCATGCCACTGAATAAGACAAAGTGACCCAGTAATACCCCCATTAGTAATCCATTAAGTCCTGCGCCACGTAACAGGATGGCACCTAAAACAGCGATGCTGTACCCCAGTGTGTAGAGGACTAAAATGGCTTTATAATTTTTCATGCCGGATAGAAAGATTGTGGCTATCCATATGTTACATAGCACGACGAAGTTAGCGATGAGCAAAATTCGATAAATGGCATTTTGCTGTGGAAAAGCAAACAGGGCGAGTAATATGCCGACGATACCTGCTACCGCTGTTGTAACAAATAGCGCACCAATAAAGTTGGGCAGAATGACTGAAATGTCTTTTTCAAACAATCTATCGGCAATGTAACGGGTAAAACTGAGTTGTAAAAAGCCTGTGAGTATCAGGCTCATGGCAATGAGATGGGTGATGGTCACTTGAAATTGGGTGATGAGTACGTGAGGTAAAACCACACCTAAACTCATTAAACCAATAATGAGTACGCCCAGTATTGATAATACCCAGGGGCCAGAACCGATTATGCCAGCATAGGTATAGGCAGTGAACAGCGATAGATAACTGTCACGGCGTAATATTTTTTTAATTTCAAACCCTATGCCAGCCATTAAATCTCACCTAGCGCTTGTTGGTAAACTTGCTTGTAATCATTAAACATTAGTGTCTGTGTGTAATAGCGCTCCACTCGGGCAATGGCGGCTTGTTGTGCCGGGAACCAGTTTTCTGGGCGCAATAACTCGATTGCGGCTGCTGCCATGGCTTGTGGATCAGCAATGCGGACGACAGCACCTGAGGCACCCAAGGCTTGATCTTCAGGAGTCAAACCATAGATCAGTTGTCGGCATGAGCCAACGTCCGTGGTGAGTGCAGGCACACCCGCTGCGTAGCCTTCCAATAGCACTAAAGGTAAGGCTTCACTAATGGATGAGAGTACGACTAAGCCTACTTTTTCCAGGACGACTTCGACCTTTTGAAAACCAAGGAATTTGACTTTGTCGGTTAAACCTAAACTCGCACACAGGTTATGACATTCCTCGGCATAGCCCGGATCTTCATCTTCTGGACCAGCTATCCAGGCTTCCGCTTCAGGTATGCGGTTGACTACGCTGCGCATCATACGAATAAAAGTTTTAACATCTTTTATCGAGACCACCCGGCCAATTAAACATAATATGGGTGGTGGGACAGCAGGGCGCTTGGCACGTACTGGCTGGAAACGAGCTAAGTCGATACCGTTAGGAATGACCCGTGTACGCTCAGCGGGTGCGCCATCGAGAATTTGGCGCTGACGATTGGCTTCATATAGCGCGGTAATGATGTCGGCATGGTGATAACAAAGTTTTCCTAGTGAGGTATAAAAACGCATCCACAATTCGCGGAAATAACTGACTTCAGTAGGATCTTTTTCAAAAATGTTGCGATTGTCGGAAATCCATTCACTTTGGTATAAATCGATTTTACGTTCTTTGGTATAAATGCCATGTTCAGAGAGTATTAATGGTTTTCCCGTACGGTTTTTCAGCATCGCCCCGAGGAACCCTGCATAGCCTGTAGAAATGGTGTGATAAGCACGTACAGGTATAAGGTTGGCGGCAATGCGTGCCATGACCCAAATTGGCTCGTGCATGGCACGGACAGTCCAGAAATAGTCTATGAATGATGGATCAGTACAATGTTCACGATAATTGTGGGTGATAAACTGCCAGGCAGTCTGGCTGTAAAGGAAAAACTCCTCATCTATCTCACCCCGTTTCAGCAGTTCGGCTAATTGGCCGAAAGCGCATGCAGTATTGCCTTGGCTAGAGCGAAATACTTTATGCAAACTGGCGACTTGAGCGATAACGGCATCATTGCCAGCATTGGCCTGTACTAATGGTGGCGTATGGGTGCCATGCAGATAGTGGGCTTCGACATGCACGACATTGTCTGGCAGCGTATATTTCATATCGCCATAATCTTGAGGACGGCTGCCGAGGAATACCACGGCAAAACGATATTCAGGATATGCCCGGATAATCTGATTGACCCAACTTGATACGCCACCACTGACATAAGGAAAGGTGCCTTCGAGTAATAAGGCTATATCGGCGCTATCTGCTGTAGGAAAGCTCATGTTCGTGCTCCCTGCCAAAACTTGACAATGTTGGCAATCGGGCGAATTTGATTGTCTTGCTGTAATTCCGATAAATATTTACGTACTTGGGGATAGTTCTGTTTTAAAAATGCGAGTTCAGCAAGGTAAGGGGATATACGTGTTGCGGGGATGCCTAAACGCTGTGCATGTTTAAATGCTGCTTCTGCGGCTAATGCTTTCTCCTGCTTAACCAGTATTTGTGCCAATAATACCCATAAATCACCATCTTCTTTAATTTCCAACGCGGAAAGCGCATATTTTTCTGACTGATTAAGCATGTAAGTCCGCATGTCACCCTCGGCAAGCTGCTCGTAGACAAATGCCCAATATAGCTCGGTGAGTTGTTTTTGGTATAAGTGTTTTAAATCAGGACTATTGCAGGTAGACAATTTTTTTAATAAATCATGTATCAATGCGTTGAGTGTTTTTTCGCGATTATCAAGCATGCCGTAAGCCAGCAAACGTAAGTCATCTGCTTCGTCACCCAATAATGCTTTGAGCATGGGAATAGAGTAACGTGGGGACATAATATTTGCAGTTAATAATGCTTTCATACGTACTTCAGTTGATAAGCCAGGTGTATTTAAGCGCGTCTGGATGGCTGCCTCGCCCAGGGTATGGCGTATCCCCGCACTGCCCAAGGTGAATTGGGGTAATCCTATCTTAATAAATGGATAATAAATAACGGGTTTAGAGAAATACCGGGTGGTAATAATAATTGCGATAATAGTAATGATAGTCAGGAATGGCACTAAGAATGCGAACAGGAAAAAGAGGCCAATGACCGCTAATTTTGGCTGGCGGTACTGGCTAGGCAAAAACAATAAGGCCAGGTAGGCAACAATGAGAGAGGCCGCTGCATGCAAACTGACATAGCCAAAAAGTTGGAGGGGGACGCTGATATCCTGGTTTAGCACAGCGAGAGCTGCACTTTCCAGGCTGATTCCGGCAAGTATAAGTTTATTATTCAGCAGCATGTTGAACGGTCTGACTGGTCAGGCTGTGGATAAAATCGTCCAGTTTGGTAGCAATCGGGTCGATATCCAAAGTGGTTGATCGCGTTAATATATTGAGTTGTCCTGGGCGTGCGCCAAAGCGTTCTACAAAAAGATGTTCAATACGGTCTATGTAGCCAGTGAGTGCCGTATCCGCGGCTAATGGTAATAGCACCAGACAAATGCGAGTGTTGTTTTTGGTAAATGTCCAGGTCTCATCCAAACCTCGCACTGAGCTGGCAATAGTTTTTAATTGTTCAGCACTTTCCTGGGTATCGGCTGCGACAAAGCCTACGATGAGGCTGCTGATCTGCATATCTCGTTGCAGGCGTCTAAGCGTATTAATCGCCTTAAAGAAATCGATAGGGCAATCTTTTAACTCGTCTGTCAGGAATGGCAGGAATTCGCCAGCACTAATGGTGTCTGCATAATAGCTGGTCAATACGGCTAAAGTTTGCATGTTGGCAGTTTGTAATGCAAAGAACGGCATTTTTTCAACCGCGAGTATGGCAAGTATATTGCCATCAGACGTTTTGGCTGGAACAGCGACCAGATATCGACTGGGAATTTCGCTCAGGTTTTCTTCAGTGTTGATATGCACCAGTTCACCTGTTTGCAGGCAATGCGCTATCAGCGGATCTTGTGCATCAATTGGGGTGAAGTCACCAATGCTGGCGGCTACACTCGGCGTGATGGTGTTGTTGACAACCCTGTGTAAGCCGGCAACACTGAGGTTGCACTGACGCACAACCAAGTCCATGTATAGTTTGGCGCCAGCTAAACCATTCTCTGCGGGCAGGATGCGATTAAGCTCTTTCAGCCCTTCACGCAAACTGGCAGGGCGGCCAATTAAATCTTGCTCTAATCGGTCATGCGACAAGCTGAGCAAATACAGGCGTCGGGTAAGTAACTCAAGGCGCTCTTCTGTGTAGTGTTGCAATTCTTCAACACGACGTGCACGGGTAATCCAGACGCTGCTGTACTCTCCCGTCACCATCATCATGAGTGTGCCTCCCAGAAATGTTAATTTCGGGAAAAGCGCATAGTCGATGTGCTGAAAAGCGGCCCAGCCTAGCCACATTAGCAGAAAACTCAATACCGAAACGATCCCCATCAGCACGCCATAGCGTAATGCAATTAATACAGGTGCCATCCATACCCATGGAAACAGGTGAACATTGAGTGGGTCATTCGGTACTATGCTATAAGAAATAGCCAGTGCACCGAAGCTGATCACTAGTGTTTCTACCCACTGCCAGTATTGTCGGTAACCGTGGGGAAGCAGGTGTTGAGCAAGTTTCATTTTAGTGCACTGGTTAAATTGTCTATGAGTTTCTGAGCAACTGCACTGACAGCTTCACGTCCCCAGCCAGTGCGTGCACCTGCCGCATCCCAAAGCACTTGCTGGCTGGCTACATCAATGACTTTAATGGTTACGCCAACAGCGGGTTCACCGTCAACACCCGTTTTATAACGCCATTCGTTGACTGCGCCTGTTACCGCATACTTAGCTCCTGCTTGCTGTGCCCAGGTCATTGCTGCGGCAACAGCTTTGGCATCAGCAGGTTCAAACAGGCTGTCCTGAGTCATCGTATTTGGATACTTTTCCAACGATGTGATACCGCGGGTACGCAATATTGTTTCAGTGACTGCTTCGAAACGCAGTCCCGCCTGTGGCGTTTCAGTATGATTTTCCATGGGTAATAAAACCCATTTCGCTGTTTTATCAAATTGTGGTGCTTTGGTTCTGTCAGTAATTGCACAACCTGCAAGTAATAGTAGAGCGATGGCGGAAAGTAATAAGCGTTTCATATGTGTCCTTTCGATAATTAATAGTGTAAATGATAGCCTACACCAGCTTCCAGGGTTGATTTTCCTTGGCCGCTGGGAGCCTGGTCGTAACGGGTAAAAAGTTGCAAGCGATCAGCGCCAATAACACGGCCAGCAATGCCTGCATTAGCACGGATTCCAGTGCCGGCAATGTTGTTGTAAAACACGCCGATTTCAGCCATGTACTCAAAATCATGGGCGGGGGTACGGCTGTCTATGGCATCACCTAAGCTGGCGTAAGCGGCGATTTCACGCATGGACTGGGGCATGAAGTAGCTGGCTGTGCTGGCTTGATCTGCTGGAACCAGGCTGGCTGTTTTACCTGTGAGCTGGGTATTTGCAGTTTGATACTGGGCAATAGTCGCCACTAAGCGTGATCTTAATGCGGGATGTACTTCACTCAGGGTGTGACTGAGCGTGGTGGTTAATACTTGTCCGCTCCCCAAAGTTTGACCATCAACACTATGGTATTGATTATATTCGCCACGCAAATTAAGTTGTGTCCATCTATCAATTCGATAATTGCCATCCAGTGCAATTTGGTCACGTTTGCCGACTATGCGCATTGCGGCGGTTTCGGTTGCGATTTGATTAAAACTTAATTCTGTATCGAGCTGCAGGCGAGTACCAATCTGGTGCTGGTGATTAAAGCTTATACCTGCCAGGGTATTCAGGCCTTGGGTGAATTGCAATTTAAGCGTGTTGGTATAGCTGTTGCCTAGTTGACGTAACGCGATTTCACCGCCGACCTCATTGGGTGCTCTAGTGAGTACAGTGGTGTCTACTGCGGTACGGTCGATTTGATGCAGGCTTAAATCCAGCTTGAGTCCTCCGATATCATGATTGGTCGCTGTGATTTCATTGGTGACGGCGGTGTAGCTGCCATAATTGCTATAGGTGGTCATTACACCCGCAGTGCGTGAGTTTTCTACCAGCATGGGCGCAGCTTGTTGATATAGCGATTCATCTAATCGTGATCTGTCCATTGCGATGTATGCTAAATCAGCTGCGTTATCTATGCGTTTCGCCAGATAATTCAGATTCATTTTGTCGTAGAGTAATATGCCGTCATGTTCAAGTATGGCTGCTGCGGCTTGGTAATCCTGATTGGTGAGCGCATCCGAAATCTGTACGCCGAGTGGTGTGCTGAGCCAGTGCGCATATTGACGCATTAGCCATGTGCGTATGGCATCGTTCTGCTCTTTATCATTTAGCCAGACAGTTGCCAGTTCAACAAATTGGCTGTTTTGTTTGAGTGCATTTGAACCAGTACGTAATAATTTCCACAATACACTTTGCCCTAATTGGGGATCATTAAGTAGTAACAAGCGCAGGCGTTCTATGTCTTTTGCATTTGCTTGTGTATTTAGCCACTCTTTTGGCTGTTGTTGCGTTAATCGCTGTTGCCAGATTTGACGGCGTACTTGCCATGCGAGCTCAGGCTGTCCACCTGCTTCCAGGGTGACGGCATAATTCAGCATCCATAATTCATCTTGCAAGTGTGCTTTTGCCATGCGGTTGTATAAAGCCAGCGCCTGATTAGGCCGGCCTTGTGATAAATAGCCCGCTGCAAAGACATCCCACAGTGTTGGATGGTCCGGAATTAAGCTTGCCCATTGCTGCATTTGTATATCCAGCTGACCAAATTGTCTGGTGTCGAGTAATAACCACAAATAGGCTTCTTTGAGATTGTTGTCAGTGGGATAGCGTTTGATGAGATAGCGATAATCGCGTTCAGCTGCGCGGAAGTTGCCCGCGTGCTTATACATTTCAGCGCGTAGCGCAACAAAACGTAAGTCTTCGTCATAGCTGCGCCATTTTGCAGCCTCAGTCATGTGATAGAGGCGTTGCACTGCTGGCCAGTCATCCAGTTCAGCATAAGTATTAACGGCATCCATGAATAAACTTAAGCGTTCAGTTTTATGCCAATATTGTTCAGCAGTTTGTGCAGCCAGGCGTGGATTCAAATGTTTGGTGGCCTGGAATAAGCGTTCCTGTTCGGAAGCTCCTGCATCGGGCGCGTCACTCAGTACGCGATAGGCGATAACAGCTTGTTCATAATGGCGCAGACGCCAGGCAAGTTCACCAAAATTGAGCCAGAATAATTTATCGGCTGGGGTTGCCAGTTTGTAGGTGCGGTCAAGTATGCTGAAAGCTTCATCATATAACCCGGCACGTTGCATGAGTGCCGCGATATTGACGGCGACATCGGGCTGCACTTCATTATTCTTTAAATAACGTCGATAGCGGGTGATGGCATCCTGATCTTGTCCCATACGTACAGCCAAGTCAGCCGATAACAGCAATAATTCTGGCCTGTGTGTTTCATCACCATGATGATCCAGCCATGCGAGTGCAGCTTCTGGTTCATCTATATATTCATAAGTTTGAACTATCTTGCGGGCATATTGCTCATCTTGCTCGTGGCGTTGCCAGTCGTGTTCCAAGCCCAGGATTTGTGCAGCGTAGTCATATAGTCCGCCCGCTAATCGCATCCATGATTGCCAAGCTGATTCATTGCCTTGATGCAAGGCAAGCCAGCGCCATTGAACCAGTGCGAGTTTAGGTTGGTTAGACCACTCTGCAATATGTGCCAGACGTTCATGCCACATTGCGTTATTGGGTATGGTCGCCACAGCAAATTGCGAGAGTTTCAATGCATTTGCCAGGTCACCATTACCCAGAAAGGCGGTATAAGCCAAGTCTGCATACACAGGCACAAAACGGGGTGGGTGAGGGTTATCTAGTCCCATTAATTGCTGTGCATAGGCATCAGCTTGTGCTGGACGGTTAGACGCAAGAGCGAGTTTTGTGAGTTTATAAAGCATTTCGGGCGTTTGCCATTGTGCTGGGGGCAGTTGTTGTACCCAGGCTAACCCGAGATTCCCCATGCCACCAGATTGTAATGTGTCCAGTGTTTGTATCAGGTAGCGGCTTTTGTCAGCCGGGGACTTTGCTAATTGCATGGCTTGCCAGCTATATTGCGCGCTGGTGAGGTAATGACCATTGCCCAGTGCGAGCTGGGCCACATGGGAAAAGGTCGTGGTGTCACGCGTTGTACGCATGATTTTTGCCAGTATACGTTCAGCTATCGCCGTTTCGCCTGTACTTTCTGCGAGAGTGGCGAGGCTGAGCAGCGATGCGGTTTGGTAGATATGAGGTTCGGCTTGCTGGATGGCAAGTCTTAGCTGGCGTAGTTTTTCAGTACGTTGCAGGCTGTCAGGGGTAGTCGCAAATGTAATGCTGCGCAATATGGTTAGTTGTGCGATATAAGCTTCATCCCGCCGCTGCGCATTGGGTGCAGTGTATAGAGGTTGCAGTGTCGTGAGTGCATTAGCGTACTGACCGATTTGACTATACGCTAGCGCCAGTTGGAGTCGTAATGCGTAATTATCAGGTTCTGTGGTTAATAAGCTGCGCATGTATTGTAGTGAAACTGCGTCAACTTGATGATTTAGGCCGAGTTGCTTTTCGATACGCTGTTGCGGATATAGTAAAAATAAGACTGTACCTACAGCGACGACCAGACCAGCCAAATTAAGTGGCGTGATCAGGCGTGGTCGAGGTGGTGCCGTTAACCACTCAGCAGCTGAGTTTGTAGGTATGTTGTCCGGCAGCATTGGTCTGATAATGGTACTGTTGTTGGGTATGACTATCGGACTGTATAACATGTCCTTGTTCATCGTATAAATGACAGTTGTCGCTGTGATGCAGTGTGAAGTCGAGTTTGACGTAAGCCTTCAAAGTAAAGTCAGTCTGTAAGTTATGTTGATTCCAAGTTTGTAATGTGCCATTTGCATCGACTAGATACGGTACATCATTGATTTTGGATGCAAGCTGAATCTGATTTACATCTGTTTTGATCAAGTGCAAATACCTGTCCTGATTGAAATCTTGATAACCTGCGATGCTATTGTTGATCTGGGCATAGCCTGCAGTATTGCTAATACGCAGGGTGTCGAGTTGTCCGTCACCGTAAAACAGCCAGTTATTATCAGCGCGAGCCATGACACTATGATTAAAGTCCATTACTCGTCGGATGTAATCCGATGGATAAACAGGGTGATTGGGTTGTTTGAGTGCCCAGTCAAATACTTCTTCCAGTGCTTTGAGTGATGCGGGTTTGGATGCCGCGTAAGTGTGAAAGTAAATATCGACTGGTTTGAGTCGGCGAGGCTTGTCAGTCAGTTGATATGTTTCTATTACCCGACGAAATCCGTAAAAAGGACCTAACCAATTATTCGTGTAAACATTTTCATTTTGATTGGGTGCAAAAATCTGGAAGTGGGCGTCACGTGCAATGCCTAAAGGCGCAACCAGCGTAAGGCTAGGCTGGCTATTAGTGATAAGCGTGTCACCACCATTCATGTTAAGCAAACCTAAACTGTCAGTCTTGGCAATCGCGTCTGCACCTGGATTGCAATCACCTGTCCATAAGAAAATAGTACAAGTCTTTCCTGGTGGAGCGAGTCGCTGATTAATATATTCGACACTGCCCTGAGTTTCTTTGTCCAGGTTGAATTTGTAACCTGGTATGGTGAGGTTGTTACCTTCACCATCCGCATTTTCGCTTAATTGTTGCCATTTGAATGGGTGTGAATAAGAGTGGCTAGCAATTTCCACATGGGGAAGGCGATATATTTCTCGCGCAATCTGCTCCATTTCGGCTGATTTCTTGGGATATAAACCCCAAGGTGCGGTTTCAGCTTCTATGACGGAAACCGCGGTGGGGATGGTATATTTTTTGAATATTTTTTCCAGCATCACTCGTGGTGCTAAGGGTGAGCCAGGGAATTCTGCATTGCTGGCAAAACCATCGCCGTCCATGTGCGCCATGAGCAAGCGCCGGCCTGTGGAGGTGGTGACATCAGGTGCAGGCATATCAGGTAAATCGAGTGCGCGTTTGAAAAATACAAATGGGTTAATAATCCAGCGTGTACCTTGTTGATAGGGGATTTCATATATTGCATAGGGTGACAGGACATATCCACCCCAGGGTGTGTAAGCAGCGACATCCGTGATTTGATCACCAATTTTGAGTTGCAAGATGGGGATGCTGTCTTTGCTGGCCTGGATGATGTCGATATTGCTAGGGTGAGGTTGTGGTGGGTGCTCAAAACCTACTATCGCATCTTGTTTAATAATGCTGACATTGTCAGCGGCAACGCTGCCTTTAACAGTCAAGCCAAATGCTTGTAAGTTATCCTGGCTACGATCGAAACCAAATTCATTGACTACGGCTACATGGATGCCGAGCTTAATTTGTTTGAGCAGCTAGGGCTGGAGTTGTGGCACGCTGTTGTCAGCACTGCCTGACCATAAGATGATGCCCGCATATTGTCCTGCCAATTGTTGGCTGGGTAATGGCAGGGTGAGGTCATGGTATTCGGGGATATATCCCATGTATTGTAGAGGCATGGCACCAAATCTATGCATTTCGCTTTCGACCGGATCTTTGTCTTCACGGCCATCGTATAGCATCAAAATGCGACGTGGCTGTATCTCAGGGTATCCTACGCCAAGCATGTCTAATTCTGGATTGGTAATCCATGGTGTATAACCTGCGGCACGAATTTTCTGCGCAATTTGCCGTGCTTGCGATCGTTGCCTTGGTGCTACATAGTCTATGACGATCACGGGAAGTTTATATTCATTTTTTGCTCGATTGAGTTGAGCGATGAGCCAGTTCCTGTCGTTGTCGGTGACGGTGGTGTAGTGTTGTTTGCTGTTGTCCCATCCTTGAAATAAGGATTCTGCAACAACTGCGGTAATGTCAGCATGTACCTGTGGCAATATTTCAAAGCCACGATTGAGGATAATGCGGATTCCAGGGAAGCGTGATGTGAGTAATCGAATTGTATTGATCATTCCCGCTTCCTGAGCTGCACGAGCAGCTGGGGTTGTAGCTGCAAGTTGGTATGAGTCTAGCGTGTCAATAAAAATACCTCGGAAACCCCGCTTCCATAGCGGCGCGACGATGTTGTCCAGGTAAAAGTTTTGCCAGGCTAGGCTGGTTTGATCCATTACATCGGAAGACCATGCCGAATTGCGCGTCATTTTTGCAGTGGCTGGAATAGCTTTGGCGTAAGGTTTATCTGCGCCTACTTCACCTAAACTGGTGTAGGCGTAGAGTTTATTTTGTAAATTGGCAGGGATGTTGGCAAAGTCGGGCTGGTCTGGCTCAACGATGACAGCATCGTAGATGCGTAATTCTGGTATAAACGGTGTGCCATAGAAAAAAGCGGCATTGTAAGCATAAGCAGGAAATGCGGCTATGTATAATAGAAAAATCGTGATCAATCTCTTTGTCATGACATGATTATCGCATTTATTCTCTTATTTGTGGCATGTTATAGCATGTTTGCTATAGGGTTATTGTTGTGCAATTGCTAAGTTGTTATTCCGTGTTCGTTAGGTAACAGTTAGTATGTCGTAATTAAGTTAATTAGGGATTTGTTATGCAAGTTTTAGTGACGGGTGGTATGGGGTACATAGGAAGTCATACCAGTATTGAATTGTTGAAGGCAGGCCATGATGTGATTATTGTGGATAATTTGTGTAATAGTAAATTGCGTGTGTTAGAGCGTATACAAACTATCAGTGGTCACTCACCTGTTTTTCATAATTTAGATGTTCGAGATAAGGCCAAACTGAATGCCGTTTTTGCGCAGCACAAGATAGATGCAGTGATACATTTTGCGGGTCTAAAAGCAGTAGGTGAGTCCGTCACTATGCCGCTGGAATATTATGATAATAATGTTTATGGCACTTTGGTGTTGGCTGAAGTTATGGCTGATCATGGTGTGTTTAATCTGGTGTTCAGTTCGTCAGCGACAGTTTATGGTGACCCTGCAACTGTGCCCATCAACGAAAACTTCCCTTTGTCTGCCACTAATCCCTATGGGCGTTCAAAATTAATAGTTGAGGAAATGCTGCGTGACTTACCTGTAGCAAATGCGGATTGGCATATCGTGCTGTTGCGTTATTTTAATCCTGTAGGTGCGCATGAAAGTGGGTTGATAGGCGAGGATCCTAATGGCATTCCTAACAATCTCATGCCTTATGTCGCACAAGTTGCAGCAGGCAAATTGGCGCAATTGTCAGTATATGGCAATGATTATCCTACGCCTGACGGCACGGGTGTGCGCGATTATATTCATGTGGTCGATTTGGCTTTAGGACATGTGCATGCTTTAGCAGCATTAACCAAAAAAGAGGGCGTACAAACTTATAACTTGGGAACTGGACGCGGTTATAGTGTGCTGGAAATGGTGCAGGCGTTTGAGCGTGCCAGTGGCAAACCTGTATCCTATCGTATTGTTGGGCGGCGTCCTGGTGATATCGCCAGCTGTTATGCTGACCCTGGTCTTGCAGCGCGTGAATTGGGTTGGCAAGCACAGCGAGATATTGATGCTATGTGTCGGGATAGTTGGCACTGGCAGACTCATGGCGCGGTGATGTCATGAAGCAAACTTCAATTCTCTTCGTCTGCATGGGAAACATTTGCCGTTCACCGATGGCAGAAGGCGTGTTTACCCGTAAAGCACGAGCAGTGGGGGCTGAGCTGATCATCGATTCTGCTGGGACGCACGATTATCATATAGGCGAACCTCCTGACCAGCGTGCACAACATACGATGCGTCAGGCTGGTTATGATATTGCGTCGTTACGTGGTCGTCAGGTATGTCAGTCAGATTTTGAGAAATTTGATTATATTCTGGCGATGGATGAGGCGAATTTGCAAAACCTGCAAAAACTGGCAGGAGAGCATGCAAACAAGGTGCAACTGTACTTGAATTATAGTAACCAGTTCTTTGGTATGTCAGTGCCTGATCCTTATTATGGAGGCAATCAGGGTTTTGCTCAGGTGCTGGCTATGGTCGAAGATGCTGCGGATGGGTTGTTACAAAAAATAAAGCCCTGATCCGAGATTTGTTCGAATAAAGGCTTTATGTGATTGATGTTTTGTTAAATCACATCAGTTATTTTGCTATTAAAGTTGCAAGACTTCTGCTGCGGCATACTTTTTAACAGATATGCCGCAGTTTTCATGTTAAAGCTTGGTTTCAATTTGCACCAATGGCGCTTCTTCTTCATTGTTTTGTGCGCTTTGTTGTAAAGCTGTACGCACACGCGGTATCGCAGCTGTCATGGCTGCTGGCACAACTACTTCAGCTTTGGCTGCGGTTTCAACCTGCTGCAACGGCTCATCCAATACTACGGTTTCAATTGCTCTGACTCGCTGAACACGTGGTTTTGTGACAGGCTCGACAGCGCTTGCTGCTGGTTGTGCAGCAGCAGTTTCGACCATTTGTAAATTGGCAGCGTCAGCTGATGGCGCAAGTAATTCAGCTAACAGATTGTTTATATTCGCTGTATCCACTGTAGCTGGTTTGTCTTCCACAACGGGTTCAGCGATTGGTGGAGATAGCGGCTGAGCAGTTGCTGGCGCTGGCGCGAATATGTCCATCTGCGTTGCTGCAGTTGCTACAGGTGTAGTTGCCTCCATGGTGCTATTGCTAGCAATTGGGGTAGCCGTTACCACGACGGTTGGCTCAGCCTCAGCCTCAGCCTCAGCTGGTTTGACCTCGATGTGTTCAACAGGTGCAACTGTCTGAATTTCTTCAATGGTCGGCGTATTGCCAGTCTGTTCGACATTGGTGACTGACGGACTGGTTTCTATTGTTTCAGCAGCGCTGGAACCATCACTGTTAACCTGGTCAGGTCTGCGTTCACGACGACCGCCACGACGGCCACGGCGACTGCGTGGTTCGCCATTCGGCCTTGGTTCATTGCCAGTTGCGACATCGGTGTTAGCCGTTGATTCAGGTGTTGTGTTTTCTGTGGTTGCAGTCACTACTGCTACGTTACCATCAACTTCTGGGCGTGGCTGACGTGGTGGACGCGGTTTGCGTGTGTTTTCTGCCTTAGGCTTGTTGTCAGTGTTGCCATCTGCTGCAACGTTGGTCTGTGCTGGACGTGGCGCACGCTCCTGGCGGGGTGGTCTGTCATTGCGTTGCTCATTACGGGCTGGACGCTCTGCCATATTGTCGGTTTTGGCTTCGGTACGGCCTTCTTCAACGCGATTGTCCTTGCGTGGAGGACGTGGTTCGCCATTACGCTCACCGCCTCTGTCGTTGCGGTTGCGATTACGGTTACGTGATTCATTGTTTGATGGGCGGGTGCTGGCTTGAACTGCTACTGGTGCAGCTTCAACCGGTTTTTCATCACTAAATTTCTGTAACCAGCCAAAGATACGACCAATAAGTCCTGTTTTAGCTGCAGCGGTGGCATTTGCTTCAGATTCAGCTGTTTTTTGCTCAACGATAGGTGCGGGCTGCGCAGGTGTGATACCGCGTACAGCTGGCACTTGCGTTGAAGGCTTGGATTCTTTCTTATTGTTTTCAACTGGTGTGACTTCTTCGATAGTTTCGCTCAAACGATAACTAGGTGTGAGCATTTCTAACGGATTAATTTCGTCATGGCGCAAACGGGTAATCTTGTAATGCGGTGTAACTAAATGGATGTTAGGAATTAACACCACGCTGACTTTCAGACGTGATTCAATCGCAAAAATGTCAGCGCGTTTTTCGTTTAACAAGAAGGTGGCAACATCAACAGGGATTTGTGCATGTATCGCACCTGTTTGATCTTTCATTGCCTGTTCTTGAATGATGCGCAAAATGTGCAATGCGGTTGACTCTATACCGCGAATGAAACCAGTGCCGTTACAGCGTGGGCAAGGCAGATGGCTGGATTCACCGAGTGAAGGTTGCAGGCGTTGACGTGATAATTCCATCAAGCCAAATTTGGAGATTTTGCCTGTTTGGACGCGAGCTCGGTCAAAATGCAGTGCATCACGCAAACGGTTTTCAACATCACGTTGATTACGCTGGCTTTCCATATCGATAAAGTCGATTACAACCAGACCACCTAAGTCACGCAGACGTAACTGGCGGGCGACTTCTTCAGCAGCTTCCAGGTTAGTGTTGAAGGCGGTTTGTTCGATGTCTGTGCCACGTGTTGAGCGCGCTGAGTTTACGTCAACTGACACCAGTGCTTCTGTGTGGTCAATAACAATTGCGCCACCAGAAGGCAGAGACACTTCACGTGCAAATGCGGTTTCGATCTGATGTTCGATCTGGAAGCGCGAAAATAGTGGTACATCGTCTTTGTACAGTTTAACTTTGTGTACATTGCCAGGCATGACATGACTCATGAACTGATGTGCCTGTTCGTACACATCTTCAGTGTCAATCAGGATCTCGCCGATGTCAGGCTGGAAGTAGTCACGGATGGCACGTATGACCAGGCTGCTTTCCTGATAGATCAAGAAAGCGCCTTTTTGACTGTTGGCAGCACCATCGATTGCACTCCAGAGTTGGAGCAAATAGTTTAAATCCCACTGCAATTCTTCAACGCCACGACCGATACCTGCGGTGCGAGCAATGATGCTCATCCCCGCTGGGATAGCCAGTTGCGCCATCACATCACGCAGGTCATTGCGTTCTTCACCTTCGATACGACGTGATACGCCACCACCACGTGGGTTGTTAGGCATTAAGACAAGGTAGCGGCCTGCAAGGCTGATGTATGTAGTGAGTGCCGCACCTTTGTTGCCACGCTCATCTTTTTCGACCTGAACAATGAGTTCCTGGCCTTCACGCAATACGTCTTGTATGCGTGGGCGACCTGATTCAGCGGCTTCGCCAGAGTAACATGCTCGGGATAGTTCCTTGAACGGCAAAAAGCCATGACGGTCATTGCCGTAATCGATGAAAGCAGCTTCCAGACTGGGTTCTACACGGGTAACAATACCCTTGTAAATATTGCTTTTACGTTGTTCTTTGTTTGCAGATTCTATGTCCAGGTCAACTAATTTTTGACCATCAACAATAGCAACACGCAATTCCTCTGCCTGTGTTGCGTTAAATAACATGCGTTTCATTTTTGTTTCTCTCCTGCGCGCATTACACAGGACGAAGCATTATCAGCACGGTTTAGCGTGGATACACAAGGTGTTTATAGTCTGGTTGCAATCATAGTGGACATCCAGGTTAATTCAGTTGTGTGTGACTTCATGGTGCGTGATTGGATCTTCGTTAGGCTGACAGGTGAGCTCATCTTGAACTGTATCGGGTGCCGAGTATGCTGTGTGTCTGGCAAGGTTGTCGTGTTTCTTGTGTGCCAGTCAGTTGCTTTCGTGCTTTAACCCGAGAAGTTGGTTTGAGGTCAGTAGTCAGTATTGTGTTCGCGCGCTGTTAAATCTTTTATCGCTACTTACGTGGAACCCATGTGCAATGCATGCATGGTTTTCCGTATCAGGTATGTGGGGTGTATAATTGCCGCCTCATACTCGCTTGTGGTTCCGGTGAGCGATATTAACCGGTTAATTTTACTTTTTTGGCAGTGCTGCTGAAAAGATAATCTAAATCTTCTTTACTTCTTAAGTACTGCCTTTATAAAAAAGTAGTAACAGTATATTCAAAATGAATGATTTACGCAAAGAATCTGTCACTTTTGTGAAGGTAGACGAATCGTCCGAAGGTCAGCGTATCGATAATTTCCTTGCGCGCCACCTGAAGGGTGTACCCAAAAGTCACTTATACCGTATTTTGCGTAGTGGTGAGGTGCGTGTAAATAAGGGCAGGGTAGATGCCGCGCGTAAATTACAGTTGGGTGATGAAGTTCGCATTCCTCCTGTACGTGTTGCCGAACCTGAGCACAAGCCGGTTACGCATTTACCTAAAGGTGGTATGCGCCTAATGGATCAGGTGTTGTATCGTGATGATGCGTTGTTAATTATCAACAAACCTGCTGGCATGGCGGTACACGGTGGTAGTGGGGTTAGTTTGGGTGTGGTTGAGCAGTTACGGCTGGAATTGCCAGAATGTAAATTTCTGGAACTGGCGCACAGACTGGATAGAGAAACTTCTGGCGCATTGATACTGGCGACTAAGCGTAGTGCCCTAGTTAAATTGCATGACATGTTTCGTGATGGCGGTATGGATAAACGCTATTTGGCGCTGGTTTATGGGCAGTGGAAGAATCCAGTTCAACATATTAAATTGCCTTTGTACAAATATTTGAATGCCGATGGTGAACGTAGGGTCATGGTGCGTGAAGATGGCAAAGTTGCCCATACCATATTCAGACTGCAGAAATCTTGGTCCGAATTTAGTTTGTTGGAAGCGGAACTCAAAACGGGTCGAACGCATCAAATACGCGTGCATCTGGCACATAGTGGCTTTCCAATAGCGGGCGATGACAAATATGGTGATTTTCCGTTGAATAAGGATTTGGCTAGGCGCGGTTTGAAACGTATGTTTCTGCATGCATGGCAGCTGACGTTGCCGCATCCCTTGACCGATGAAGTTTTAACTATTAGTGTGCCGCTTCCTCCTGAATTGCAGAATTTCATCGACAAATTATGAGCAAACAGTTTGATTTACTGATATTTGACTGGGATGGCACGCTGATGGACTCGACTGCGGCGATAGCCAATTCCATCATTGCTTCCTGTGTTGATATGGGTTTGCCCGTGCCTAGTTTGGCTGAGGCGAGTCATATTATTGGCTTGGGATTGAGTGAGGCGATAGCGACTTTGTTGCCCGACCTGTCCGAAACTGATTACCCCGCGTTTACTGCCCGTTACAGACATCATTTTTTGGGGCAGGATCACTTATTGCCTTTGTTTGAGGGGGTTGCGCAAACGCTGCCATATTTGCATTCACAAGGCTACTGGATGACAGTTGCTACAGGCAAAAGCCGGCGTGGTCTGGACAGGGCGCTGGATCAAAGCCAGATGCGCCCCTATTTTCATGCGACACGTTGTGCTGATGAAGTTAATTCTAAACCACATCCGGATATGATATTGCAGTTGATGGATTATTGCGTCGTGCCACCCGAGCGCACGCTAATGATAGGTGATACCAGTCATGACTTATTAATGGCGCAAAATGCGGGTGTAGCAAGTGTCGGTGTTGGCTACGGTGCGCATGAAGAGGATAGTTTGCGAGCATTTAATCCGTTATATGTAGCACATAGTTTTAACGATTTGGCGCGGTGGTTAAGCTTGAATGCTTAAGCTTATAATGCGTTTCTTTTGAATGAATATTAAGGAATAACTATGTCTGATTCAGAAAATTCGGGTAATTGGGAACGTGGCGTGCTGGAAAAAGTGGCGCTGGCAGCAGTTAAAGAGCAGCGCGCTGCACGTCGCTGGAGCATATTGTTCAAAATTCTGGGTTTTGGCTATTTGTTTACCTTGCTGTTTTTATTCATGAGTTGGTCTGGTGACAATAAACTGGATATGGACGGCAAACATACTGCCCTGGTTGAGCTTAAAGGTACGATCTCGGCAAATGAAGTCAGTGCTGATCAAATTATTAGTGGTTTGCAGGATGCATTCAAGGACAAAGATACGCAAGGCGTGATCTTGCGGATTAATAGTCCTGGCGGCAGTCCAGTGCAGGCGGGGCAGATTTATGATGAAATCAAGCGTCTGCGTAGTAAATATCCCAAGATTCCATTGTATGTAGTGGTTGATGATTTGTGCGCGTCAGGTGGTTACTACGTTGCCGCAGCTGCGGATAAGATTTATGTGGATAAAGCCAGTCTGGTGGGGTCTATCGGTGTGTTAATGGATGGCTTCGGATTTACGGGTACGATGGATAAGCTCGGTGTAGAACGCAGATTGCTTACTGCTGGTGTAAACAAGGGATTTCTTGACCCATTCTCACCAGTAAATCCTCAACAGGAAGCTTACGCTAAAGTTATGCTGGAGCAAATTCATCAGCAGTTCATTCAAGCGGTGCGTGCTGGTCGCGGTACACGTTTGCATGAAACCCCAGATATGTTTAGCGGGTTAGTGTGGAGTGGTGAAGAGAGTGTGCGTTTAGGTTTGGCTGATGGTTTCGGCAGCGCTGAGTCTGTTGCCCGTGATGTGATACATGCTGACAAGATAGTTGATTTTTCTCCGCAAGAAGGCTTTGCGGATCGTTTTGCAAAGCGGTTCGGTGTTGAATTAGGTAAAAATATTAATCCCTTGGCAGCAATGAATACAGGTTTGCATTAATGACAGCGTATCAAGCTATTTCCTGCGTACAACATGAGCAATTAGAATTTGCGGTGTTGAAACGCAGGCATTTGCAGGTAAGTTATATAGATGAACAACAACAAAATGTTCATGCTGAGATTTTACCGTTGGATGTTTATACTGCAGATGCGGCGGAGTGGTTAAAGCTGGCACATATGGATGGGTGTGTTGAAATTGTCAGGTTGGATAATTTGCTTTCATTTAAAGAATTGAGTTAGACGTGGAAAACGCGCACGCTTTGGGGCGTTTTTTAGCGGATGTGGAACGTCGAGCTTATCGTCAAGCCGCATTCGCTGTGCGTGACGATCAAGCTGCGCTGGATATCGTGCAGGATGCCATGATGAAATTGGCAGAAAAATATGGTAACCAGCCGCCTGAAGAATTTCCTATGTTATTTCAGCGTATTTTGCAAAATACGATACGCGATTATTATCGTCGCCAGAAAGTTCGGAATTATTGGGTAACAGCAATTTCTTTTCTTACGCCTGGGCATGGCTCTGAAGGCGAAGATGAGCCATTGGAATATGATCAGGCGGCAGACGAAAAGGACAGCCCACTCAATAGCCTGATAACAGGCAAGAATCTTGCTTATATAGAAGCGGCAATAGAAAAATTGCCTGCACGTCAACGCGAAGCATTCCTGCTGCGTTATTGGGAAGACATGGATATAGCAGAAACAGCACAAGTGATGGGCTGCTCAGAAGGCAGCGTCAAAACGCACTGTTCGCGCGCCACACATGCACTGGCTGCGCTACTGAAAGATATGAAGGACTAACTATGAATAATAGTGATGATATATTGGCAAAAAAAATTATAGCCGAGCTAAATGCCGGACTGGATGACGTTCGTCCAGAGATATTGGAACGATTGCATTTAGCACGTGAGCGTGCCTGTGCGCACGCGCAGCACAAATCTGAAGCGCATGTGGGTGCAGGGCACAGCATGGCCTTGGTTGATAAATTGCGACAACATCGTATGGGTATATTGGGTGCAGTATTGATGATGTTGCTGCTTGCAAGTTTTGTAGTGATGCAGTCGAACATGGATGATGACGACGATACCGCAAGTGTCGACACGGCGTTGCTTACGGGCGATTTACCAGTTAACGCATATTTGGATGGGCATATAAGTAAATGGGTCAACAACGATTCAGAATAGTGGTGTTGCTGTGTGGATTGATGTGGTCTTTATTCGCATGGCCTGCAACTAAATTAGATGCCCCCGCACCTGCTTGGCATGCTTTAACGCCTGCGCAACAAAGTATACTCGCACCCGTATCAGATAATTGGGCAAGTATGTCGAATTTGCAGCGTCATCGTTTATTGGCTATTGCTGCTAAATATCCACAATTGAAGCCAGAAGAACAGGAGCGTTTTCAGAAGCGGTTAACCGCATGGACTTCGCTTACCCAAGAGCAGCGTGAGTTGGCGCGGCAAAACTATAAGAAATTAAAACAACTGCCACCGCAAAAACAACAAGCAGTGAAACAGAAGTTGTTGGAAAAACATCCGCCTATGGAATCATTGAATAAACCTGTTGTTACACAGCCAGCCATGTCTAACCAGCAAGTGGAGGAGTAAACGCTGGTAACTGCTCTTGTGCAGAGTCAATAAGTATTTTGTACGCTAGTGACTTGTGGAAAAGTACGGCGCACTATCTTCTCAACTACGTTTTTCAAATCCATCATCGAATTAGGGCAACCTACGCAGGCGCCCTTCAGTCTGACTTTTACTGTGGTATCTACAATGCTCACCAGTTCTAAATCGCCGCCATCGCGCAATAAAATGGCTCGCGCTTCTTCTAGTACGGTGGTCATGGCTTCAACTGTCAATGGTGGTGTTTCACCATTGACGATATAAGGGCGCAGTTTATCGATACGTGCCTGCTTTTGGGCAATACGTGTTGCCAGCAGCGGGTCGGTTTCTTCCAGTGCATCGAGTTCATCTTCGCTGTACCAGCGCGTTTCATCCAGTCCCATTTCCGCGTTACGCGCGGCGAGATCCTCAGCAGAAAAACGTACAATAGGAATGATTTTATCGGTAGTCACTTAACCTACCCACTTGCGCGCATTCTGGAATAAACGTAACCATGCTCCATTTTCCTGCTGTTGGTCTGGATACCAGCTATTTTGTACGGCACGGAATACGCGTTCAGGATGCGGCATCATGATACTGAAGCGGCCATCATCGTTGGTTACGGAAGTTAAACCTTGCGCTGAACCATTCGGGTTTAACGGATAGACTTCAGTCGCGTTGCCAGCGTGATCAACAAAGCGCATTGCGGTGTTCACTTGCTTCATGTCACCTGTTTGGCTGAAGTTGGCATAACCTTCACCATGCGCCACTACGACAGGCATACGGCTACCGACCATGCCATCGAACAGGATAGATGGGCTGTCGGTGATTTCTACCATGGCAAAGCGTGCTTCAAACTGCTCGGACTGGTTGCGGGTGAATTTAGGCCAGTGTTGCGCACCCGGGATGATGGACTTTAAATTACTCATCATCTGGCAGCCATTACATACACCAAGCGCGAAGCTATCGGTACGTTGGAAAAATGCTTCGAATTCGTCACGTGCGCGAGGGTTAAATAAGATGGACTTTGCCCAACCTTCACCCGCGCCGAGCACATCGCCATAAGAGAAACCACCACATGCAGCAAAGCCAGGGAAATCAGCCAGACTTACACGTCCAGCAATAATGTCACTCATATGCACATCGACTGCTAGGAAGCCTGCGCGGTCAAATGCTGCTGCCATTTCTACTTCACCGTTCACTCCCTGTTCGCGCAAGATGGCTATGCGTGGTTTATTGCCACCTATCACGATAGATTGTGCTGGGTCAAAGGTGAGGTTGACGGATAGTCCTGCATCATCACGTTCGGCTATCTGTGCATATTCGCTGTCTGCGCAGGCAGGGTTGTCACGCAGGCGCTGGATTTGACGGCTGGTAGCACTCCACAGCTGTTGGGCTGTGATTCTATCCATATCGAGTATGATTTTGTCATCACGGATAATCTGGATATTGTCAGTTTGATTAAGCGTACCAATGACATGAAATTCACTACGTAACCCAGCTTGGAAAAATGTTTGCATAACGGCTGGTGTGTGTTCACGTTTGACTTGTAGCACCGCGCCTAATTCTTCATTGAAGAGCACGCTAAAGACGCGTTCGTGGAATTCCTTACCTGCTGGAATTAGTGGTGCATCATCATCTTCAGCGGTTCCTTCTATTTCCACTTCCACGCGTACACGTTCTTGGCATAGCTCATCTGCATCTATGCTGATACCGCAATGTCCTGCAAAGGCCATTTCGCACATGGTTGCCCATAAGCCACCATCGGAACGATCATGGTAAGCCAGTATCTGCTGATTGGTATTGAGTGTCTGGATAGTTTCGAAGAAAGCCTGGAGCTGACGAGCTGAATTGACGTCAGGTGCTTTATCACCTATTTGTTTATAAACCTGTGCGAATGCAGAACCGCCCAGACGATTACGGCCGCAACCGAGATCAATCAAAATCAGATCGGTGTCGCCTGCATCAGTGCGTAATTGCGGTGTGAGCGTGGCGCGAGCATCAGGTGTGGGCGCAAATGCGGTAATAATTAGCGATAGTGGGGAAGTCACGGCTTTGTTTTCGCCATCCTCCTGCCAAGTGCTGCGCATGGATAAAGAATCTTTACCGACAGGGATGCTGATGCCGAGTGCAGGGCAAAGCTCTAGTCCGACGGCTTTTACAGTGTCGAACAATGCAGCATCTTCGCCAGGGAAACCCGCAGCAGCCATCCAGTTGGCTGATAATTTGATGTCGCCAATTTTTTCTACACGTGCGGCTGCCAGGTTGGTCAGTGCTTCGCCTATCGCCATACGGCCGGAAGCAGGGGCGTTAATCAGCGCCAGCGGTGTACGCTCGCCTAATGCAAAGGCTTCACCTTGGTAAGTGTCATAGCCCATGGTCGTTACTGCCACGTCGGCCACCGGGATTTGCCAAGGGCCGACGAACTGGTCGCGGGCGGTGTAGCCGCCCACGGTACGGTCACCAATGGTGATCAGGAATGATTTTGAGGCGACACTAGGCAGTTGTAATACGCGTTGTGCGGCTTCAAGTAGATTAATATTGCGGGTATCAATTGCAAGTAATTCATGGGTTACGCGACTGACATCGCGGGTCATGCGTGGTGGTTTGCCTAGAAGTATGGACATTTCCATATCGACTGGCATTTCTGGCAACAAGCTGTCTTCAACACGCAAATGCATGGCTTCCGTAGCGACCCCGACCACCGCAAACGGACAACGCTCACGCTCGCAGAATTGTTTGAATAAATCCAGTTGCTCAGGTGCAATTGCCAGCACATACCGCTCTTGCGATTCGTTAGACCAGATTTCACGTGGGGCCATGCCAGATTCTTCCAGCGGCACATCGCGCAATTGGAAAGTCGCGCCGCGGCCTGCACCATCGACCAGTTCAGGGAAAGCATTAGAGATGCCGCCTGCACCTACGTCGTGGATAGAAAGTATGGGATTGGCATCGCCAAGTTGCCAGCAGCGGTCGATAACTTCCTGCGCACGACGTTGCATTTCCGGGTTGCCGCGCTGGACAGAATCAAAGTCCAGGTTTTCAGCATTAGTGCCGGTATCCATACTCGAAGCCGCACCACCGCCCAAGCCGATGAGCATGCCAGGGCCACCTAATTGGATAAGTAGCGTGCCTGCTGGAAACATAGACTTGAAACAGTGTGATGCAGCAATGTTACCGACACCACCTGCCAGCATGATGGGCTTGTGATAGCCGCGCATTTCGCCAGCGCAACTTTCTTCAAATGTGCGGAAATAGCCCGCCAGATTAGGACGACCAAACTCATTGTTAAATGCCGCCGCGCCTAGCGGTCCTTCTATCATGATTTGCAAGGCCGATGCGACGCGCTCAGGCTTGCCATATTGTGCAGCGTTATCCTGATAGCGTTCCCACGGTTGGGTCAAAGCGGGAATATTCAAGTTGGAAACTGAGAACCCACATAAACCCGCTTTAGGCTTTGAACCTATGCCCGTCGCACCTTCATCACGGATCTCACCGCCTGAACCTGTTGCTGCGCCAGGAAAAGGTGATATAGCAGTCGGGTGATTATGTGTTTCAACTTTCATCAAAATATGAGTTTCAGCTTGGTGATATGCGTAGCTGCCATCAGGCGATGGATAAAAACGTGCAGTATCAAAGCCTTCGATGACTGATGAGTTGTCCGAATACGCCACCACCGTGCCTTCAGGATGTTGCGCGTGAGTTTCACGTATCATGCCAAATAAGGTATGAGGTTGCGCTTCGCCATCTATCACCCAGCTCGCATTAAAAATCTTGTGGCGGCAATGTTCAGAATTTGCCTGTGCGAACATCATCAGTTCTACATCAGTCGGGTTGCGTCCCAGACGGGTGAAATTTGTTACCAGATAATCAATTTCATCCGCAGACAATGCTAATCCCAATTCGCTATTGGCAGCCATCAGCGCTTCACGTCCACCCGCCAGAATATCCACTGTCGTCAGCGGTTTCGGTGGCAAATGGCGGAACAGTGCTTGTGCGGCATCCAGATCGCCAAATATGACTTCGGTCATGCGATCATGGATATGTGGTGCTATCAAGCTTAAATCAGCAGCAGTTAAGGCAGCGCCATCACGACGCTGGAAGGTATAGGCCGTACCGCGCTCTATGCGCGAAATTGCCGTCAGGCCGCAATGCTTGGCAATGTCAGTAGCTTTGGATGACCAGGGTGAAATCGTACCGGGTCGAGGCACTGCTAACATTATCGTGCCCTGAGTAGGGGAGGTTATCGGCGATCCATAAGTTAGCAAACTGGCCAGCGTCTTTTGAGCAGTATCATCCAGCGGTGCGCTAATCTCGGCAAAATGCCAAAACTGAGCTGCAATACATGTGTAATCAGGCAAAGCTTGCGCCAGTTTATCAAGACGAAATTGAGATAAGGCAGCAGAACCAGCTAAATGTATGATTTCGGACATAATGCAATGAGCGGGGCAAAGTAAAGGCTGAATTTTACCCGAAAATGGGTGGAGATAATGCGGAATATCGTCAGTAATGCGAATTTGATGTGTCGAATTTACTTAACTAATGATTGAGGAAATTTGCGCATTTATAGCTGCTGGGCGTTGTTCAACGAATATGTTTATTATAGAACTGGGGATGAATTCCAAGTATGCTGATGCGATAGTTACTGGAGATGAAAGCTATGATGAATATCGTGAAGTCTATGGTCTGGGTGTTGTTATTGTTATCAGCTGCTCAAGCCAGTGCCAATCCTGCACCTTGGTATCAATGGCGTAGCAAACTCACCGGTGAGCTTGTGTGTTGGCAAACGTCTCCTGGCCAAGGCTGGGAAAAGGCGACGGGGCCTTATAAAGACCCTCATTGTGCTTACCTGATTCGATATAAATGAAAGCGCGTCGTTATGTTTGAAAATTACCTGATTCGTCTATGTTGTGTTGTCGCTTTTAGCTGGGCGAGTTCTGCGGTAGCGGATCGGCTTGAAGCGCCTGAAGCAGCAACGGGTTTGCACACGCGTACTGCAGTGGTCAGGCAACATGCGCTGGTGGTGGCAGCGAATCCGCTGGCAGTGGCGGCTGGTGTGGAAATGCTCAAGCGTGGCGGCAATGCGATAGATGCGGCGATTGCGGTGGAGCTGGTGCTGGGATTGGTAGAGCCGCAGTCGTCGGGTATTGGTGGCGGCAGTTTTATGATGTATTACCAGCACAGTGATAAGCAGGTGCTGGCTTATGATGGACGTGAGACTGCGCCTGCTGCGGCGACTGCGGATATGTTTATGCTGGATGAAGATCAGCCCATGAGCTTTTATCAGGCAGTGGTGGGCGGCAGGTCGGTAGGTGTGCCCGGATTGTTACGGATGCTGGAGCTGGCGCATCAGCAGCATGGTCGTTTGCCTTGGCGGATATTGTTTACGCCAGCGATAAAATTGGCGAATAAGGGTTTTATCGTGTCGCCACGTTTACATAGTTTAGTCGCGAAGGATGCTTATTTGTCGTTGCAGCCAGCGGCACGCACTTATTTTTATCATGCTGATGGCACGCCTATTGCGGCGGGCGAACGTCTGGTGAATCGGGCTTATGCCAACGTTTTGCTGCGTGTGGCGAATGAAGGTGCTAAGGCTTTTTATACTGGCAAGATCGCGCAAGATATCGTGACCACAGTGCATATGCATCCTACTAATCCGGGTCGGATGCACATGGGAGATTTAGCGCAATATCAGGCTAAGTCACGTGCCCCATTGTGCGGTAGTTATCATGCCTATGTGTTGTGTGGGATGCCACCGCCAAGTTCAGGCGGCGTGGCGTTGTTGCAGATATTTGGAATATTGGGGCACTACGATGTGGCTGGATTGCAGCCTGATTCAGTGCAAGCGGTACATTTGATAAGTGAAGCTGAACGCCTGGCATTTGCTGATCGTAATATGTATTTGGCGGATGATGATTTCGTTGCTGTACCGATTGCGGGGTTGTTGGATCCAGCTTATTTGCGTCAGCGTGCAAGCTTGATTGATACCGAATTTTCCATGGGTGTAGCAACGGCAGGTGTGCCTGCGGGCGCGGTGAGCATGTCTAAGGATAATGCGCTGGAATTGCCGTCAACCAGTCATTTATCCATAGTCGATAAGTGGGGAAATGCAGTGTCCATGACCAGCTCTATTGAAGACGCGTTTGGTAGCCGGCATATGGTTGATGGTTTCTTGCTCAATAATGAGCTCACCGATTTTTCTTTTATGCCGGATCAAAATGGCAAGCTGGTGGCGAATCGTGTGCAGGCTAATAAGCGCCCACGGAGTTCAATGACACCGACACTGATATTGGATGGGCAACATGAATTAGTGGGGGCGATAGGCTCACCAGGTGGCAGTTCGATAATTAATTATGTTGCGAAAACACTGATAGGCGTACTGGACTGGCATCTGGATATGCAGCAAGCAGTGGCGTTGCCAAATTTTGGTAGCCGTAACGGTCCAACGGAGCTGGAAAGTGGTACTGGTTTAGTATCGTTGCAATCCGAATTGGAAATGATGGGGCATGACGTAAAAGTAGGTGAGGCCAACAGCGGTTTGCACGGCTTTATGCGCGTGCAAAATGGCTGGATGGGTGGGGTAGATCCACGTCGTGAAGGCTCGGCTGACGGGTATTAGCGAACTTATACGACGTCAGCTGGTGCCAGCTTGCATAGCACATCGTGCTCACCCAGTTCTATTTGAAAGGTTGCGTGCTGGATGCTGTGATGGTGAGACAGCTCTTCCGCGATTTTCGCCAGAAAACTATCGCCAGGATGGCCCGCAGGCGTGACCAGATGTGCGGTGAGGGCGTTTTCAGTCGTGCTCATGCCCCAGATGTGCAGGTCGTGAACTTCCTGTACTTCGGGCAGACTCTGTAAATATGCCAACACTTTGGCGGGATTAATCGCATCGGGAACGGCATGCAACGCCAGTTTGAGTGATTGTTTGAATAGCCCCCACGTGCCATACATAATGGCAGCTGCGATCAGCAAACTGATGGCAGGGTCTAGCCATAGCCAGCCTGTCCATAACATGAGCACACCAGCAATAGCCACACCTACGGATACTGCTGCATCAGCTATCATATGGATGAATGCGCCACGTAGATTGAGGTCTTCTTTGTGACCACGCATGAGCATCAATGCTGTTCCAACGTTAACGACTACTCCGACTAGCGCGACCCATATCATGACAGGTTCATTGACGGGCATAGGTTCGGTAAAGCGACGTATGGCTTCCCAGGAAATGCCGCCGACCGCTATGAGCAATAACATGGCGTTGGCGAGTGCAGCCAGGATGGTGGTGCTGCGCAGGCCATAAGTGTAATGCAGTGATGGCACACGTTTGGATAATATTAAGGCGCCCCAGGCAGCAAGCAGGCCGATCACATCACTGAAATTATGCCCAGCATCGGCTAATAGTGATAAGGAATCAGCGTATAAACCAAAGCCGATTTCGATGATGACAAAAGCAAGGTTGAGACCGACACCGACAGCAAATGCACGACTGGTAGTATCTACATGGCTATGATCATGATGATGGTGACCATGGCCGTGATGGTGGTCACAGCCATGACTATGCTCATGATGGTCGTCGTGCGTTGCGCTCATATTTTGCTTTCTAGGTTAACCAGCTATCAATTTTTTTGCGGTCAGGCACGCCGCCTGCATGGACGACTACACCATCTATCACCACACCTGGGGTGGACATGACGCCATATCCGAGTATGGCCGCGATGTCTTCCACTTTTTCCAATTGTATCGCAACACCTTTGGCTTGCGCGGCTTCTTCTATGAGTTTGGTTGTGGTTTTGCAATTAGCACAGCCTGTACCGAGAACTTTAATGTTTTTCATGATGCTTCCTTTCTTAGGTTAGCGATGGTGTGAGCCAGTTTTCTATGTCTATCCATTCAGGTACGCCACCAGCCAATACTACTTTGTCACCTATCATGATAGTTGGTGTGCGGGTAATGCCTTGGGCGATGATGTCGCTGAGATTGTTAATTTCTTCTAGTGTTATCTGAACATGCCTTGCCTCAGCAACTTCGCGTATGAGATTAGCTGTGGCGCGGCAGCTATTGCAGCCAGGGCAAATAACTTTGATCAGCATAGTTGCGTGATTAGCAACACGCTTTGCCAGTGCCGGTGCTGCTACAGCAACTGCTGGTTGCAGCGGGTGCTGATGCATCGGTCTCGTCAGATATTTTTTCATCATAGATAGCATCAAACTGTGCATCTATTTTTTGACCTGCTTCATCGCGAATATGGCGTGCAATATCTATCACTAAATCGATTTGTTCATCGCTCACGCCAAACTGCTTGAGTTTGTCTAGTTGGCATAAACCCTTGCCTGGATGATTAGCAGCGATGCTGGCGGCTAAGGATACGAGCGATACGATAGAAGGATGGAGTATTGCATGGGCCATATAAACCTCGCGTTATTTAATGGAGCAGGATGCATTTTTGCCAAATAGGCTAGAAGCAGGGCAGAAGCCAGTAAATGTGGCTTGAAATGCCATGATGCTCGCCATGCCTGCTATCCATAAAAAACTGGGGTGGAGTAAATCAAACTGACCTGATAAATGGGTCGCTGCCAGAGAAATCATCACCATCACTGACATCATGCGCATCATACGATTGCCTTTCATTGCATTACTCCTTTTACAATACTGCATTAAAAACATAACCAACGAACAAAATGCCCGCTGCTACTATACTAATAAATGTTGCGATTAATCTGGGCTTTAATACTTTGCGCAAAATAATCATTTCAGGAAAGGACAGTGCAGTCACGCTCATCATGAATGCCAGTACCGTCCCTAACGCTGCGCCTTTGCCTAATAATGCCTGTACTACAGGGATAATTCCTGCGGCATTGGAATACATGGGCACGCCGATTAATACTGCTGCAGGCACCGACCACCAGGCGCCTTTGCCCATGATACTCGCCATAAAGTTTTGTGGCACATAGCCGTGTATACCTGCGCCCACTGCAACGCCTAGAACGATATATGGCCAGACTTTGCCGACAATTTCTTTGAGGTGGGCAATACCCGCCTGGAAGCGTTCTGCCCAAGTCTGTTTATGATCAAGCGCGACATGAACAGCACCACCGTTTGCTTGTATAGCCTGTACCCAGTCTTCCAGATATTTTTCCATGCCGAGCTTGCCGATGATCAGGCCCGCTACAATTGCCACCGATAAACCTAAGCTTAAATATAGCAATGCGATTTTCCAGCCAAACAAGCCAAATAACAATCCTAGTGCAACTTCATTGACCATAGGTGCCGAAATCAAAAATGAAAATGTGACACCAAGTGGGACACCAGCCTGTAAAAATCCGATAAACAGAGGTACGGCCGAGCATGAGCAAAAGGGAGTGACTATACCCAGACTGGCTGCCATGACGTTACCTATGCCCAAGCGCCGACCTGACAAAATCTTGCGTGTGCGTTCAGGAGCGACAAAAGTCTGTATCACGCCCATGACAAACACTATCAGCGTCAATAACAGCAGTACTTTAGGTGTTTCAAATAGAAAGAAGTTGAGTGCTGAACCGAGATGAGTTTCTGCAGCAATGCCAGTGAGTGACATGATGTAATCAGCTACTGGTTGTAGTGAGTTATACAGCCATACCCACACTAAAACAGCCAGTATTACGCCTATTACCCATTTAAAGGTCTGATTATAGGACGGTGACGTCATTTCCATGTGTTAGCTCCTGAAACGTTGTGGGCAGGAAATACATTGATGGGTTGAAGTATATTCGAAAAATTGAATATACGCAAATTCGAATGTAAAATATTTTCATATGATTACGCTGTTTTATTTGTCATTGTGGGTGTAGGGTGAGGGTGTTGAATAGTAAAGGAGGCACTAACCAGATGATGAATTTTCCATACCAGTATCAAGCGAGCGTGACTGCCAATCAAGTGGGCGAAGTGATATTGCATAGTGAAGGATTGGCAGATATTGCATCTGCGGCGCCTAAGGACTTTGGTGGCCCAGGCGATCGCTGGTCACCGGAAACCTTGCTGGTTGCGGCATTGGGTGATTGCTATATTCTGACTTTTCGGGCAGTTGCCACAGCGATGAAAATCAATTGGGTCGCTATTGAATGTAATGTGCAGGGCACGTTGGCGCGGGTGGAAGGTAAAACTCGATTTACGGAATTTGTAATGCATATACAGTTGAAAGTGCCTGCTGAAGCTGATGAGGACAGAACACGCTTGGTGCTGCAAAAAGCTGAAGCGGGGTGTTTTGTTTCTAATTCTTTGTCAGCACAGATCAGATTTGAGTCTGAAATTTTATCTGAGTAGTACGAATAATCGCAGATTTATGATGGCGGAGAGGGAGGGATTTGAACCCTCGATAGACTTGCGTCTATGCCTGATTTCGAGTCAGGTACATTCAACCACTCTGCCACCTCTCCGTTTAGTCAGCCATTGTAGCCGTATATTGCTTAAATATGAAGCCAGTATTGTGGCTGGACAATTCGACTGAACTCAGTAAGACTACTGCCTATGCGAATTTTGCTTACCATTTTATTGTTGATGCTGGCGGCATGTGATATGCCGCATTTGCCTAAACTTCCTCCTGCGCCTATCGCTGCGCCTGCAAAGTCAGGCGAAATTGTTGTGCTTACGCATAATGGACCAACGACTTATTTTGAGGGGGATGACGGGAAATCCAGTGGTTTTGAGTATGATCTGGTGACGCGATTTGCTGAACAGAATGGTTATCGCGTGCGATTCATACAAGGGCAAAATTTGGGTGAAATGTTTGGATTGCTAGCGCAACATCAGGCGCATTTTATTGCTGCTGGCATTAGCGTGCTCGCCTCGCGTAAAGAAGTAATGCAATTTAGTCCACCATATATGAGCGTGACGCAGCAGGTAATTTATAACAAAGATGGTATAAAACCTAAGAACTTTGCTGATCTGGCGAAAATGCGGGTAGAGGTAGTGGCGGGTAGTAGTCATACTGAAACCTTACGCCTCGCAGCCAAGGCTGTGCCTCAGTTGAAATGGACAGCGTTGCCGGCTAAATGGGATGAGGAAGCGTTGAACAGGTTGGCGAGCGGCTTATCTGATGCGGTATTGACGGATTCTAATGAGTTTGATGTGGCACGTAAGTTTTACCCGAATTTGGATGTGGCTTTTGAATTACCTAAAGCGGATCCGCTGGCCTGGGCTTTTCCAAGAACGCCTGATCCTGTGCTGTTTAAGCAGGTGCAGCAATTTATGCAAAAAATCAAACAGGACGGCACGTTAAAGCGATTAATAGATAAATATTATGGTCATGCTGATCGTCTGGAAGAGGCCGATGTTTCTGGGTTTCTGGATAAAATGCATACCACCCTCCCAAAATATCGTAAATTTTTTTATGCAGCACAGGATGCAACAGGTATAGATTGGCGTTTGATCGCGGCAATCGGATATCAGGAATCGCACTGGGATCCTTATGCGACCTCCCCAACAGGTGTGCGGGGTCTGATGATGATGACAACCGCTACGGCGGATTCCATGGGTGTGGACGACCGTCTGGATCCGCAACAAAGTATCATGGGTGGGGCGAAATATCTGGCATTGATGATAGATCAGATGTCACCCAAGCTGATTGAGCCAGATAGAACCTGGATGGCACTGGCCGCGTATAATCAGGGAGAGGGGCATCTGGAAGATGCAAGGGTGCTGGCACAACGGTGTAAACTTAATCCGGTGGCTTGGAGTGATGTGAAAACAACGATGCCCATGTTGTCTAATTCCGAACAGGGTGGTGCCGCCAAACATGGTTTCTGTCGGGGTGGTGAGGGTGTTATTTTTGTGGAAAATATTCGGACTTATTACGATATTTTGCAAAAATTTGAGCGCCCATACAAACCTTTGTTAATGTCTAAAAACGATTGATTTATCAGTCTGTCTTAAATTTATCGAGTAAATATGCGTCATTTTAGTTCTGATGGTGGTCAGCCAGGTTCTGCCGATTGGCGGACTGTGCGTTTGTTGTTGCCGTACTTGTGGGAATACAAGTGGCGGGCGTTTATCGCTATCAGCTTCCTGATTGGTGCGAAGCTGGCAGTCGTGTCCATTCCGATTGTGCTCAAGCACATCGTCGATAATTTGAATCAACCCAAGGCATTGCTGGTGGTGCCGCTGGCCTTGCTATTCGGTTATGGATTGCTGCGGCTGGCAAGTACGGTGTTTTCAGATTTGCGCGATATTGTATTCGCCAAAGTCACGCAGCGCGCTATTCGTCGAGTGGGGCTGGAAGTATTCAAACATTTGCATAATCTATCCTTGCGGTTCCATTTGGAGCGTCAAACTGGCGGGGTGACACGCGATATTGAGCGTGGCGCGCGGGGGATTTCATCGCTCATTCATCTGACCTTGTTTTCGGTGTTGCCGACACTGATAGAAATCAGTCTGGTAGCGGGGATATTGTTCGCCAAGTTTGACTGGATCTATGCAGCGATTACGCTGGTAGTGTTGGTAATTTATATAGTGCTTACCATCAGCATTACTGAGTGGCGCACGCAGTTGCGTCGGCAAATGAATGAAATGGATTCGCAGGCGAATACCAAGGCTATCGACAGCTTGCTCAACTATGAAACGGTGAAGTACTTTGGTAACGAAGAGTTCGAAGCTAAACGTTATGACAGCAGCCTGCAAAACTGGGAAGTGGCAGCGGTCAAGAATCAGACTTCGTTGGGTATGCTCAATGCCGCGCAGGCAGCCATTATCGCCGTTGGTGTGACTATCATGCTTATCCGCGCATCGCGTGGTGTGGTAGCAGGACAGTTAACGGTGGGCGATCTGGTGATGATTAATGCATTCCTCATCCAGATGTTTATCCCGCTGAATTTTCTTGGTGTAATGTACAGGGAAATCAAGCAGTCGCTGACTGATATAGAACGTCTGTTCAAGTTGCTGAATGTGAATCGTGAAGTTGCCGATCAGGCCGATGCGCAGCCGCTACTGGTAAAAGGTGCTGAGGTGCAATTTGATGACGTTAAATTTGGCTATGACAGCAATCGGGGAATATTGCAGGGTGTGAGCTTTACCATAACGGCGGGGCATAATATTGCGGTAGTGGGGACGAGTGGTGCGGGTAAATCAACCTTGTCACGCTTGCTTTATCGCTTTTATGATGTGAATGATGGCGTTATTTATATTGATGGACAGGATATCCGGCAGGTGACTCAGACCAGTCTGCGTGCTGCTATTGGTATCGTACCGCAAGATACAGTGCTGTTTAATGACAGTATTTATTACAACGTCGCTTATGGGCGACCCACGGCCAGCCGTGAAGAAATCGTCGAGGCGGCGCGTGCTGCACATATTTTGCATTTTATTGAATCGTTGCCGAATGGCTGGGAAACGACGGTGGGTGAGCGCGGGCTAAAATTGTCCGGTGGTGAGAAGCAACGGGTAGCCATCGCCCGTACCATACTGAAGAATCCGCGCATCCTGATATTGGACGAGGCGACATCAGCGCTGGATACACAAACGGAAAAGATCATCCAGGCCGAACTCAAGGAAATCGCAAAAAATCGCACTACGCTGACCATTGCCCATCGACTTTCAACCATTGTTGATGCCGACCAGATCCTGGTGATGGAGCAGGGGCGTATCGTCGAGCGTGGAGATCACAGGGAATTACTTGCAGCCAACGGCGTTTATGCCAAGCTCTGGGCGCTGCAACAAGAAGAAGCAAAATCATCTACTTAATGAGGAGTCGAAATGTCAGTTAATGAATTAAACCAAAAATTTGCTATTGCTAATGTCTTGAATTTTGTTGAGGCTGCCGCAGATGTGCCAGTGATAGAAATTAAAACGGCTGATGCCAGCGCACGCATAGCGCTCATCGGCGCACAAGTGCTGGAATGGCAACCTGCTGGCGCCGAGCCAGTGCTGTGGGTGAGTCGTGCGGCTGTATATCAGGTTGGCAAAGGCGTACGCGGCGGCGTTCCGATATGCTGGCCGTGGTTTGGCGCTGGCGAAGCGGGCAAGCCTGCGCATGGCTTCGTGCGCACACGCATGTGGCAAGTGCGCAGCACAACGCAAACTGCAGATGGCGTAGTCGTCACTTTGGGTATTGCTGACAATGCTGAAACGCGTGCAATCTGGGATTATGCTTTTGATCTGGAGATGATAGTCACCGTAGGCAAAACCTTGACTATGGCACTGGTAACCAAAAATACCGGCGATGTGCCATTTACCATCACCGATGCGCTACATACCTATTTCCACATTGGCGATATTGCACAAACTATCGTACAAGGTCTGGATGGCACGAAATACCTCGATAAAGTGCTGGATTTCACCGAACACACTCAGCAAGGTGACGTCATATTTTCAGGCGAAACCGACCGCGTATATGTTGATACCAAGGCTACCTGCGTGATTAACGACACCGCCCAAAGTCGCGGTATACACATCGCCAAATCTGGCAGCGACACTACCGTAGTATGGAATCCGTGGATAGAAAAAGAAAAAGGCTTTGCCGACATGGCCGCGGGTGAATATCAGCAAATGGTGTGTGTGGAAACTTGTAACGCGGCTGATGACAAAATCACTATCGCGCCTAAGCAGATGCATAGCTTGGTAGCTGTGGTGTCGGTTGGTTGATTTGGGGGCTGGGCAATAGCTGGGTTGTTTGGTTAGGCAAATAATATAGCCACCGATTTTGGTGTTTATTAAATGTTAAACCTTGAATTAAGGAGAGTGAAATGCGTGTTATACAAAACAAAAAACGTAGCGGCTACCAGTTTATTATGGGGGGATGCATGTTTTTCGTAGCTGCGTTTGTTGGTAAGCAGGTAGCATTTTATGGTGTAGGTGCTATGTTCCTTGCTATTGGTGCCGCCTATTTACGTAAAGCCAAAGGCTTGCAGCCATAGCTTCCATCCTCAGAGCGTTGGGGTCTTGTTTTACAATTCGCACTACCGAATCTGATTTAATCCCCGCTTGCAGGTCGGGGGTTGCCCGACGGCAAGTTACTTTCTCTTGCTTGCCCAAAAGAAAGTAACCAAAGAGAAGGGCACCCGCTGTGCCAGTCCTGCGGACTTCCCACGTAGCGGCTAGCAAAGCGGGCGGCTGCGGAACTCGCGCATTGCGCTCAGACAATCCTCGCCGACTGCCCCCGCTTTGCTAACCACTAAGTGGTGGCACAGATAGGGATGTGTGGGAGTCTGGTTTTGCATTTTTCATAAATCTAAGGTGCGACTGTCAAATGTAAGATCAGGCCTCATGGTTTCAACGTCAGCATCAACATGTAACCTTTTCACACACCATTCCGAATAACCTGATAAGACGAACGCTGAGTCGTGGTTATTAACTGGTTGCAAATAATTGAGGTGAATGTGATGAATAGACGGCTGTTTCTTAAAATTGGTACTGGTCTGGTCGGTATTGTAGGTGCGCCGGTGATGTTTGCTATATCAAAGGCAAGCGCGGGTGATGTGATAGGTAAGCTGGTTAAAACCAACGCGGAATGGAAGAGGCTGCTCACGCCAGCGCAGTATGATGTGCTCAGGGAGGAAGGCACGGAAGCGCCTTACAGCAGTCCACTCAATGATGAAAAGAGAGTGGGTACCTTTGTTTGCGTTGCCTGTGAGTTACCTCTTTTTACATCCAAATTTAAGTTTGATAGTGGTACCGGTTGGCCTAGTTTCTACGACGCGCTACCGGGTAGTATCGCAACTCAAACTGATTACAAGCTCTTACTGCCGCGCACGGAATATCACTGTGCGCGTTGTGGCGGGCATCATGGGCATGTATTTAAGGACGGGCCTGCCCCAACAGGGCTGCGCTACTGCAATAATGGCGTGGCGTTGAAATTCATTGCAGGCTAGGGTTGATGTCTATACTGACGGCATTATTGCTTTATGTGCGTCTTTGCAGTCGCTTTGTGTTTGGAGGTGGTCCTCGTAGACTACCTGCGCTTTGCTAGTTACTTTGTGTAGCACAGAAGGGGATGGGTTGATTTACCAGTGGACCTCAAGATCGGGTTTTACATTCGGCATAAATTTAATCAAATGAAAATTGGATCCCGAAGTTCCCGAATTGTTACTGCAGTTTAAAAGCATCGTGCTTTTGTGCAACTGTCTTTAGATTCCATACTGCTATATTGGCATTGCCATGATGGATATCGTGGAACAATGTGGCATCAATGGTGTATTTGCCGTAAATAATCTTGGATATCCACTCCAGCCATTTTGGTAATGTCACGCGATACGTGCCATATTCTTTATGTTGGTAATGCAGGTAATGATTAAATATCCAGTCTTGGATTGCGTATGCTGTACGTAATCCTATCCAAAATTGAATGAATTCCCAGCCCGCCAGATAAAAAATACTCCAAAACAGAATGTTTCTGTAGAGCCACCAGCGGTTAAGTTTCCAGCCATTGGCTTTGAGATGATGGTATGCAGCACCTTCGGACACGAATAGGCAACCTAAAAAAGAACGCAGATGCCCGCCTCCTATTCGCCACCATTCTGGATCTTGAGGATTTGCTGTATGTTTGTGGTGGCCAAGATGTTCTGCCCGGTATTCGTCCCAGCCAACGTTGAATGGTGAGAAGGTAATTGGTAACGCTCTTACCCATAGTGGGTGCGGTCCAGGAATGTGGAATAGTTCGTGTGTCGCAATCGCCCATCTGCCCAATGGTGGGCCTATCAACAGCACAATCCAGTACCACGCTAAATCATAATGAACGCTGATTGCCAGTAATAAATAGATCAATGGCGGCATGAGTAGCGCGTAGAGATAAAAGGTCGCTGCGTCTCGTTGCGTGTAGTAATGTTCTTTTATCGCGCTCTGAATATTACGTAAGTTATCTTGCATTGACAGCTATCCTGTTTATTACCAACATAGGCAATTGTTCTAATATTTTTCCGTGTAATAACAACGGGGATGGCTGTTTAAGCCAGTTGAATAATTTGATTTAATACTTCACGCACTTGCTCAAAATACGGTTCGTGCAGTTGTCCTAGAGGGTGTGGTTTTGCGTCACGCATGCGCCAATCAAAAGACTTGGGTTGATGGCAAAGGATGTAGCTAGATTTGTCTGATTTCTTACCTGATGCTTTGCCCGCAGTTACTGCAAATGGATTGCTGGCATTGTATTCTGCTGTTGTCATGGGTAACCCGATTACCACTGATGTTTTGTCATTGAACACGCGTGGAGATAACACTAGAAAAGGATGGATGTCGCGCATTTCCTGGCCTGCTTGCGGGTTGCAGTTTATCCAGATGATGTCTTGTCGATCTGGTACCCAGTTCAATAGTGGCTTTACCAATTTTCAGCGCCTAATGTTTGTGAGGCAACCATCACTTCGCAGCCATGTTCAGCAGGATTAAATAACGCCAATCGCTGTTCTAAAGTTAGGGCAGTTGCTGCTATTGGCCTGATGATGATTTCTCCATTGAGGACGCTGATACGCACACGCTGATGCGCTTTCAAGTGCGATTCACGCGCAATCGCCGCGGGCAGGCGCACGCCCAAGTTATTACCCCATTGCTTAATATCCAATTCTACTTCTGTCATGACTAACTCCATCCATAATGTTTATACCAAAGTATAAACATTGCTATGTTTATGTCAAGGTTTGGAAGGGTGGTTATTGTGCTTACTTAGCTTCTGGGCTGAAATACCCCAATTTTTCTGATATTTGAGTGCCAGCCTGTTGCAGCGCACTGACCCATTCATCCTTGCGGCGCTCGCGGGGAGCGGAGATAGATAAGCCTGCAACTGCCTTGCCGCTGGCGTCGCGTATCAGTACACCGATGCAGCCTACGCCTAATTCTGCTTCTTCATTATCAAATGCATAAGCCTGTGCACGTGCAAGTTCAGCGCTGGTGCACAGATCATTGGCTTCTGTGATGGTGTTGGGGGTGTAGGCAGGGAGTTGTGTGCGTTTAGCGTAACTCAGACAAGCCGCTGCTGCATCTTCTCCCAGCATCAGTTTCCCTACAGCAGTGACGTGTAAAGGTGCACGGCTGCCAATCACCTGTTCTACACGCATCAGTCGGGTAGAGGTGACGCGTTCTATATATACCACTTCATCGTTTTCACGCAGGGTCAGATTGACAGTTTCACCTGTCTGGTCGCGTAATGCGGTCATGATGGGGAGGGCAATTTCACGCAAGTCTAGCTGTTGTTCAGCCTGGTTGGCATAGCGCATCAAGCCGCCACCTAGTTGATATGCTCCATTGCTGTCACGTGTTACCCAGTCGTGATGATGCAATGACGCGAGGATGCGAAAGGCGGTCGAGCTATGTAGGCCGGTCTCGGCAGCAAGCGTTTTCAGGCTGGCGTGTTCGTGCTTTGCCAAACTTTCCAGCAGACTGACCATGCGATCGATTACTTGGATATGGGTTTCATTTGTCATGAGATAATTCTACATCATTTCACATTATGAAATCAATTTTATATTGCGAAATATTTCATAGTTTGATATTGTGGTTACATCTTAAATCGCTGATGTGAAGGAGTAGTAAAATGAACGCACCTGTTTTCTGTGAAGGCATACAACATTTTGGTGAAAAATGGCTGGATTTCGATACACAAGCTGCTAGTCCGGTTATCGCGGCAGGTCAGCATGGTATTGCTGACTCAAGTGATAGTTCAGCGGTTTACCAAACTTTATTAGCGGCTGACGCGTTACGCTATCTGACTCTGCAAGTGACTGGTTCTAAAGGTTCTGGTCATCCAGGTGGTTACGCATCCAGCGCTGAAGCGCACGCGTCACTGATGATGTTAGGTCATACCAATATCGTGACTGAAGTCGGTCACCATGCACCAGGTTTTTATTCTTCCATGTTCCTGGATACTTCTTTAGAAGAAATGGGCATACGTACTGTTGCTGACATGATGGCGCGGTTCCGTGAGAAGCATGGTTTGTTGGGTCACTTGTCAGGCGCTATTCCTGGTCTGCTGGCTCCTGCTGGTCCGCTGGGTCAAGGTCAGCACTTCGCGATGGCGGGTGCTTTGTTGCATCCTGGTAAATTATTCCCTGTGACTATCGGTGACGGTGGTATGGGCGAGCCGTATGTGCTGAATAGCATGATGCACTTCAACACAGCTTATCCTGAAGTGACTAACTTCCTGCCTGTATTGGTATGGAATGGTTATTCGCAAGAACACCACTCCATGGTGTCACGCATGACTAACGATGAAATGGTGGCTTACTGGAAAGGTCATGGTTTCAAAAATGTGGTGTTGGTTGATGCCAAAGAATTTGATGATACTCATCAGGAATTGCCATATGTGGACAGCACCCAGTTCTCACTGGGTCAGCGTCTGGCATTCACCAAGGCGGTATTGCAAGGTGTGGATAAAGCATCACAATCTGCATTAAATGGCACGCTTACTGTATTTATTATTAAGCAATTAAAAGGTGCTGGTGTGCATACGGTAGGTGCGAAATCACATAACCTGTATCCCGCCGATACATTAGATCAGCCACATATTATTGCTGGTCTGCAACGCCGTGCATTGCCACCTGAAGCCTGGCAAATCGTTCGTGACAACTTGTCACGTGCTGGTGGTGGCGCAGCGGTTAAAACCGTAGTGACTGAAACCGAGCTGGATATTGTGGCTATGCCTAAGCTTGCGATGACTGAATTCAAGCAAGGCGACAAAGCCGTACCAGCGACAGCGATGGGAGCACTGGTTGCGCAAATGGGTAAGGCTGATCCACGTTATGTGGTAACCAACGCTGACGGTAACGAAGCATCTGCGATGAAGAACATCAATGATGCGCTGAAAGTGCGTCATCCGACAGTAGATCCATTGTATAACCAGGAGCCGAATGGTCAGGTTTACGAGCCGTTGAATGAAGATGCGTGCGCGGGTCTGGCTGCGGGTCTGGCATTGTTTGGTTCGCGTTCAATTTGGTTGTCATATGAATCATTTGCAATTAACGGCTGGCCAATTATCCAGACCGTAACGCAAGCTATGGCTGAATTGCGTCGTAAAACACCGTCTATCGTTTGTATGTTTACCGCAGGTGCATTGGAACAAGGTCGTAACGGCTGGACACATCAGCGTCCGGAGATCGAAAACTTCTTTGCAGCGATGATGCGCAATGGTAACGTTTTCCCACTGTTCCCATGCGATGCGAATGCGATGCAGGTCGCGTATGAATATGCGACTGACAGTGTGAATAAAGGTATGGTGATTATTGCTTCCAAGAGCCCATTACCTGTTTACATGACGCTGGCTGAATCCAAGCAAGCGATGGTGAATGGCGCGGCAACTATTTACGAAAGTGCTACAGGTGCGGGTGCTACCGTGGTGTTTGCAGTAACCGGTGACATGGTGCTGTTGCCAGTATTCAAGGCCAAAGACCAGCTCGAAGCCCAAGGTTATCGCGTACGTATCGTCGCAGCGGTGAATCCTCGTGCGCTGTATCGTCCAACTGATGTTGCGTGGGATACAGTATCGCAGCCAGACAATGGCTTTATGGATGATGATCATTTTAATGCGCTGTTTGACGGTGATGCGTTAATTGCAGTCAGTGGTGGTCCAAGCGCACCGTTAGAGCCAGTGCTGTTGCGTACACGCGCACCGAAACGTGATACTTTCTGCTGGAAACGTGGTGAAACCACAGCCAGCGCGGATGAAATCATGGCGTTTAATGGTATTACGGCTGAAGCAATGACAGCCCGTGTTAATGCCTTGTTAAAGTGAATTAAATATGACTCAGCTCACCAAAATTATCGTACTTGACGACGACCCTACGGGGTCACAAACGGTGCACGGCTGTCTGCTGTTGACGCGTTGGGATGTTGCGACGCTGGTTGAGGCATTGGCGGATAGCTCACCACTGTTTTTTGTGCTGACCAATACGCGCGGCATGTCTGCTGCGCGTGCTGATGCGGTGACGCGTGAAGTGTGCGTGAATCTGAAATCGGCACTGGCACAGACCGCAGCGGCAGGACAATCTATCAATCCGATATTGGTGAGTCGTTCGGATTCAACATTGCGTGGTCACTATCCGGTGGAAACCGATGTGATTGCGGAATTGCTGGGGCCATTTGATGCACATTTTCTGACACCAGCATTTTTTGAAGGTGGGCGTATCACCCGCGACAGCATACATTACCTGCTGGTCGATGGCGTGCATGTACCTGTTCATGAAACCGAGTTTGCTCGGGATTCAGTGTTTGGCTATAAGCACAGTTATTTGCCAGATTATGTGGCTGAGAAAACACAGCAACGGATTGCCGCCCATCAGGTTGAGCGCTTTACACTGGCAGATGTGCGTGCTGATATCACGCCAAGATTACTGGCGTTGCATGATAACGTTTGCTGCGTTGTGGATGCTGAACAGCAGAGCGATATGGATCAGTTTGCGGCGCAGATACAGACAGCGGCAGCAGCGGGCAAGCGCTTTTTGTTCCGCAGTGCGGCAAGTTTGCTGACCTCGCTCGCCAAGCTCGGCAAGCAACCTGTTGCCCCTGAGCAAATGGCACATTATGTGCGCGGTGGGCGTGCGGGTGCGGTGATAGTGGGTTCGCATGTTAAAAAAACCACGTCGCAATTGCAGGTGTTATTGCAGCAATCTGGTATCGCAGGGATAGAGATAGATGTACAGCGCATTGCTCAGGAACGTGATGCACTGTTGCAAGAGGTAATCCAGCTTGCGCAGGCTGCTCATGAGCAGAATCTGTCTTCAGTGGTTTACACCAGTCGGGTGGAAATCACCTTCGCTGATCAGGCGACCCGGTTAGCATTTGGTGAGCAGGTATCGGCATTCCTGATGGATGTGGTGCGTAACTTGCCAACGACTATTGGCTTCCTAATCAGTAAAGGTGGGATTACCTCGAATGACGTGTTGAGTGATGGGCTGGCACTGCGCACTTCGCGTGTGCTTGGGCAGATTTTGCCTGGTTGTTCAGTCGTGCGTTGCCCACCTGAGCATCCACGTTACCCAGATTTACCCGTGGTGATATTCCCAGGTAATGTGGGCGATGAAAATGCGCTGGCGACAGCCTATCAACGTTTGCGTGGCAAGGTGTCCTGATGCATACAGGCTGCGAACATGAGCATACGGCAACGATAAGCAAGGCTGACTTGGTCAAGCAATTGCTGGCGTTATTGCCCGCTGATTGCGTATTGTTCGAGGCCGAGGATTTGAACCCGTATGAGTGTGACGGCTTGTCGGCTTATCGCCAGTTGCCGTGGGTCACTGTATTACCGAATTCGGTGGAGCAGGTGCAGGCAGTCATGCGCTTGTGTCATCAATATCAGTTGCCAGTTGTGGCTCGCGGTGCTGGAACAGGACTATCGGGTGGGGCATTGCCACATCCTAATGGTGTGTTGCTGAGTCTGGCAAAACTCAAGTCTATATTGTCTGTAGATACACTGGGACGGACTGCGCGGGTACAACCTGGCGTGCGTAATCTGGCTATTTCACAGGCTGTCGCCGCACACGGTTTATATTACGCGCCAGATCCCTCATCGCAAATTGCCTGCACCATAGGCGGGAATGTGGCGGAGAATTCAGGCGGCGTACATTGTCTGAAATATGGTCTGACCATCCATAATATTTTGCAGGTGAAGCTGGTAGACGTGACCGGCGAATTGCTGGTGATAGGCAGTGAAGCCTTTGACAGCGCAGGTTATGATTTGCTGGCGCTGATAACCGGGTCGGAAGGTATGCTCGGCGTGATCGTTGAAGTGACCGTTCGGCTATTGCCTATGCCTGAGCAGGCGCAAGTGGTGCTGGCAGCGTTTAACGATGTGGAAAAAGCGGCAGCGGCGGTGGGCGATATCATTGCCGCAGGCATTATTCCAGCAGGTCTGGAAATGATGGATAAGCTGGCGATTAATGCCGCTGAAGATTATGCCCATGCGGGTTATCCGCGTGATGCAGAAGCTATTTTACTGTGCGAACTGGATGGTATGCGTGCCGATGTGGTTGATCAAATCACTCGTGTGCAGCTAATCCTGTCGCAAGGTGGTGCGACAGAAGTGCGATTGGCTGCAGACGATACCGCTCGTGCATTGTTGTGGAAAGGGCGGAAAGCTGCTTTTCCAGCTGTGGGGCGTTTATCGCCTGATTATTACTGCATGGATGGCACTATACCACGCCGCCATTTGCCGTTGGTGTTGCGGCGTATAGCGGAATTGTCACAGCAGTATGGATTAGCGGTGGCCAACGTGTTTCATGCGGGTGACGGTAATCTGCATCCGCTGATTTTGTATGATGCAAACAAACCCGGTGAGCTGGAGCAAGTAGAAGCCTTTGGTGGCAAGATCCTGGAGTTCTGTGTTGAAGTGGGCGGCAGTATCACTGGCGAACACGGTGTCGGTATGGAAAAAATCAATCAGATGTGCGTGCAGTTTGATGCGTTGGCACTGACGCAGTTTCACGCAATCAAACATGCATTTGACCCACAGGGCTTGCTCAATCCTGGTAAAGCTGTGCCGACTTTGCACCGCTGTGCTGAGTTTGGTGCGATGCACATACATCACGGCAAAACGCCATTCCCCGAATTGGAGCGGTTCTGATGGCACCAAACGAACAGGATATTTCAGCCGTTTTGCAGGAACAAGTGGAGCTAGCTTATGCTGCTAAAACCCCACTGAATATCTGTGCGGGTAATAGCAAAGCATTTTATGGGCGTGCTGCAACCGGGCAAACACTCGATGTGTCAGCGCATGCCGGCATAGTAAGTTATGAGCCGACTGAACTGGTGCTGACCGCACGCGCAGGTACGCCATTGCGCGATATTGAATCAGCACTGGCAGTGCACGGACAAATGCTGGCGTTTGAACCACCGCACTGGGGTGCGAGTGCGACCATAGGCGGCACGATAGCGTGTAATTTGTCTGGCCCGCGCCGTGTATATACAGGCTCTGGCAGAGATTTTTTGCTCGGTTGCCACATGATAAATGGCAAGGGTGAGCTGCTGCATTTCGGCGGTGAAGTGATGAAAAACGTGGCGGGCTACGATGTTGCGCGCTTAATGGCTGGCGCAATGGGGACATTGGGCGTGCTGCTTGATGTAAGCCTGAAAGTCTTGCCCCTGCCTCAGCATAAATTGACTTTAGTACGTTCTGGACTGAGTGCTACCAAGGCATTGAGTCTGATGAATCAGCTTGCGGGTCAGTCACTGCCGCTGTCGGCTTCAGCATGGGTAGATGGTGATTTGTATCTGCGCTTTTCGGGTGCTGAAAGTACTATCGAAGCAGTGCAGCACAGCCAGCAAGGTGAGGTGTTGCTTGATGACGAGAATTTCTGGATATCTATTCGTGAGTTGCAGCATCCGTATTTTGCCAGTTGTCAGCCGTTATGGCGTATAGCTTTGCCGCAAGTGGCTGCGCAGCCTGAGCTGACGGGTGACTGGTTAGTTGAGTGGGGTGGTGCGCAACGCTGGTTGCGCAGTGATGCGCCGGCAGAGGATATTCGTGCAAAAGTATCTGAATTGGGTGGTCACGCAACGTTGTTTCATGGTGGCGACAGATCTGGTGCAGTTTTCCAGCCGTTATCAGCAGGTGTGTGGCAGTTGCATCAACGCTTGAAGCAGGCATTCGATCCAGCCGGGATATTGAACCCAGGCCGTATGTACGAGAACCTATAACATGCAAACTAATCTGGCTGAACAATTCAAAAACACACCGCTAGGGCAGGAAGCTGATGCGATTTTGCGTAGCTGCGTGCATTGCGGATTCTGTACCGCGACCTGTCCAACCTATCAAATCCAGAGCGATGAACTGGATGGTCCGCGTGGTCGCATCTATTTGATCAAGCAGGTGTTGGAAGGCCAGCCTGCGACTGCCAAGACGCAGCTGCATCTGGATCGTTGTTTAACTTGCCGTTCCTGCGAATCGACTTGCCCATCTGGCGTGCAGTACGGGCATCTGGTTGATATCGGTCGTGCGGTGGTTGAGCAGCAAGTAGGCCGTACCTGGCGTGAAAAATTGTTGCGTGGCACGTTGCGTGCAGTGATCCCATATCGTCAGCGCTTCGGTGCTTTACTCAAGCTAGGTCGTTTGGTCAGTCCGTTACTCCCAGCGGCATTGCAACGCAAGATGCCTGCTGCACAAAATGCCGGACAGTGGCCAGCGCCACGTCATGAACGGAAAATGCTGGTGTTGCAAGGCTGCGCGCAGCCTGCAGCTACGCCGCTTACCAATGCAGCTGCCGCTCGTGTGCTGGATAAGCTGGGCGTGAGTCTGCTGGAAATCAGCACAGCAGGTTGCTGTGGTGCGTTAAGCCATCATCTGAATGCAGAGCAGGAAGCACTTGATTTTGCACGGCGTAATATCGATGCCTGGTGGCCACATATCGTGGCGGGAGCCGAAACCTTGGTGATGACTGCCAGCGGTTGTGGCGTCATGGTCAAAGATTATGGACACTTGTTACGTAATGATCCTGACTATGCCGAAAAAGCCCAGCGCGTATCAGCAATGACGCGTGATCTGGTAGAAGTGCTGCTGCAAGAAGATTTGTCGTCACTACAACCGTATCAGCATGAGCCAATTGCGGTGCATGCACCGTGCACGTTGCAACATGGTCAGAAACTGCCGGGTAGTCTGGAACAGCTGATGCGTCGCGCTGGTTTTATTTTGACCAGCGTACCTGATGCGCATTTGTGTTGTGGCTCTGCAGGGACTTATTCGATTTTGCAGCCCACACTGTCACAGCAACTCTTGCAACAAAAACTAACCGCTTTGAACAGTGGACAACCATCCTTAATTGTCACTGCCAATGTGGGGTGTCAGCTCCATCTGGCAAGTCAGTCAGCTATTCCTGTGCAGCATTGGATTACATTGTTTGATGTGGCTGGCAATTAGTTCGTCTAACTCTTTTCCTAATGCCTCACCTGCTGGTAACCTATAAATTTGATTTTATAGGTTATGATATCTGGTGCCCTCGACACGAATCGAACGTGTGACCCTCCCCTTAGGAGGGGGAAACGATATTATAAAAACATATATTATTCAATATGTTATATTGTAATTCCCTTTTTTTCCCTGAAATGGGACAAATTGGGACAATTTGAGTGGGTTTCCCCCACCTAGGTGCAAATAAGCACATTTAAAAAAGGGGGTTACCCTAGCGTCGCAACACCCACCAGTACATTCCAGAATTAGTGACTTCGCTTAAAGTACATTAATTACTTTTAGTCCTCTTGAACGATGAATTAGCAGGTTCAGTGAAGAGTTTATAAAGAGCGAAAACTTGCATCGCTGTTGTTATAACACCTGCAAATTCTTCTACTTTAGTGAGTTGGGGAGCAACGCCACCCAGCATTACAAGAATGCTTAGCGCTGTAATTACAGCAAGCATATAACGGGCGGCATTACTGCCTTGGCTAATTTTGTATGGAAAAATGCAGATAATGCCGTAAAGCACAATGTTTGACATGAAATGGTCAGCTGATACATTGCCAGCTACTTTGTCAGCTAGTGCTAATAACGCACCAAGTCCAATACTTGCCCAGATGAGATTAACTGGCGAGGTAATAAGTTTAGATTGTTCTTTGAATGCTTCTGTTTGTAAATCCATACTATCCCCTGATGTAATTTACTAATTATTTTTGCTGATTTTCAACAATTTAGCACAAGTTCCTTTCTGGCTAATTACATTTCTACGAATTTCTCAAATTGAGAGTGTAGTAAGTTATCTATAAGTCAGCCATCCGCACATGCATCAATATTGTTGATGCTCACCGAATAATGAGCATTTAAACACAATGATGCTCGTTGTACATTGATCGGATAAAATCAGCACCCTGCTCGAAGATATGTGCAAAAATTAAAATAATCGCCATGGACATACGATGTTAAATTGCATTCCAAATTGAGCTACTTTGTCTGAATGTTTGCATTAAATATTGACCCGACTCAAGAAATGCAACCTGTCGTGCTACATGACCAATTATCAAATTTGGTGGGTCAGACTAAAATACAAAGGATAGGTCAATCCGCGGCGCAATTTAACAATCGATCCCTCATTACAACAATGGCTCCATTTATATAGTGTTATTTTAGAATGTTAATGCCTGATCTACCCTAAGCGGAAGCTAAGGCTGAGCAACTTGATTGTTTTCTCGTCGGCCAAAATGGACATCAACGATACTTGAAAAACATAGAGGAAAATGGCCGCTTTGACCGGTTGCGGCACCCTGCACTAATGACCGCTCCACCTTCAATACCAGTCATACCATGGGGCTATCTGTGCAACAGACTTGAATGTCGGTTTCTTAAAAATATATACAATAAAAATATATGTCTACTTAGTTGACATATATAATGTTAAGTGTAAACTGGACATATCAACTCATGAAGGTTTTATGTTATGAACAATGTCACTGACAAAGCAACGACGGTCCAGATGAAATGGGATGTACGCCAACGCCTCATATTATTAGAAACCACCCTGCTCATGGTGGGATGGGTTCGTATTACATCCCTTATGGAAATGTTCAGTATTAGTCGTGCGCAGGCATCCAAAGATTTTCAGGGATATCAGTTATTGCGTCCAAACAACTTACGATATAACAAATCAGCAAAATACTATGAAATAAGTGATGGGTTTATGCCGCTGTTACTAACAGGCAAAACATCAGAATTGCTAAGCATCTTTCACACTCCACATACACCTAACCCTCCTGTACTTTCACTAACGGCTTATCAACCACACGCGAGTGCAATTAACCCATTGGATCGCGAAATTGATCTAACTATTTTTAGATTGATAAGTAATGCGGCATACAACCACCGTAAAGTTAAGATTTTGTATCAGTCACTTACTCAAGCTGACTCGCAAGAACGCATAATATCCCCACATACTTTGGTATATAGCGGATATCGTTGGCATATTCGTGCTTATAGTGAACATCATCAAGCATACCGAGATTTTGTGTTAGCTCGTATTAAGAACGTGCCTACGTTAATAGATGAGGTCGGTATCGATGATACAAATGATACCGAGTGGCATACACAGGTGCCCATTGTCATCGGCCCGCATCCAAATTTATCAGATAATCACAAGACAGTTATAGTTGATGATTATGGTATGTGTGACGATCAGATCACAGTTCAAATGAGGGGTGCTTTGGTTGGGTACTTCTTAAAATTAATGCACTTAGAGCCTAGTAGAGAACACCCAGACGCTAAGGTGCAGCAAATTGTTGTTTTAAATAAAGACGTTGTTAAGCATTGGGTATGGGGTGAGTAGGTTTTATTAAAATCAGAAAGGAAGTGTCATGGGACAAATGCATGAGAGAGAACTAGCTGTGCTAACTGAAGAAGAGTATCAGCAAGAACAAGCGGATAAGCTTAATGACGAGCTTAATCAAGATCAACAGATAGAAAAAACAGGCAGCTTAATTATTGATTTCGTATCTTCTTACGAAAAGCATAAAACTACCATGGCGCTAGATTTATGGCTAGTAACTGAATTTAAGCAACACAAAGACATTTGGAGTGATGACGCTGAAATCGAGGAAACCGCTAAAGAAATTATTGCAACAGTCAAAAGTAACAATGAATCCAAATCTTCGCTGTACGAACACCTAGACTATGGCAAAAGCCAGGCAAGTTGGGTGGCGAGTCATATTGAGCAAGGTGCAAAAGCAGCGGGTGTTGTTAATGTTGGGCGATATGCAGGACAAATAGAAGCGACAATAGGACAAGCCAATACTGATATGGCCCGCACTATATTTACTAAAGATGCAAATATCAGCCAGGCACTTAATCTAGACGGTTTTATTGCTGAACAACACCATGTTGATACATTTAATTTAGAAGCCGCCGCGCAAGGCAGTTCTTACCGTGCTAAAGCCTTGGTGCCTGATGGCACAGCCTATGGCAAAAACTCTATGGACATAGGTATCTATGACGAGAAAGGGCAATTGGTTAAACGTTATCAAGCAAAATATGGGCAACATGCCGATGCGACACAAGATTTATGGGAAAAAGGCGATTATCGTGGTCAGCGCAAATTAGTGCCTGCTGATCAGGTTAATGATATCAATGGTGCAACCGACAAGATAGAGCATGACGGCGTGCAATCCAAGCCTTTAACCAAGGCTGAAGCCAAAGAGTTACAGGACAAGGCGCAGCGACATGAGGAAAGTAAAACCTACGAATGGAATGATGTTTCACGCACGGAGATCGCCAAGCAAATTGGTAAGCAAGCGCTCGTAGGCGCGGCACTCACAGCGGGGTTTCATGGCGTTCGTGTATTCGGACGGCGTATATGGAACGACTTACTGGGCAAGAAGAACCCACCACTCAGTGCCGATTTACAAGATTTTTTTCAGAGTTCGGTTAAAAGTGCCGCGCATGTTGGCGTACAGGTTGCTGTTTCGGGTGCGATTGTTGTTTCTGCAAAGAATGGGTGGCTAGGGGCTGTGTTAAAGAACTCACCCGCTGGTCGCCTTGCGTCTATGGCATATCTGGGTATGGAAAATGCAAAAGTCTTATTCAAATTTGCAAAAGGTGAAATGACAGGGGAAGAAGCTGCTGATGCAATGGGAAAAACCACTACCAGCCTGGCAATCAGCATGGCTAGTGCCGCTCAAGGCGCGATGCTTGGCGCAGCATATGGCACGGTATTTGGTCCAGCAGGAACGATTGTTGGTGGCATTGTTGGTGGTATAGCGGCAGGCATGGCTGGCAGCAAAATAGGTGAAGCGGTTTATGAAGGCGGTAAAAACATCGTCAAAACAGCCGTGAAAGCGATTGGTAGCACTGTTTCGGCGGTGTATGAAGGCGTGAAAAACGTGAGCAGGGCAATTAATCCAATGAATTGGTTGTGACCAATGGTTGATATATCAATTTTTAAGTTAGAGGAAAAATTATGAAAATGATTAAATTTGACCTTCAAATGAAGGGCGTAAAAATAACCAGTGTTGAAGAATTGCAAGATAACTTCAGTGCCGATATTTTGCCTATTTTTCAATCAGGGCGATTAGCTAAATGGTTCAAATCGCGGGATATGCTAGATCAGGCACTTGCCATCGAAGCCATAGCCAAAGACAGTAGTGAATTACAACAACTCGGCAATATTTGTCGTGCACTGGATCTGGATGATGATGAAGAAGTATTGCGGTTTTTGTTGGATGATAGAGCCGCTCCTCAAATCACACCTGTTACACCGACAGTTGAAGTTGAAGAAGATACGATAATCATTACAAAGTCAGGGATAGATTGGAGCGGTCAGGATATGAGTGGTCGTCGTTTTATTGGTGAGGATTTGCGACATGCTAATTTAGCAGGTGCTAATTTAGCAGGTGCCGACTTGTCAGGAGCAAATCTGAGCCATTCTAATTTGAAGGGTGCTAATTTAACTGGAACTATAGTGAGTCAGGCAGACTTTACGTCTGCTAATTTGTCAAATGCGACTTTGAACTCTTTAAAAGCAGAAGCTGGAGTTTGCTTTATCCAAGCCAATCTTGAAAAAGCAATATTTAACGATGCCATTCTGCATGGTGCGGATTTTACTGAATCTTGCTTAAATGAGGTCAATTTTACAGGAACTCAATTTACTAACGTGAATTTTACACAAGCCAATTTGAATGCATCTGTTTTGAAAGCAGCGCATTTTTCAGGGATGATTAACTTGTTTAGAGCGGATTTATCATTTGCTGACTTAACTAATGTCGTGCTGCCATATGATGCTAACTTGGCTGAAATGAAGCTAACTGGTTCAATTGGATACATAGAAAACTATTTTCTTGGTTTAGACGTGCTAGACACTGAGGATGCCGAGGAAGTGAAAACAGCATTGATGGAAGCCACGGAAATGGCAGTAAAAGTCAATTTAGCAGAGCAAAATGTAAATGAACTTGAAAAAAAATTAGCCAATTATGTAGAGTATATGAAAGGGCGCGATATCTTCGACGGCGAGTCGGGTGAAAGTCTCAAAGAGATCGCCATAAATAAAATGACTACGGCTCTAAGACAGGCAAAAATTGAAAGAGAGGGGATAAGAGCGAATGCAGCCAGATTAATGGAGAAAGCTAAATTTATGTTTTCAAACATTAAAGAACCCATGCTCCAGGAAGAAGAGCCGCTTTCGAAGCGAATGCTTCGCTCATGGTATGTTAAATTATGATAAATAAAAATAGTTATTTTGACCGTATAGACGTTGTGTCGCCTGCTGGAATAGCAGTTTTAAAACTTTATGATGAGTTAACTGATACAAACTATATAGTGGAAAAACTTGATACATTGTCTTATGGCGGTGGGGATTTTGAAAAATGGAGTGTATTCATTACTTCAAACTCAAATACCAGATATGAATATCGTAAACGATTTGATACAAAAACAGCAACAGAGGAATATGTTAATGAAGTAAAAAATATGTTGAAAAATATTGAGGCATAAAAAGGGGCAATGAAATGACGACATCAGCATCAATACAAATAATCAATCATATCCGTAGTTATGTCGAATCCCGTTATCCCATGCTTTATTTGGTGACATCTGAAGATGCTGTGGCTGACGACATCATCTGCGCACTGACTGAAGGTCGAAAAATCACCGAATGGAATATGGCACTGGGTTTGGTTAACTTCGCGACTAAGCAACCCTATATGGAGGATGAATATAAAGATTTATCTGCCGCTTTATTGTGGATGCTGGAACAAGATTTTGAACAGCAGATTATAGTGATTCGGGATGTGCATTTAGGTTTGCGTGATAACGCGATTGCCGTGGCTAGGCTTAAAGCCTTGGTGATGCAAGTGCTAGGACGAGCGCATACGCATATCACTATTTTCTTAGTGGCTACTCAGGTTTATATTCCTGTTGAGTTGGAGAAATTTACCACATTATTCGATTTGCCATTGCCTGACGAAATAAGCATTCGTGGCTTAATTGAAGATGAGGCACTCATGCTTGATGTGTGTATTGACGAGGAAACGATTAGTCAATTGGCCACGTCATTCCAAGGGCTTACACATTACGAGATTAAGCAATTGCTCAAGCGTAGTTATCAAACTGAGGGGGAGATTGGTCGTCAGCATATAGAGCTAATTCATGATGAAAAAGCGCAGATTATCCAAAAAAATGGTGCGCTGGAATTGATTAAGACTAAAGAAAGTCTGGCGAGTATCGGTGGTTTGAAGAATCTTAAAACCTGGCTAAGACAAAAAGAAAAGATATTAGCGAACTGGTCTGATGCACGTAAATTCGGTGTAGAAACACCAAAGGGAATTATGGTTGTGGGTATGCCTGGTTGTGGCAAATCACTCACGGCTAAAGCGACTGCGAGCTTATTTAAGCTACCTTTGCTCAAGCTGGATATGGGTTCCATGATGGGTAAATATGTAGGTGAAAGCGAAGGTAATATGCGCCGCGCGTTAAAAGTGGCGGAAGCGGTTAGCCCATGCGTGCTATGGGTTGATGAAGTCGAAAAGGCATTTGTCGGCATCGGCAGTCAAGGAGCTGGATCAGAAGTAGCGACACGAATGTTTGGTTATTTCTTAACTTGGATGCAGGAAAAAACCAGCCAGGTATTTGTCATCGCCACAGCCAATGACATATCGGCTTTACCACCTGAATTGTTACGTAAAGGCCGTTTTGATGAGATTTTTTATGTAGATTTCCCTAACGAGATTGAGCGTAAAGACATTTTCAGCCTGCATCTTAAAAAACGCGGCAAACTCAATGAACATACCGACCTTGGGCAACTTGCGAAAGATACCATGGATTATTCGGGTGCTGACATCGAATCCGTTGTTAAAGATGCGATCGAAAGCGCATTTGTGGAAGGTAAAGCAGAGTTAGATACCGTGCGTTTGCAAAAAATCATTATCAACACCCAACCATTGGGCGCTGTGATGAAAGACAAGGTAAAAGAATATAAGGATAAATTTGAAAAGATGAAAATCAAAAAAGCCTCGTGAATATGAATGATGCTTGTGGATTTAGTATTAATTTTTGTGCCCTTGAAAAATGTTGCAAGTAAGCAGTGCGCATATCGTGGCCGCTTTGCAAAAATGTCTCAATTTTGAGCCCACGATCAATTATTGTTTATCACCTGATGCGTCTAGTCTCGCTGCGATTCTGGCTGAAATGAATTATTTTAAACAGGAAATTCGCACTATAGAATCGTTGTCCAGCGGGCAACAAGAAGTAGTTATGCGGTGGCTGTGATGATGTAAAAGTCTCAATGCGGCTGGTCAATGTGCATATTTTTGAGTTTTATTGTTTTTCACATGCCTTGTAGCTATTTAAACTTGGTGTTTAGTTGAAGATTGTGCAAATTCTCAGTCAGTCTGGCAATGTCTTGATCAAGGTTAAGTGTCTTTAACCCATCTGGAAAACTAAGCGCAAACAGGCGAATGGCAATCATTCCTGTCTCGACCGTAAATTTCATTGCATTGATTGAAACCAGATTCAGTGGATGAAGAGTAACTATTTTAATGGTGCTTACTCTATCCTTGTCATACTCATCATACTCAAGTGCCATATTTGAATAGAGTGCATCTTTGTTAGGATGCGCTCCAAAATCAATAGCAGTTTGATGAAGATATCTAGCCCAGTTAGCTAGTCCATCATTTATTTCGCTAAGTTTTTTCGTCAATGGTGAAAAGCTAAACTCATAGTTCCACTTTTTTCGTAACTCTTTATCTATTGGCTTGTTGTTCCAGTGAATCGTGGCTTGTTCGTTAATTGATAGGTACCAACCATAGAGAGCAAACTCAACAGTAGCACGTCCAGTCGGATATGCTGGTAAGCAATGCCCAGCCGAAACGGATCGAGCCGAAGCGAGGTATTGATTATTTGCTGATAAAAACAACAATATTGCGGATGGTTCATCTGTTTTAAGAACTTTGTTAATTGCATACGAAGAGCATTTATTGAAAACTGTTGCTACGTCGAGAAGAGCCTTTTGCCATTGGGGTGCGTTAGCAAAGGTTGCCAATTCGTTTTGATAGGCTATAGCTTGGAATTCAGACAAGAGGTCATCCCCCCAGCCTACAGGGTGAACAGTTTGGTTATTTTCCATAAATGAAGTGGTAGTGGCTTAGTATGATTTGTATTATGCAACAGATAGACGCTTTCCTGGGTAGGCCGTTGTTGTGCAGCAGTAATTTCATCAATATCAGCGATGGTTAGTAGTTTGACTATAGACTTGCCTACAAGATGCAATATGTTCAACGTTGTAATATTGGCTGGTCAATTTTAAGTGAGCGTCAAGGGTTGGCAAAATAAGGCAGCATTTCTGCACGTCTGACTTGCTTGCGCACTATAGTTTTGCCATGCTGGACATCATTCGAACTTACTGTATCTGGTGAAGAATTTCCATCTAGGAGCTCTGCGAAACGAATGAAGTTGATTTTATGTCCGATTAACTTTCTGTAAAAATTTCTCTTGAAAATATAGTCTGAGTTATTTTAGGCACATGTATTTACTCACGATTCATTGGTGATTTCCACGTTTTAAATCGTTCTAGAGCATCTAAAGTGCCTAATAACTCTCGAGCCTCCATCAAACGATGCTCAATAGTATGCCGGTTCTTTTCAGATAAATCTTGTGCACGAAGCTCCACGTCCTTAAAAAACTCATCAATTCGTTTAGTATCAGCCCAGGTCTCAATGATGCTAAGGAGCTCATTTTTACTATCTTTAACATTCTTGATTCGTTTTTTCTCATCCTCTTCACGACACCATTTTTGTTGCTGAATTTCCCATTCGTCGTGTCGGATTTTAGCTTGGCGCTCATCCTCTTCTACTAAATTGACGATATTTGAAGCTTCTTGCTCTAGCGCTTTAACAATTGATAAAAACTGACCTGGGAAGTCGCTAGATTTAGACTCTCGCCATTCATGTTTCCAAGATGTACCGGTATAAGGAGAATAGGCTTGCACACATAGACGTCCACTAGGGGTGTCACGCTTAGTTGTCAAAGGTTGAATAAACAGATTTGGCTTTATTTTGCGATTAGGTAACTCATCTACACGAATATATTCACTATTGACGTAATGATACTCAACTTCTTCACTCGTCTCGAAAATGGTCAGCCCAATTGCAACCGTGCCAATATAAACTACTGTGGGATGTCTCGGACTCCATAAATTGGTATGACGATTTCCATTCTGGATTTGTTCACGTTCATCAAAAGTTTCTCTTTGAAAGTGACGGCTTTGTGTAGCGATGACGACATGATGGCCAAAATCTTCTAGCAGTAAAAATAGTTCGTTTGTAATGTTTAGAGCATGGGAGAGTGTCTTGTCAGAAACAATTAAATCAAGTAAAAGCCTTTTTGCGGGTATTAGATTAAAGTGGACCCCTCCGTCAAGACAATAATACGTCGAGTTTAAGAGGGTAACCTTTCATATGCAGCTGCACGGCGCTGCCCCGGTTTTGTTTCTGGTTTTCGATCTTTTTCTAACAACGCTTTTCCTGACGTAGTGAACTTGTCCACGATGCTGGCACCACCGCCACTGGCTGTTCGATAAACCTCGTCTGGTGTTTTATAACCCAGTGACTGATGGATACGTTCAGCGTTATAAAACACAAAGTATTCCGTCAATCCTAGCAGCAGTGCTGGTAATGTAGCATAGCCTTTCAAATATACGTCTTCGTGCTTGACGCTACGCCAGAGCCGTTCCACAAAGATGTTATCCAATGCCCGTCCGCGACCATCCATGCTAATCGTAATGCCGTTTTCCTTGAGTGCACCCGTAAACGCGTCACTGGTGAACTGACTGCCCTGATCAGTGTTAAATAACTCAGGTATGCCGTGCGACTGTAGTGCCTGTTCCAGACAGTCCACACAGAAGCCACTGTCCATCGTATTCGATAATCGCCATGCCAGCACTTTGCGCGAGTACCAATCTATCACTGCCACCAAATACACGAATCCTCGTGGCAGGCGCAGGTAAGTGATATCCGTACTCCACACCTGATTGGGACGGGTCACTGCGACACCTCTGAGCAGGTAAGGATAAATCTTATGCTGCGGGTGCGCACGACTGGTGTTCGGTCCTGGCGCCATGCCAGCTAACCCCAGTGTGCGCATTAATCGTTGCACTCGTTTGCGATTGATGTGGTGTCCTATGCTACTCAGGTAATGCCTAATCTTGCGGCTGCCATAAAATGGATGCCGTGTGTATTCTGTGTCTATCAACGTCAGCAATGCCAATTCTTGTTCGTCAGTGGCTTTGATCAATCTGGGCGCATAAACGCTGGATCGCGCCACACCCGCCAATGCACACTGCTGACTGAGTGCTAAAGATGTGCATTGGCTAATCCACTGCTTGCGCAGTGCTATGGGTTGATCCCGGACTTTTTTTTAAGCCAGTCCAATTCCATTTTGAGTCTGCCAATCTCGGAATACAGTCGCTCTGGACTAGCAGAGAGATCCACTGGCTTCGGGCCGCGTTTGGCATTAAACAAGCCAGCAGCTTGTTCTTGCAACTCTTTCTTCCACAATCCAACCTGGGTCGGATGCACGCCAAATTCCTGACCTATTTCGTTAACCGTCTTGACACCACGAATCGCTTCCACTGCAACCTTGGCTTTAAACTCACCCGAAAAATGCTTACGATTTGTTTCACTCACAACCCGCTCCTTTTTACAGCAGGTTACCATCTTAATTCATTGTCCAGAAATCGGGGTCCACTTTAGATATCCATTGTCTGTTTGGGGAACATCTTTGAAATGCTGCGGCGCATCAGCTATCAACCTATGTTTAGAAGGTCTGCTTTTACGTTGCCTAATTCGCCTTGATTGGTTGTTTTCAGGGGCCTTAGGCATGGGATTGGGAGCTCTGTTGGTCATGCCGTCACGAGACCATTCAACCTCATCACCAGGCTTAGAGTCAGGAAGTAAGGCTTTGGGTGACGTTTTGCCTGCGGCACGTTTAGCCCAATAACCCATAGGCGGGCGTGGCACATTTAGACGTTTGCAAATGCGCACCAAAAAACTGTCTGACACCCCATAACGTTTTGCTACACTTGTTATGGGTTCAGCCCAGATTTCTTCATAAAGTTTTTCGCGTGAAACAGTCATGGTGTAAATTATTACTCAAAAACGTTTCGGAAGTTGAAAAATATGCATTAAGTCAGGTTTGTTAAATTGCATGCCGAATTGAGCTGCTTTGTCTAAATGTTTGCATTAAATATTGATCCGCCTCAAGAAATATAACCCGTTGTGCCAAATGGTCAGTTATCAAATTTGGTGGGTCAGACTAATATGCTAAAGATGGGTCAATCTGCGGCGCAATTTAACAACCTAGTGCATTTATTTGAAGATTAGTTTTTAACCCTCATATACAACTAGCTTTGATTGTTACTGTGCGATTGTGGATAGCAACATTTGCAATTTTTTATTCAGTAAGATGAAAAGCCAATAGCGCGTTTATTTGCATCTGGCTTAAGGGCGCATTCATCCGTTAACCGACTTAGCAAATCAGCGTCATCAGTAATTTTACGCAGCCGAGCCTGTCTACTAACCGTAGCGAAGTCACCAGGTGTCAGCATAGCGAGTGCAGCTACTGATTTTTGTAATGATTCATCGAGCGGCAAGCCTAGTTTGGCTATAGTGTCAGTAAACATAAGCCAGGCTTGTTCTGGCTTCAGATAATCAAATCGCAACTTTAAATCAAAACGTCTTAAAGCGGCTGGATCCAGGCTACTCATGAGGTTGGTTGAGGCAATAAATACACCATCAAAACTTTCCATTTGCGTGAGCATCTCGTTTACTTCACTGATTTCCCATGAACGCTGGGCATTTTTCCGATCTTGCAGATAGGTGTCAGCCTCATCTAGTAGCAACACGGCATTTTCGATTTCGGCTTCTCGGAACATTTTCGCCATGTTTATCTCAGCTTCACCAAGAAATGGTGAGAGTATGTCAGATGCACGCTTGATGAGCAGAGGACGATCCATACGGTCAGCAATATATCGGCCGAATGCAGATTTTCCTGTACCCGGCGGACCGTACAAACACAAGCGGCCTCGTTTTTCCGTTACCAAGTTATCGCAAATCTCTCCTACATTGCAGTCAGCATTGAGAATTCCTAGGCGATAGTTGGTATCCATGCCTAATGATGCCTTAGGCATACGGGGTAGATAAAGTGCTTCCAAGGTATTGCCCATCACCTTAGAAATAACCTTATCCATATCCTGTGTTGGAATGGTATGTTTAATGTGTCGTACAACTTTTGCTGCTCGTTCAATGACGGCGGGCACCAAATTTTCATGTTCTGACATTTGACGTTTCCAGTGCGTGGAAACTGGTAGGTCAATTAAATAATCATCAAGCATACGAGCACGAACACTGCGGGGAGGTGCATTCATTTCCAGTATGTAGTCAAACCTACGTACGACAGCGGGATCCAGTTGCGGCAAGTTGTTGGTAAGCCAGAAGGAGGGCACTGGGTTGGTTTCCAATAATCGATTTACCCATGCTTTAGTGCCACTTTGATTGTCTCTTTTACCTGATTTACTAAGTGACTCTTTGAACACATCCTCGATTTCATCGAACAGGATCAGCGTGTCATGACGCCGTTCCAGGATGGTTTGCGCTAATCTGAACGCGCGAAACCGTTCTGATCCTTCCAGCGCTTTAGCTTGGCGAGTTTCGGTGGCTATCTCGTATAGATGATGTCCTGTAACTTCAGCTATCATTCGTGCGTACTCGGTTTTTCCACTGCCAGGAGCACCATAAATAAGTATATTTATCCCTGTGTTTTTTGCTTGTCCGGCAGCGCCAAGATAGTGCTTGATGGTTGCGGTGTCTTCGGTAAGATGGGAATAATGCTCTGCACCCAGTTTGGCTTTAAAAGATGGGACGATGTGGTTATGGAATAAACTCAAAGGCTCATTCTGTTCACGCATGAGTTCAGTTGTTAAACCGTGCATGATGACTACTGTGTTTGAAAAGGTATAAACACTGTCCATATCAAGCCACAGGATACCTGTACGAAATAGGGTGCCTGATTCAGAGAGAGCTGTCCGGACATCAGTTATTCCAATTCCAAGGCAGATGCTGAATATTTTTTCTATGGACGCTATATTTAGGTTACCCATAGAATCAATAGCTTCTTCAAAATGATCTTCGGTTTTAACAGCGATGGCAAAAAAGAGAATCAGAATTTCAATATCATTCAGTTTAAGTGCTTGACCTAGCATGCCAAGGTTTTCCCATAGCCGTGATTCCGATTTTGCTTGGGGTGGATGCTTCTCAATGGTGGCTAAATTTTGACGTAGCTCAGTCAGAATTAAATCGCGGTTGTATGCACGTGGATTATCAACGTAATTGTCCAAACCTAGTTCACGTGCTATATCATCAAATCTAAATGCATGTTCATTCAAAAACCTTTTATGCGCTTCAAGTTTTAGAATGATACGTAAGAGCCATAAATGCTTTAGCTCTTTATTTAAGTTGTCAGTAAAGGTTGATTTATTTTTTTGAATATCGAGTTTCATAATCGTGTCCTTGATAAGTTTTGGGTAATGATCAGGCACACATGCGACATTTTGTGTCGTATTAAATGCGTTACGAATCCTAAGATTTATATCCGAGTCATTTATTAGCTATAGTGTTTCATTTAATTTGCAGATAATAGCCTCAATTCTCATCTGAAATACCACTTAACATGATTGTTACTCTGAAATCATGATTGATTTCTGGATTAAATATCGCACACCAAAACATGACCGTATCTGGTGGAAGTTGCGTTCGAAAGACGTTAAAACCATGACAGATTATTGGCATGATGGGATGATTCTGGTTGTTTATTTCAAAAGCAATCAGTGCGCTTGAGGCGAGTGGTAATTGACGTTGAGTGAGCAGTGGATGATCAATTGCTCGTTGTATTGCTGTTTCGATACTATTCTCTCCCGTTGCTGATCCATATCCAAAAGCAGTATTCCCATCGTTGCTCATGAAACTAGCCACATCCGCGAAATCAATACCGACGATACCAGGCTTTTCACTGGTATTTATGATGCATTGATAAAATTGAGCAAAGGCTAAAGATGCATGCTTAAGCAGAGGTACAGTACGGTGATTTTTATCTGCTGTGTTCGCAAATGTCTCATTGGATATTTGGAAAACACCATTAACATGAGGAGTGAGCGTTTTGACGCCATTTAATGCTATCTCTTTATGTTTTTCGCCTTCAAAATTGAAAGGCATAATGGCAACTGCTAGCCCAGCAATATTGTGATTTTGTAGAATTTCAGCAATGTTGGATGAAATGCTCGTTCCAGTTACGCCCCCCATTCCAGCAACAATAAACACTATATCAAGATCACTTACAGCATCAATAATTTGATGTATGTTGGTAATGGATAGTGTCGTGTTTGGAATAGTTTGGTTAGCTTGATTAGCGCCAACTAAAAGTTTTATGTCCGCTACTGCATCATGTAAAGCCGTAGGGTCGGTATCAATAGCAATGGTGCGATGAATATAGGGTAACGATTTGGCGTTGTCTGTAAGAACGTTACTTCCAGCGCCACCCACAGCAATGACGCCAAATTTGGTGTCCCATGTCGATTTATCCATTTTTCTTAATCAAGTATTCTTCGGAAAATAGCGATAAAGCAGCATAATCACCTCAGCGACGAAATGTGTCGTAATGGATTCAAAAAGTCTGATGTTTAAGGAAATTATTGTTTATGTAAAAAGTGCGACACAATATGTCGCATGCGTGCTTACAATAGAGTTAGTTTGTTTAATCTAGTAATTCTTAACGAGGAAGTTATGCGCACATTCTCAAAATCCAAGCTGCTCGCTTTACGACAATGTCCAAAACGGTTGTGGCTGGAAATCAATCGTCCTGATCTACGTGAGGATTCGGATGCAACTGAAGCCAGTTTTCAGATTGGATTCCAGGTCGGGGATATTGCTCAGCAAATATATGATCCGGATGGTTGTGGTGCGCTAATTGATATTCAGAGCGAAGGATTTAAGCGTGCATTTGAACGCAGCGCTGAATTACTGAATATTGCGCAACCCATTTTTGAGGCTGGTTTTTCAGCAGGTGGAGCGATGGCATTCGCCGATGTCATGTTACCTATACAAAATGAGGGCAAGCAAGCCTGGCGCATGGTGGAAGTTAAATCCTCTACTAGCGTTAAAGATTACCATCGCGACGATGTGGCGGTGCAAGCGTTTGTAACGCAGTCTGCAGGTGTGCCGTTGAAGTCTATTGCATTGGCGCACATTGACAGTTCCTGGGTTTATCCTGGCGACGATAATTATCACGGCCTTTTAAAAGAAAATGACCTTACAGCGGAAGCCTTTGCGCGGACAGAGGAAGTTCAAGGTTGGATAACCCAGGCGCAAAATATCGTTGCTGAAACTGATGAACCAGATATTAAAATTGGTAATCATTGCGATACGCCTTATGAGTGTGGCTTCTTCGCATATTGCAGTCAAAATGAGCCGAAACCTGAATACCCAATTAATTGGTTGCCACGTTTTCCTTCGGCCAAGAAGCGTGAACTGGCGGCTCAAGGGTTGTACGATATGACAGAAATACCCGATGACTTGCTTAATGATAAGCAACAACGAGTAAAAGATTACACGGTATCCAATACAGTATATTTTGATGCTGAAGGCGCATTGGCGGATCTGGCTGAGTATCCGCTTCCAGCCTATTTTCTTGATTTTGAGACTATTCAGTTTGCAGTACCTATCTGGAAAGGCACACGACCATATCAGCAGATTACCTTCCAGTTTAGCTTGCACACATTAACTGAATCAGGCGAGTTGGAACATAGTGACTTCCTTGATCTGTCTGGTAATAACCCATCCGAGGCATTTGCGTATGCGTTAATCGCAGCTTGTGGTCAGCAAGGCCCCGTTTATGTCTATAACGCAGGCTTTGAAATGGCACGTATCCGTGAATTGGCTGAACGTTATCCATCGATAAGTGTATCGCTGCTAGCCATTAACGAGCGTGTGGTTGATCTGCTGCCTATTGCACGTGAGCGTTATTATCACCCTAGTCAGCAAGGTAGCTGGAGCATTAAAAAAGTACTGCCTGCCGTAGTGCCTGAATTACGTTATGACGCGCTCGATGGTGTGCAAGATGGTGGCATGGCGATGGATGCTTTTCTTGAAGCTATTCATCCGAATACGAATACTGAACGCAAAGCTCAAGTCAAGCAGCAGCTTTTAGCGTATTGCAAGCTCGATACTTACGCCATGGTGCGCCTGTGGCAGGTATTTGCTGGTCGCACAGATATGAGGTTATAGACTATGCCAAAACGTCCAAATTCCGTTGAAGAACTCAATCTAACGCATGCAATATTACAGCGCATTCCCAAGGGACGTACGGTTACTGCATCGGAGTTGCGTCAGCAACTGGCTGATGCAGGTATTAATCGTGACTTGCGCACCCTGCAGCGCCAACTGGATATGCTTAGCGAAAACTATGACATTGATCGTGATGACAGCAGCAAGCCGTATCGTTACAAATGGAAAGAATTTGCCAAAGGGCTAAGCCTAGTTGGCCTTAGCCCACAGGAGTCGTTGTTGCTTACCCTTGCTGAACAGCATTTGAACAGCCTGTTGCCCGCCAAACTAATGAAATCAATGCAAGGCTTCTTTACCCAGGCACGCAGCCAGCTAGGAGATAAAAGTTCGACTAAACGTGAGCGGGAATGGCTGGAGAAAGTGCGTGTAGTCAGCACCACCCAACCGTTGCTGCCACCCAAGATTGACCCGCTAGTATTTGAACAGGTCAGCAATGCGCTCTACGCAAATCAGTGGCTGGAAGTAGACTACAAAAATGCCGCTGGCAAACGCACCGAGACTCGCGTCATGCCGCTGGGCTTGGCGCAACAGGGTCAACGCATGTACCTCGTTTGTCGATTTGATGGTTATGATAACGAGCGTAGCCTTGCGTTGAATCGCATCATCTCCGCAAAGGTTTCAACGCTAACGTTTGAACGCCCCAAAGACTTCGATCTTAAGCAATATGACGACGATGGCCGATTTGGTTATGGTAATGGCCAACACATTAAGCTGAGTTTCCGTATTGATAAGGATGCGGGACTGCATTTGCTTGAATCGCCTCTGTCGCTGGATCAGCGGGTAGTGGAGTTGGATGATGCCTACGAGATTACTGCGACGGTGGTGGATAGTGAGATGCTGGAGTGGTGGTTGCGGGGATTTGGGGATTCAGTAAGTATGGTAACTAAAAATTAAAGGACGGATTGTCAATGAAATATCAAAAAATTATAGATAAAGTTAAAAGTGGCACTATGTCTCGAGACGACCTTGATAAATTAAAACAAAATGCCGAAGAAAAAGTTGCAAAAGGTGATCTGGATGCGCAAGCAGTTATTTTGGCCATACAAATAGCAAAACCATCTGATTCTTATATTTTGTTTATGGGCTTCTGCCCAAATGCCGAGTTTGAAAATCGACTTGATATTGAATGGAAAGATAAGGGAATTTGTCGCTTTGATTATTTAGAAAGCGAATCTCAGTTAGAACGATTTAACACTATTCGCACTGGTGACTTGGTCATTTTGAAAAAAATTCAGCAGTTTGGTAAAACCATGAGATTGTTTGGGCATGGGCGAGTGAAAAGTATTGCATATGATGAAAATAACATTCGCTATCTTGTTATGGACTGGTCAGATCAGGCAGAAATAATTGAAGTTCCGCTTATGGGTTGCAACTCCACCGTTGACATTAAATCAATGAAAGCTGTTTATGATGAGATGCCAGACGAGTTTTATTCTTGGTTGGGGTTGGGTAAATAAAAGATGTAAGATTATTCAGATTGACCATTTTGTAATGGTGCTCAAGTAATGACGAGGGATATTCATGATTTACAACCACATTGATGATGTAACAGTAACCGCCCAGTTCGCATGGGAAAATGATCTGTACTATCGCTACCGACTAGAAATAGTCCTAAACGATGCCGCACCCACAGGTAAAACAGCCTGTGTAGTGATGCAAAACCCGAGTCGTGCTGGGGAGAACGTAGCTGACAAGTCCGTTCAATTCATGGAGAAAGTGGTATTCAAAAAGGAACTGGCGGAATTCGCAGGTGTGCGCCGGCTGATAGTAGTTAATCAGTTTGCATATATCCAGACTAATGATTTTCAGGGTTTGCCACACGAAATTGGCGCGCTCAATGATGCAACTATTAAGGACGCTCTGAATGAGTCTGATATTGTCATTTTAGGTTGGGGTGCGGCCAATCGTTTTACAGCACGCAAATCCTATGTGCTTGACCTGCTTGCTGACATGCCTCAGAAGGCGATTTACCAGACTAGGATGCATCCGTCACGTGGTCGGTATGATGGTTTTATTCAGCCATATCTATAATAAGCATACCCTTACTTTTAACATTGTTATCCCACTTTCCAAAGTCAACAATGGGGCAGACAGGGGGCACTATATGCGTGGGAACGGTTGTTCCCACGTCTGCTCATCAATTTTAATTTCCACGCAAACTGAGCCAATGCGAAGCAAATCAAGCCAGTCCAATCCGCAATGATCGTAAAGACAGTGATACAGATAACAATGCCACTCACCAACAAAATATGCAGGACAGTCACAATGATTTATATTCGTTATACCAAATCCCCATTCTTGATCAGTGTGGATACAGTCAAAAATATCCTCATGTAGCTCCATAAGGATGTTGTCATCGTTTTCTTCATATTCATAGTCGCTTTCATGTAAATAAAAGGTAATGACAAACTCAAGATTGAAATCTTGTATCCAGTCGTGATGATTTTTAACTCGTTCCTGCAGTTGTGTGTATTTGGTTTTTAAAATGGGCAAGTATTGCTTTTCAAGCAAAGTGAGGTGTTTATTTAATGCTTGTAGTTGACTACGTTCTGTTTCATTAAGCGATTGATAGTCGGTGAAATATGCTTCGGCATTTTGCCTATGCATATAACGTGCTTTTAGATTTTCAGAATAGTCTAGTTTGTGGTCGAATTTCATGATGTTCTGGTTTTTAATCGAAAGTACTAAGTTTATTTACGCATGCGTCACATAGTGTCGTATCAATGGGATTAAATACACCTTATTGGCAATGAATATAGGGCGAACAAAGTGGAACCAGTCTCGCAACTTACTGAATGTGTGAACGATGTACCTGTGTTTTTTACGCCTAGGATGGTTGCCCATTTCAGTAGTTCTTCACCCAGTGCCGCCAAGCCTGAAAAGGTGATGGATGCTTGGTTAAGATTGGATCTACCGATTGCTGTTATTGAGCCTGAACCAGTGACTGTTGATCAACTTAAGCAGGCACATAATCCAGATTATGTGGATCAAATTTTGGCATGCGAAATTAAAAATGGTTTTGGCAATAAATTACCCGAGGTAGCAGCTACTTTGCTTTATACAACAGGTGCTATGCTGGCGGCGGCACGAGAAGCTATTCGTAACGGGAAAGTAGCTGTTGCACCTTGCTCAGGATTTCACCATGCAAAGTATGCATCCGCGTTTGGGTATTGCACGTTCAATGGACTGGTAGTGACGGCGATGATTTTGAAGGTGAGTGGATTAGCCAACAAAGTGGGTATCCTGGACTTTGATATGCATTATGGGGATGGCACGGATAACTTAATTGAACAGCATCAATTGAAATGGATAGAACACTATACGGCTGGACGTGAATATGAAGCTACACATCAAACCCAGGAATTCTTGTTGAGTGTCTCTGAGAAAATTACAAAGATGCAAGACTGCGACATTATCCTGTACCAGGCTGGAGCAGACCCGCATATTAAAGATCCATTAGGTGGGTTTTTAACAACTGAGCAACTAAGGATACGAGACAAGATTGTATTTGAAACGGCAAATGCGCTTGGCATACCCATCGCGTGGAATCTGGCAGGTGGTTATCAAGTTGCTGACGATGGCAGCATTCCAGAAGTATTGACCATTCATAGCAACACTATGCTTGAATGTATTAGGGTATATGTATGTAAATATAAGCAAGTGCACCAATAGTTGGTTAATTTTTTATTGATTTTTTGAAGTGGAGTAGCTATGAAAGTTTATCTGGGTGATAGCAGCAGTAGTAGTAAATTGATTAGTTTGGATTGCAATATTGTAGGAAACAAAGTCTACCAAGGTAATCACACAAGCAGTAGTTATCTGCTATGTAATGTTAGAGAAGGTAAGGTCTATAAGGGGGATAGCGGCAGTAGTAGCAATATGCTGTTTAATATCAGAGATGATAAAGTTTACAAAGGCGAGAGCGGAAGTAGCAGTAATATGCTGTGCAATATTAAAGGCAATAAGGTCTATAAAGGTGATAGTAGTAGCAGTAGCAACATACTTTTTAATACTTCAGAGAGATTTAGCACCGAACAATTGGCCGCCATTTTATTTGCGATTGAATTAATTTGAAAACCATGACGGATTCAAGTTCGGATGGTATGTCTTTTAGCCATAAAAAGCTAATAGTCGCCATTTCCTCTCGTGCTCTTTTTAATCTTGATGAGAGCCATGCTGTTTTTGAAAAGGACGGTGTGGAAGCATATTGCAGATACCAAATTCAGCATGAGGATATACCGCTTGAAACTGGTGTGGCATTTAGTCTGGTGAGGAAATTGCTGGCATTAAATGAACGTGATCCTGAAAATCCGCGTGTTGAAGTGATTTTATTATCTCGTAATAGCGCAGATACTGGCTTGCGTATATTCAATTCGATAAAGCATCATGGGTTGAATATCAGTCGCGCTGCTTTTACACGGGGCGCAAGTACACATCCGTACATTTCAGCATTCGGTGCTCAGCTGTTTCTTTCTGCCGAAGCTAATGATGTGCGTAAGACGCTAGAGGCGGGATTTGCTGCGGCGACGATTTTACCTTCTGCTTCTGCAGCTGTTTCTGAAGTGGATCCATCGCAGTTGCGTATCGCCTTTGACGGGGATGCTGTCTTGTTCTCAGATGAGTCAGAACGTATTTATAAGCAGGATGGATTGGAGGCATTTGAAAGTAATGAAACATTAGCCGCGAAGCAGCCTTTGCCTGGTGGGCCATTTAAAAATTTTCTTGCATTGTTGCATCAGCTTCAATTGGAATTTCCAGCAGATACAGCACCTATCCGCACAGCCTTAATCACGGCGCGTGGTGCACCTGCCCATGAACGGGTTATTCGTACATTGCGCGCCTGGAATATCCGTATAGATGAAGCCTTTTTCTTACGCGGAAAAGACAAAGGGGAGTTTCTGAAAGCATTCAGAGCCGATATTTTCTTTGATGACCATCAAAAGCACTGCGAATCCGCGCGCCAGCACGTCGCCACTGGGCACGTTCCGCATGGTGTGGCTAATGAATAGCTAAGTTATTTAGGAAAACATTATCATTGACTATTCATCAAAAAATGGACACTTAGAGTGTCATCAATTCACTGCCTACCAAACACGCATGGGAACAGCTGGTGGTGATGTGTTAAATTCTATTCCGAATTGAGTCGCTTTGTCTGAATGTTTGCATGAAATATTGACCCGCCTCAAGAAATACAACCCGTTGTGCCAAATGGTCAATTATCAAATTTGGTGGGTCAGACTTAAATGCAAAGGATGGGTCAATCTGCGGCGCAATTTAACATTGGATGGTTATTTTCAATTAATCCTAGCGCAATCCCTTGGCTAGCCAAGCAGAACGTAAGTCAGAAAACAGTCAGCTAAACGGAATACCATTAGATTGTAGCGATTCTTTAATATTCTTTGCACGTCGATGAGGAAACCATTGAAGAAATGCTTAGTGTGATTATAAAGGCTGAAAAAGCAGCGCACGGAAGATCAGGCAATTGGTTTTCAATTGGTGTCAAGATTCAAGTAACTTTGCTGCATGAGTTCAGATTATCTGAATAACTGCTCTTCGCCGTATTGAGAACTTTTATTTCAGGTGGCTTATCTGATTGCTTATGGCACGTAGCGTCTATAGCTCACTATATTAAGCACAGATGTGGCCTTTGGATGCTTACTGCGATGGAATAAATTTTCTGTGCAATGATTGCCCAAGCAGGTTAGACTTAATCAGCGTGCTTGGACGCAGAAATGTTGGTGCGTCGAAAAGGTATGGTTGCCAATAAATAACGATATAGCTTTAAAAATTTAGTATTGCTGAAAAATTGGCAAGTTTCTGGAATTCCTATATGGCCATCCTAAGCTAATGAACACTTCTGCTCAAGCAACTGCTTCCAATATGATTACCCACCCTCTCGAGGAAAACCTTGATATTGTTGACCCAAATGCTTCCAGCATGGTCGAGGCTCTTCGAGATATCGGATACTCACTAGAATCTGCGGTTGCAGACGTCATTGATAACTCTATTACTGCCACTGCAACTCGAATAGATATACGATTTGGCTGGGAAGCTGGAGGTGCGCCATGGCTAGCTATTATTGACAATGGTTACGGAATGTCCGAATCTGAACTTGTCGAAGCGATGCGACCTGGCGGGAAAGATCCTCATGAATTCAGAGGCCCCAATGATCTGGGACGATTTGGATTGGGCCTGAAAACCGCATCATTTTCGCAATGTCGGAAAGTGACTGTAGTTACTACGTCAAATAAGACTCTGTTGGCAAGACAATGGGATCTTGATCTGGTGAGAGCAAGGAATAAATGGGTGCTAAAAACTCCAACCTCGTTGGAGCTTGAAGCTTTACCAGGGTTGTCAATGCTCGGGGTGAAAGGGACGATGGTGCTCTGGCAAGTACTTGATCGGCTTGATCTAGGGAATGCTCCTGAGAAGGTGCATCAAGTCATGAACGAAAGGGTTGCTTCAATTTGTGAACATGTCGCACTCGTCTTTCATAGATTTATTTCAGGGGAACCTAAATATCCAAAGGTGGTAATTGCGGTTAACAATAATCCAATCGAAGCTTTCGATCCATTTAATGCGAAGCATCCAGCAACGATGCATCTGGGAGAGGAGCCCTTGGATATAGAAAATGAAACTGTAACCTTCAGACCATATATTCTTCCTCATCATAGCAGGGTAAGCGCTGAAGAGTACGAGCGCCTCGGGGGAAGTGAAGGTTATCTGCGCGGGCAGGGGTTCTACATTTACCGTAATCGCCGACTAATTATCCACGGCACATGGTTCCGAATGGCACGACAGGATGAGATGACAAAGCTGGCCAGAGTGCAAGTAGATATACCGAATACTTTGGATCACCTTTGGACAATCGATGTAAGAAAATCCCGTGCCAAACCTCCAGAAGCAGTCAAGAAACGTCTTCGTTCAATTTTGGATCGCATTCGTGATACAGCCAAGCGACCATATAACCATCGTGGTACCAAATCTATAAGCTTACATGGTGAGCCCATTTGGCAACGCCTTTACCATAATGAACATGTTAGTTACCAGCCTAATAACAAACATGCGATTCTGGGAGAGTTCAGGTCTGATTTGCCAGCAGAAATGCGAATGAAATTCGATGGGATTCTGTTTGTGATTGGCAAGTCAATTCCATTTGCTGCGATATTTAATGATATGGCAACTAGGCCAAAAGAAACCGATTCAAATACTGATACTGCAGAGGCACTCGAAAAACTGGCAAACCTTCTATTTGAAGATATGGTCTCTATCAATCCTCAGTATGTGTCTAAAATGATGAGTAGCATTGAACCATTTGCCTCTAATCCAGATTTTATTTCCGCTTACATAAAGCGCTAAAGCATATAAGGAGTTTACCAATTGAGTCCTCAGGAGTTTGAAAATCAAGCCAAAGCGTCTTTAAACGCAATGACTTCAGTAACCCCTGAAAAAATCCGGTTGATCGTACGTCACTTGTTAGAAATGTATGGTGCAGACGCGCCTCATTTTGAAGAAAAAGAACAGTTTATTGAGCAGATATCCAAATCTCTTGAGTCTAAACTAGACCTCTCTATGCCAGATGCGACAGTTATTAAGCTTCCTTTTGAAGAATGGATAACTGAACGACGAGCAGATGAAGAACTGTTTTATTGGAGCCGTTATCGTCAGCATCTGCTTCAAGAAGGATTTTCAAAAGAAATGGTTGGAACGGTAGGAAGAGATACGGACAAAATTGTTGGTCTACTTGAAAACCCAAACAAGCCTGGTGGATGGAAACGTCGAGGACTGGTTGTTGGCCATGTTCAATCAGGGAAAACAGCAAACTATAGTGGCGTGATTTGTAAGGGTGCTGATTACGGCTACAAGATTATTATTCTGCTTGCTGGCATGCACAATAATCTGCGAAGTCAGACCCAGCAGCGATTGGAGGATGCATTCATTGGTGTTGATACAGATAAGCTTGAGAAAAATTTAACATTTAACGAGGCAAAGACTGGTGTAGGAAAAATATCTGATATTTCAAGAACACCTTTTAGCCTTACTTCCAGAGAGTATGATTTTAGAAAGAGCTCGAGGAGGGCAAGTACATTCACATTAGATTCTATAAAAGTACCTGTTGTATTTGTGATTAAAAAGCAAACCTCTGTTCTTAGGAATTTGATTGAATGGCTTACAAGCCTTAATGAAACAAAAGGCGGAAAGATACTATCTACCCCAATGCTATTGATTGATGATGAGGCTGATAACGCTTCAATAAATACATCAACAGATGAAAATGACCCAACTCGCATTAACAAGTTGATACGACAGCTTCTCGCTCTCTTTGAACAGACAAGCTATGTTGGATATACAGCTACGCCATTTGCAAATATCTTTATTGATCCAGAGTCTGAACATGAAATGGTCGAGGATGATCTTTTCCCGAAACATTTCATCGTGTCCCTGGAGGCGCCAGAAAATTATGTAAGCGCTTCAAGAATATTCGGTGATGACGGCGATCTTACCAACTTTGTTGTTCCTGTTTCTGACCACCTTGCAGCCTTTCCTGAAGTCCATAAAATCACTCACCCAGTTGGAGCGCTTCCTCCAAGTTTAATGGAAGCGGTCAGGCGTTTCATACTGGCCAGAGCTGTACGTATTCAACGAGGACGTGGCCAGGATCACTCATCTATGCTGGTAAACGTCTCGCGATTTAATAAAGTGCAAAATCAGGTTACATCTTTAATAAGTCACTATGTTGAGGAGTTACTTAATTCTGTTAAGTTGCATTCGTCACTCCCAGAGAAGGAGGCTTTAAAAGATCCTGGTATGCGTTCGCTGTATGAAACATGGAACGGGATGGAGATTGTAAATGGTGAGTCTTGGGAGCAGGTTAGGCGGAACCTGAATCAGGCAGTCAGTACAATTGTTGTCAAAACCATTAACAATAAATCACCAGATCGCCTTGACTATAAAAACTATAAAGAAAATGGGCTGCACGTCATAGCTGTTGGTGGATTAAGTTTGTCTCGTGGCTTTACCCTCGAAGGCCTGACAATCAGTTATTTCATTAGAAATTCAATTATGTATGACACATTGCTTCAAATGGGGCGATGGTTTGGCTACAGAGATGGATATCTGGATTTGTGCAGTCTTTATATGACTGAAGAAGCTGAGAGCTGGTATGCCCATATTTCATCTGCGCTTGACGAGTTGAGAGTTGAGTTTCGTATGATGGAAAAAATGAATAGAAGTCCTGAAGAATTTGGTTTGAAAGTACGAACACATCCAGACTCACTGATTGTAACGGCTCGTAATAAAATGCGAACAGGTAAAAAAGTAACACATTCTGTGACACTCAATGGACGACTGATAGAGACAGTACGTATTAAGTCCTCTAAAAAATCATTGGAAAATAATTTCAAAGCTGTAGTAAATCTGTCAGGCGAGCTCGAGAGTGTTTATGGTAAAAACAGAACCAAGGAATCAGGTTTAGGTTATATATGGAGAGATGTCAGTGCAGAAGTGGTGTGCTCGTTTTTATCTCAATTTGAATTTTTTGACAGTGAGCTCGACATCGCCAGGCAGCACCCGGTGATCAGTTTTATACAGAATGACCCTGAACGACTTGGTTTGTGGGATGTTTGTTTCTACAGTCTGAATGAGGGAAACGATGTAGATGTTGGACCAATCAAAATCCGGCCGCAGCAACGTGGTTGTCTCGATAAAGGTGACTTTTATGTAGTCAGCGGAACCAAGTCGCGAGTTGCTTCCAGGGGGGCTGAAAAGGCTGGGTTGTCGGCAGATCAGATTAAAGAGGCAAAGCTCTCCGCAGAGGGAAAGGACAATGTTCCGGATTATGCTTACAGAGTTTTTCGGTCGAAGCCTTTATTGATGATACACGTTCTGGATCTTGGCCTTAACAAGGCGAAAAGTGACATTCGCCTTGTTGATAAAGCATGCGCCTGGGGTATAAGCTTCCCAGGAGAAATAGGTAAGGGTAATGGTAAGTTAGTGGAATACCTGGTTAATACTGTTTGGTGGAAAGAGCAATTCGAGGATCAAAATGATGATTCGGAGGATGACAGTGATGTCCAGAGCTGATCCTTGGAGTGACATCGATCCCGATACGCTGCCGGGAACGCTTCATGCGCGAAGGGCTGATGCTACTCATCCTCATGATTTTTTCTGGGGCCGCGATGTGCAAGGTCACAGGCTCCTCATTTATAAGTCTATTAATCTCGTAACTGATCTTAAGCTCCCAAGTTTGCGTGGAGTGAATATTGAACTCAAGCCAGATAGCCTGATCCTCAGGCTTACCCAACATAGTGATCTCGAAATATTTGCTACATTATGCTGGAGTCTCATTGAGAGAACACGTGGAGCACAGCCTGGTAGCGAGGTACTTATTCGCATAATTGAACAACTTGAAAGATGGCAGAGGTTTCTTGGTAAGGGCAATGATCGGCTATTAAGCGATGAGCAAATTAGAGGGCTTTTTTGCGAATTAAAATTTCTTGCATGCGAATTAATCCCAAGGTTTAGTCAGTCTGCTATTGCGTATTGGCATGGTCCAGCTGGTGATCCACAAGACTTTGCAGTTGGTACTACGCTCTTTGAAATAAAAAGTCATACCGCAGGTTCAGCCCCTGTGCTGATGATTTCTTCGGCGGAACAGTTGTGGCATGAAGCTGGTGAACTGTTTCTGGTTGCATACACAATCGGAGAGTCTTCTGCAGAATCGTCTGATGCACAATCACTATCATTTTTGGTTTCACAGTTACGCACTTTGTTTAATACAGCGGATACATTAGATATTTTTGAAGATCGGCTCATGGAGGTCGGATACATAGATCACCCCGAATACGAGCGTAAATTCTTTACTGTATCTGCCCCAGAATCGTATCTGGTTGGTGATGACTTTCCACGCATCACTAAAAATGCAGTAATTCCCGGTGTGTGTCGTGTCAAATATGCCATCGAGCTATCAGCGTGTATTCCTTACAAAGCCATCCCAGATTGGGTATCTCTAGGTGCAACAAATGGACATTGATACATTTTTCACGGATCTGCAGCAAGACATTATTCTTCGAGCTGACTCTACTGAAAATTTCACGGATGAAGCGTTTGCCGAGGTTGTTACTGAGTATCTGGTTGATTCAGGTTCGATTGATGAGTTTGTGCCCTGCAAATTTATTCATCGAGGTATGCGTGTAGATGGCTACGCGCTGAAGTGGGATGAAGCGCTGTTGGAGCTTTTTGTTGTTGATTGCCGCCGAGGTGATGTAGCGGAAAAAATGACCAAAGCAGAAATGGGGCAGATTTTCAAAAAGGCAGAAACATTTTTCGAAAAATCATGTACAGCCAGTTTTGTCGAACAAATGGAAGTAGCTCACCCTGCTTTTGCGCTGGCTCGGACGATTCTTGACCAAGCTGATCAGATCAAACGAGTGCGCTTTTATCTGCTTACCAATGCCAGCCTTACAACCAGTGTCAAAGACTTACCCCCGAAAACAGAACAGCAGCGGGAATGGTCATATCGCGTATGGGATCTGGATCGTCTTGCAAGAACGATAGGTACAGGTGAGCCTGAGCCTATTTTAGTTGATTTTAAGGAAATGTTTGGCAGCAAGCTTGTTTGTCTTCCAGCAGATGATGGTGAGGGAGATATAAAGTCCTATATGGCAGTGATACCTGGGAGTTGGCTCGCCCAGCTATACGATATATATGGTGGGCGACTTCTCGAACAGAATGTCCGAACTTTTTTACAAGTACGCGGAAAAATAAACAAGGGAATTCGAAAAACAATACTTGAAGAACCCCGACGATTTTTTCCATACAACAACGGAATATCGGCAACAGCAGAGGAAATCGTTGAAGAACGATTAAATCGTGTCACATATGTAGTCTCTTTAAAAAATTTGCAAATAGTAAACGGTGGGCAGACTACAGCGTCAATTTTTAACGTCCTTAAAAAAGACAAAGGTGCTTCAGTCAAAGATGTATATGTGCAGATGAAACTTTCGGTTGTCAAGCCAGAGCTGGCATCAGAGATCGTGCCAAAAATATCAAGGTATGCAAATAGTCAGAACAAAATTAGCGATTCTGATTTCTTTTCGAACCATCCTTTTCATGTTGTTATTGAAAACATATCCCGACGACTTTCCGCACCAGCAAAGCAGGGTTCCCAGATCCTTACTCATTGGTTTTATGAGCGTGCAAAGGGACAATATGCCAATGCTACGGCATACCTTTCACCTTCAAAAAAGCGGGAGTTCCAAGCACGTAATCCAAAAGATCAGGTGATATCGAAGACTGATCTTGCCAAATATGTACAGACCTTCTTGGAGCTGCCTCATGAGGTTAGTCTTGGTGCCCAGAAGAATTTTGCAAAATTTGCCAATCATGTAAGTGGATTGTGGGAGCATCACGAGCATGATTTTAATGAGCTTTGGTTTCGACGAGCGATCACTGAAGCTATCATCTTCCGCAATGCTGAATTGTTGGTGCTAAGAGCGCCTTGGTATGCACAGGGTTACCGTGCCCAAGTCGTGACTTATGGGTTAGCATTTCTTATGCATAAGATACGTGATGCAGGATTTGAAGTGGATGTCCAACGTATTTGGCGAGAACAGTCTTTGCCGGATGTATTTGAAGAAACTATTCTGGAGTGCTGTCATCTAGCCCAAGACGAAATTATTAGTGGAGCCGCCATGAATAACGTAATTAACGTCACGGAATGGTGTAAACGCAAGCCTTGCTGGGATCAGGTTATCAATCTGCCTTACAACCTGTCGTCATCATTTATGCAACTACTAAGGGCACGGGATGAAGAGCAGGCAGATGTTCGTGATGCGCGGCGTGAACAAAAGGTGATCAGTGGTGCTGAAGCCCAAATTGCTGTGGTCAATGCAGGTGCTGCATATTGGGCCAAAATTCATCAGTGGGCGGATAATAATCCGGAAATCAAGCCTTCGGATCTCGTGATTTTGGACGTTGCATCTGCAATACCCAAAAAGCTGCCAAACGAGAAGCAGAGCGTTAGATTGATGGAGATACGAGTGTTGTATGAGGATATGGTTCTGCCATAATTGACACTCGGCAATTATGGCACTTAGTAAGTTAAAAAATACTCTTTAAAACAGATTTATTTGCTTTCAACATGCAGGACGCTAAAGTAAGAATAGTTACGATGCTGACGCAAACGAAGTCAAAGCCATTCTGGATCTCGAGAGTAGTTCAAAATCCAAGATTATTGTTAGCGACAATGGGTGTGACATGTCAATTGCAGACCTAGAGGAGAAATGGCTAGTTCTTGTTACGCACTCTACTTGTCCCGGAAACATTTCAATTTCCGAGTAAATGGAAGACTATTTTCGCAATTTTATTTGCAAGCAAAGGTGGTACGGCATTTCCAACTTGGTGAAATTGTTGTGTTCGGTTTCCCTGGAAAAAATAGTTGTCCGGGAAGGTCTGTAGGCGTGCAGCTTCCCGCACTGTCAAGCTACGACACTGTGCAGGGTCTGGATGGATAAAGTAATGCCCATCTTTCGAAATGTGACTGGTTACGGTTGTGGATGGTCGTCCTTTGAGTTGCACCCTGAAACGGTCAGAAAATTTCCCGCTTTCCCAGTTGTTATGGTTTGGTCGTAGTCCTTCCAGATCAAATTGTTGATGCCCCTTCGGGGAAAGTCCATAGGCTTCGGCATATGCGGCTGCATAAATATAACGTCTTAAGTCACTAGACATATGTCCTCTGGATTCATGATTCAGTATAACTTTCAGATTGTTATCACGGTACCACTCATCTAGTTTTGAGTTGAGTATCGCCGGTTGATTTTCAATATCTAACCTTAAGGCTCCAAAATCAAGATCAGAATCTATTGCATGTTTCAGCCTATCCAGAACGGCTGTTAATTCATGCAATTCTTTTCTTTTTGAGGCTTCTGCATGAAGTTCTTGCAAATGCTGTTTAACTGTTGTCGTCCATTTTTCGGCATTGTCACCCCCTTTGCTCAAACGGCTGCGTAAGCGGGGGAGTTTTCCTATCACATCCTGAACAGTGAATTCTGAAACTTTATCTAAAAGCTTGGGATTGACATTTATATCTTCCCGGATGCCAATAAGAATGACTCTATGACGGGCCTGCGGAATGCCAAATTCTTCAGTGCGAATGATGAAATCATGTGCGTTGATATCTTGTGGATCCATACCTTTTTCAAAGTAAGTAGGAACAGCCAGAGAGTGAATTTTGTAGCTTCGGCCTAGTGACTTTCCGAGCGCTAAGTTAGGGTCAGAAAGGTCTCGCAATATGGTATTAAAGATTTTCTGGCCATCAATTGTAGATGACAGAATACCTTTGACATTCTCCATCACAAAAACGGCAGGCTGATATTCCTGAATAATTCGAAGATACTCGCGGTAAAGATAATGTCGATGATCCTGTTCTGGACAATAATCGGTCTTTCCTCTGTTCCTTGAACGTCCTACCAGTGAATAAGCCTGACAGGGTGGTCCGCCAATCAATATCCATGGCTTTGAGGCGTTAATTTTTTCCTTATCTAGTATCGTGTCGAGTTCAAGATTGCCTGTGGTTGTCCCCAAAGTGATACGACGTGCCTCTTTATTGGCTTCTTCCCATGCAGGCAAGGATTTGTCATCATATTCTGTATCCGATTCACCATTACAGAACCGATAGTAACTTTCCAGTGATGAGCTGTCTTGCGTTTTCAAAATTCGGAAGAAAGATCGCAGTTTCAGAGTTTGATGCGCTGACGTCTCCATTTCCGCTGAAACTAATATTTTGAATGCGTTGCCATTATCAAGAGCTGAAAAGCCCTCTCCCAGACCGCCGGGGCCAGCGAAAAGATCAACTATGGGGATAGGTTCGTCTTGGGACATATGCTGCTATATTAACTTTAATTAGAGAGTGGCCAGGATACCAGGAATGACCGATATAGTCGATAGTAAAACACGATCTCGCATGATGGCTGGAATTAAAAGTAAAGATACTGCGCCGGAAATGGTAGTGCGACGATTCCTTCATAGGGCAGGTTTACGTTATCGGCTGCATGATTATACCCTGCCTAGGTGTCCTGATCTTGTTTTACCGCGCTATCGCACAGTGATATTCGTTAATGGCTGTTTCTGGCACCGACATCCAGGCTGTAAACTTGCCTATTCACCAAAGAGTAATTTTGAAATATGGCAGAAAAAATTTGATCGGAATGTTTTACGTGATCAACATAATATTGAAACGCTTATAAAGTCAGGGTGGCGGGTTATAGTCGTATGGGAGTGCGGATTACGTAAAAATCCTTATAACGTTCTGATAGCACTGGTTGATGAAGTCAGGTGTAAGCACACGTCGTCTATGGTTCAAATACCCTCTTCATGAACTTAAATGCGTTGATACTTACCCAAAATTGACTACCTGTGTTTGTTGAATGTTAATCAAATGTTTATTTGCAATTCTAATAGTGGAATGTTTCCGACGAAATACACGATGATGTTAACTGTGCACCACAGATTTTCCCATTTTTGCATTTTAGCTTGACCCACCTAATTTGATAATTGCTCATGTGGCACGATGGGTTGAAGTTCTTGAAGCGGGCAATATTTGATGAAAATATTTAGCCAAAGTGGCTCAATTCGGAATGCAATTTAACGTTTTGACTATCTAGATTGGCTCAGATTTTAAAAAATGGTAGTATAGAAGGCTGTGTCGCCATAGTTTAATGGATAAAACAAGGGTTTCCTAAACCTTAGCTCCAGGTTCGACTCCTGGTGGCGGCACCAAAACGCACATCATTCTTCTTTTCAAAAATCCCATCACAATTACCCACTAATAACTTACTATATGAGTATGAAAAATGGGACAAATTTGGGACAATTCTATACCGGATTAGAGGGGATTTGAACGGATTTGAGTGGATTTAAATGATTGATTTTATTGAAAAACATGTAAAATCTGTGTCCCTTGTGTCCACTTAGGAGGGGGATGCTCTATCCACTGAGCTACGAAGGCAAGCGCGCATTTTACCTTGAATAGCGTGATTTTAGAATTTTGATTTGTGGAATACTGTATATGAAACTGATAATTATATTGGTAGGGATAGTGCTTGCCATGTTATGGCTGCGCACTAGTCAGGCTGCTGATTTGCCTAAAATTGGGCAGGACGCACCTGATTTTGCTTTGCCTGACCAATCGGGCAAGGTGCAGCACTTGTCTGATTATCGTGGCCAATGGGTGGTGTTGTATTTTTACCCTAAGGACGATACGCCGCATTGTACAACCGAGGCGTGCCAGTTTCGTGATGATGCTTTTCAGCTACATCAACTCGGTGCGGTTGTGCTGGGTGTGAGTGTGGACGATACAGATAGCCATGCCGAGTTTGCAAAGAAGCATCATCTGGCATTTCCATTGCTGGCCGATCGGGGTGGCGTCGTGGCGGACAGTTATGGCTCTATCACTAACCTGTTAGTGATCAAGTTTGCTAAACGTAACACCTTTATTATTAATCCATCAGGAAAAATTGCTAAGGTTTACGTTTCTGTAGATGCGCAACAGCATGCTAAATCGGTGTTGCAAGATTTAACGGCTTTATCGGCTAAATAACCAATAAAGCCGATAGGTTTATTCGTGGCCGTAGGATTTTTTGATAAAGAACCATGTAAACCAGATCATCATGCCCAATGCAAAAGCTACAGTAAATGCGCTCATCAAGCCTACGGTTGAGTGGAATAATGTTGTGAATATGTTCATGGTAAACTCCTTTAATTAAGTTATGTGGATAAATATATCTTTTTATATTTACATGTGTCAACAATTTTTTTTATAAATTTTAAAAATGTTACCCTGGCTATCTTCTTGGACTGATTTTCCGCCTGTCAACCTGGCTTTACAGGAGCCCAATGGTTTGCTGGCCGCGGGTGGAGAGTTGCGCGCGGATTGGCTGTTAACGGCTTATCAGCGTGGAATTTTCCCTTGGTTTAATGAGGGGCAGCCAATATTGTGGTGGAGTCCTGATCCGCGCATGGTGTTGTTTCCGCAAGAATTGCATGTGCCAAAATCATTAGTACGGGTGATGCGTAAGGGCGGCTATGAAATACGTATTGATACTGCATTTGCGTCAGTAATGCAGGCGTGCAGTCAGCCGCGTCATGGTCAGGATGGCAGCTGGATTAGTCCCGAAATGGTGGCTGCCTATACGTCATTGCATCAGTTAGGCTGTGCTCACAGTATAGAAAACTGGCAAAACGGGGAATTAGTCGGTGGTTTGTATGGTGTTGCATTAGGTCGAGTATTCTATGGCGAATCTATGTTCGCCAAGGTAGATGATGCATCTAAAATCGCGTTTGTGCATTTAGTAAAAAAATTACAGCAATGGGGGTTTCAGGTGATTGATTGTCAGATGAATACGGCACATTTGGCTCGTTTTGGCGCGCGTGAGATACCCAGGGCTGATTTTATGCAGATTTTGCAGCATAATGTAGATGTGCCTAATGCCCCTTGGGGTTCCGCGGAGATGTGATGACGCATTTACATGAAATTCCGATACAGCTGCAGTTTTATATTACATCGCCATATCCGTGCAGTTATATACCTAATCTGACCGCACGCTCACAAGTTGCGACTCCTGCACACTTAGTGGATACACTGGTTTATAGTGAATTAATCCGTAATGGTTTCAGACGCAGTGGGTTTTATACCTACCGGCCGCAGTGTGGTGAGTGTAGTGCATGCGTGCCTGTGCGTGTAGTTGTCGATGAATTTGCACCCAATCGCACTCAGCGTCGTGTGTTGAAAGCAAATGCAGGGATGACGGTGAGCATAGAGTCGCCGCATTATGACCCTGAGCATTTCGCCCTATATCAGCGTTACCAGGCAGAGCGTCATGCTGGTGGGGGCATGGATCATGATGATAAAGATCAATATACTCACTTTTTAGTCGCCAGCCAGGTCGAGAGTTATTTGCTGGTTTTCCGCGAGAATGACAAGGTGCAGATGGTGAGCTTGATAGACAGGGTGGCAGATGGATTATCTGCGGTGTATACGTTCTTTAATCCGGATTTATCCAAGCGTAGTCTGGGTGTGTATAACGTGCTTTGGCAGATTGATTTGGCGCATCAATTGGGTGTACCTTACCTCTATTTAGGTTATTGGGTCGCAGATAGTCGTAAAATGGCTTACAAACAACAATATCAACCATTACAAGGATTTATAGATGCAGATTGGCGAACCTACTCCACGGCGCAAACTTGAGCCGTTATGCGATAAGATAGGTCGCGATAATGTGGAGCGTGTGGTGCATGATTTTTATGGGCGATTGCAGGCGAATGAAATGATGCGTCCGTTTTTTGCAAATATGGGAGATTTCGCATCACATGAGTCATTGATTGCGGATTACTGGTGGACGGTAATGGGCGGTAAAGTAGATGGCCCGCGCCCATTTGATATGCTCGGCAAACATCAGGCGCTGAATCTGCATGGAGCGGCTTTTGACACTTGGTTACGTATATTTGAGGAGACGTTGTTAACGTATCTGCCACCTGAACTGGCGCAACGCTGGTTGCAAATGGCATTGGGAATAGGGGATACGATGAAACGGCATTTGGGGTTGCAAAATAATTAAGGATAACTATGCGTCAATATTTGGATTTAATGCGGCATGTTGCAGAGCATGGGGTGAAAAAATCTGATCGTACAGGGACGGGGACAGTGTCTGTATTTGGTCATCAAATGCGTTTTGATTTAAGTCAGGGCTTTCCTTTGGTGACAACTAAAAAATGCCATCTGCGGTCTATCATTCACGAGTTGCTGTGGTTTCTTAAAGGCGAAACTAATATTGCCTATCTTAAAGCCAACGGTGTGAGTATTTGGGATGAGTGGGCGGATGAAAATGGTGAGTTAGGTCCGGTATACGGAAAGCAGTGGCGTAGCTGGCCGACACCAGATGGCGGGCATATCGATCAAATCGCACGCGTCATACATGACCTGAAAAACAACCCCGATTCGCGTCGTATTATCGTTTCTGCATGGAATGTGGCGGAGCTGGATCAGATGGCATTGGCGCCTTGTCATGCTTTTTTCCAGTTTTATGTGGCGGACGGCAAGTTGAGCTGTCAGCTTTATCAACGCAGCGCCGATATATTCCTTGGCGTGCCATTTAATATTGCCAGTTATGCACTGTTAACCATGATGGTGGCGCAGGTGACAGGATTGCAAGTAGGCGATTTTGTTCATACGCTAGGTGATGCGCATTTGTATAGCAATCATCTTGAGCAGACTCAAGAACAATTGAGCCGAACACCGCGTGCATTACCGACCATGCGTTTGAATCCAGCAGTTAAAGATTTGTTTGCATTCACCTTCGAAGATTTTGAGCTGGTTGACTATGATCCTTATCCTGCGATTAAGGCGCCAGTTGCGATATGATGGATTTCAGCAAAAAACGTGTATTGATTATCGATGATAGTCCAGCTATGTGTTCTTCGTTGAAGAATACGCTGAGTAATTTCGGCATTAGCAAATGTGAGACTTCGAACTCTGGTAACGAAGCTGTTTTCAGAATACGGCAGCGTTCATTCGACATTATCGTATGTGATTATTGCCTAGGTGAAGGCAGTGATGGGCAACAAATACTAGAGCAATTGCGTCGCGGTGGTCTGATTGCGCCTAGTGTGGCCTTTCTGATGGTGACCGCAGAGCGTGGTTATGAAAAGGTCGTATCCTGCGCAGAACTGGCGCCAGATGATTATTTGCTCAAGCCGTTTACTGCAGAAACCATGCGCTTGCGGTTAGAACGTGTGTTTGAGAAAAAAGAAACTTTTGCTGTCATTTATGAATTGCTGGAAAAGGGTAATGCAGTAGAAGCTATCCTTGAATGTGATCGGTTGCTGGCATTAAAAAGTAAATTCACCATAGATCTGATACGCATGAAAGGCGAATTGCTGATTTCGCTCGACAGGCATGAAGAGGCGCGTGTCTTGTATGAACAAGTGATTGCTGCGCGTGCGATTCCTTGGGCGCGTATAGGTTTGGCCAAGACTCTGAGTATGGCTGGCCTGGATGATGAAGCAATTGAGACATTGGAGTTGGCAATTGAGGACAACCCGCAATATCTTGAGGCCTATGACTTGTTGGCTAAGGAGTATGAGGCCAAAGGCAATGCTGAATTAGCGCAAACCATATTGGAAAAGGCCGTCGAAATTTCACCAGAAACCTTGTCGCGCCAGACACGTGTGGGTGAAATTGCGTACCGTAATGGCGATTTAACCAAGGCTAAGCGTGCATTTGGCATTGTTGTTGATAAAGGACGTTTTTCTTTTTTCCGTTCACCCAGCGATTTTATTAGTTTATCCAGAGTGCATCTGGATGAAGGTCAGCATGATAAAGCGTTGTCTCTGGTGACCGATGCAAAGAAATCATTTGATAAGACACCTGAATTAGAAATGGCGACATCAGTGATGGAGAGTTTGATTCATCATAGTGCTAAAAATGAAGCTGCTGCCAAGTTGGCTTTGCAAAAAGCGTTGGATGTACAAGAAAAAACCGGTATCGCAATTCCAGATGCGTCAAAACTGGATTTGGCAAAAAGCTGTTTCCTGAATGACAAAGTTGAGGAAGGCCGCGCTTTAGTAAAAGATATGGTCAGTAACTTTTACGATGATGAAAAAGTACAAAGCATGGTGCGTCAGATGTTGGAGAAAGTAGGGCGTGCTGATGAAGTGGGTAGTCTGGTTGATAACAGCGTTCGCGATGTGATTAAACTTAATAACGAAGGTGTGTTGTTAGCGAAAAAAGGCGATTTGGCTGGTGCGATAGCATTGCTGGTGAGTGCTGCCAAACGGATGCCACAGAATGTGCAGGTTGCACTGAATGCAACACACGCCATGATTGTAGATAGTGACAGAAATGGCTGGAATGAAGAAAACATGGATCTGGCGCGTCATTTTTTACGTGAGCATGAGGCCAAGTATGGAAATCTTGAGAAATATAAAAAAATCAATGCATTGATGAAAGATGTCAGCTTAAAATTCGGAGTAAAAATAACATGAGCTTAATCGAAACTGCTGATATTGATGTTAAAACCATCATCGCGCTCAATGTGCACGAAGTGAAAAATTTAATGGCGTTGTTGGTATTTAAGTTGGATGAGGTGCAATCAACTGAAGCCGCAATTACTGATTCCCGTCTGCTCTGTCATCGTGTGAATGACTGCATGGAACGCATGATATTGCTGTTTAATCTGGAATCTGAGCGCTTGCGCCCTAATATCGCGGATTATTCACCTGCTGATTTTGTTGATGAGTTTGTGCGTAATGCACAAGTGTTGGCGGGTGACAAAATAAATATAGTCAAAGACGTTGATCAGGCACCAAGTTATTGGTTTTTTGATCGCGATCTGGTGGAAATGGCGATGATGAATGCGATACATAATTCGTTACGTTTTGCGCGTCATGAAATCAAAATCAGTGCGTATGAAGCTGATCAAATGCTGGTGCTGGAAGTCACTGATGATGGTGAAGGTTACTCAGACAGTTTGCTGAAAGATCCCGTTGCTTCAATTATGCAAACCAGTCAGGGATTAGGTTTGTATCTTGCCAATGCGATCGCTCAGTTGCATGTAAATAAAGACCGTAAGGGTCAATTATTATTGCATAATAATGAACACCCGCGCGGTGCGGTTTTTACACTGCAACTACCTTAATTACATCCCCGTATTTATAAGAAACGATAGAAATGAATTTACACGAATACCAAGCAAAACAATTATTACGCGAATTTAGTATTAACACGCCACGAGGTATTGTGGTTGAAGATGCTACTCATGCTGAACTAGCAGCGACAGGCTATCTGGGCGGTGAAGCATGGGTGGTCAAAGCACAGATACATGCAGGTGGCCGTGGTAAGGCTGGTGGTGTGCGTTTAGTGCGTTCATTGGATGATTTGCGTGCTGCAGCAGCGGCATTGTTGGGTTCACAATTGGTGACTTATCAAAATGCACCTGAAGGGCAGCTAGTAGGACGTTTGTTAGTGGAAGAAACGTTGTCAATTGCACGTGAGTTATATTTGAGTGTGCTGGTTGATAGAGAGACAGAACGCGTCGCAGTAGTGGCATCCAGTGCGGGTGGGATGGAAATTGAAGAGGTTGCGCAGACGCATCCTGAACAAATTTTGCGTGAATATTGTGATCCTATATTGGGACTGCAGGATTTTCAATGTCGTAATTTAGCTTTTGGCTTGGGTTTGTCAGGTGCGCATGTTGGTGATTTGACGCGCATGTTGAGGGCTTTGTATAAGCTGTTTATTGAGTCTGATCTGAGCTTGTTGGAGATTAATCCACTTGTCATCACTGAAGATGGCCGTATGGTGGCGCTGGATTGCAAAATGGCGATAGACGACAATGCGCTGGCTCGCCAAAAAAAGTTTGCTGATATGGCAGACACAACGCAAATTGACAGCAAAGAAGTTGCCGCGCAGGCAGCGGGTCTGAATTACATCGCGCTTAACGGCAATATTGGCTGCATGGTCAATGGCGCAGGTTTGGCAATGGCGACTATGGACCTGATTAAATTGCATGGCGGTGCACCTGCGAATTTCCTGGATGTAGGCGGTGGTGCAACAGCAGAAACAGTGGCGCGCGCGTTCAAAATTATTTTGTCGGATAGTCAGGTTAAAGCTGTTCTGGTGAATATTTTCGGTGGCATTATGCGCTGCGATATTATCGCTGATGGCATTATTACTGCGGTGAAGGAAGTGGGCGTAAGTGTCCCTGTCATCGTACGTTTAGAAGGTACAAATGTGGCGTTGGGTAAACAAAAATTACTGGAAAGTGGCCTGGATATTATTACTGCTGACAATTTGACTGATGCCGCGCAGCGTGCCGTGGCCGCCGTGCAAGGAGTGTCTGCATGAGTATCCTGATCGATAAAAATACTAAAGTTATTTGCCAGGGCTTTACCGGTAAACAAGGTAGCTTCCATTCTGAACAAGCCATTGCTTATGGCACCCAAATGGTGGGTGGGGTGACGCCGAGTAAAGGTGGACAAATTCATTTAGGTTTACCTGTATTCAATACCGTACGTGATGCGGTACGTGAAACTGGTGCAGATGCCAGTGTGATTTATGTACCAGCCAATTATGCTGCTGATTCTATTATGGAAGCCGCTGATGCGGGCATCGCGCTGATTGTTTGTATTACCGAAGGCATTCCAGTCTTGGATATGCTTAATGTTAAAGCCGCATTGCGTGCCAATGGCGCGCGTTTAATCGGGCCAAATTGTCCGGGCATTATTACGCCTGATGCTTGCAAAATTGGCATCATGCCTGGCTTTATCCACCAACGTGGAAAAATCGGGATCGTTTCGCGTTCAGGTACGTTGACTTACGAGGCGGTGCATCAAACTACGCAATTAGGTTTAGGACAAACCACCTGTGTAGGTATCGGCGGTGATCCGATTAAAGGTCTGGATTTTATAGATTGCCTGGCATTGTTTGAAGCGGATAGCGAAACTGAAGCGATTATCATGGTTGGCGAGATTGGTGGTACGCGTGAAGAAGAAGCCGCTGACTATATTAAGCATCATGTGACTAAGCCAGTTGCAGCTTACATTGCCGGTCAAACTGCACCCAAGGGTAAACGCATGGGGCATGCTGGTGCAATTATCGCGGGTGGTAGTGGTACGGCGGAGGCGAAAATTCGTGCACTGAGTGATGCTGGTGTATCAGTTGCTGCATCGCCTGCGGAGATGGGAATAGCGGTGCAAAAAGCGATGCAGCGATGAAAATTGCGCTCGCTCAGTTCAATGCCTGTGTAGGTGATATAGCAGGCAACACTGCGAAGATAATTGATGCGCTTACTGAGGCTAAACTCGAACGGGCGGATATGGTGCTCACGCCAGAACTGGCGCTGTCTGGATATCCACCTGAGGATTTATTGTTTCGTGAAGATTTTCATCTTCAAATTGATGCGGCATTAGTTGAGTTAAAGTGTGCCACGAAAGGGATTACGTTAGTTGTTGGACATCCGGCGGAAGCTGATGGGCATCTTTATAACGCGGCGAGCGTTATTCGTGATGGCAAGGTTATCGCCACTTATCGCAAACAAAGCTTACCTAATCACACCGTTTTTGATGAGGTGCGGTATTTTACTGCTGGAACCGACGCCTGTGTATTTGAGCAGGGTGGGGTGAAGTTTGGCGTCAATATTTGTGCTGATGTCTGGCATGATGCCGCGCCTTATTGCGCGGCGGACGCAGGGGCAGAAGTGCTGCTGGTGTTGAATGCCTCGCCATTTCATATTGATAAATTAAGCGAACGTCATGCGGTAGTGCGTGAGCGTATCGCTGAAAACAACTTTGCTGTGCTGTATTGCAATTTGGTAGGTGGGCAAGATGAGTTGGTGTTTGATGGTGGTTCATTTGCGATGGATGCTAATGGTAAGTTAACCCAGCAATGCCCAGCCATGGTTGAGGACGTGTACTATGTGATGCTAGATGGTGTCTCGCCAACTGCTTCAACGATTGCACCGGAATTATCCATGCACGCTAGTGTTTATCAGGCATTGGTATTAGGTTTGCGGGATTATGTGCGTAAGAATGGTTTTCCTGGGGTATTGTTAGGATTGTCGGGTGGTATAGATTCGGCATTGACCTTGGCAATAGCCGTCGATGCATTGGGTGTGGATAAAATACATGCCGTGATGATGCCTTCCGAGTTCACTGCGGATATCAGTGTGACCGATTCCCGCGAGATGGTTGCGGGGTTGGGTGTGGAATACTCAGAGCTAGCCATTAATCCTGTTTATCAGCAGTTTTTGGAAAGTTTGAAAGCGAGTTTTGCTGGTAAGCCATTTGATTTGACAGAAGAAAATCTGCAAGCACGTGTGCGTGGAACACTGTTGATGGCGTTGTCGAATAAGTTTGGTAAGCTGGTGATTACGACGGGGAATAAATCTGAAATGGCAGTAGGTTATGCTACGTTATATGGTGATATGGCCGGGGGATTTGCTGTTCTGCGTGATGTACCCAAAACCTTGGTCTATCAGTTATCAGAATATCGTAATCAAATCAGTCCGATTATTCCGCAACGGATTATAGATAGACCACCGTCAGCCGAATTGCGCCCAGATCAAACTGATCAGGATTCATTGCCTGAATATGCAATACTCGATACCATAATAGAACGATATGTTGAGCAGGATGATAGTATAGCCGATATGATTGCTGCAGGTCTGGATGCAAATGATGTGATACGTGTTGTACGTATGATAGATCGTAGCGAATATAAACGCAGGCAAGCGGCAGTGGGAACCCGCATTACCTCGCGAGCATTTGGCAAAGACAGACGTTACCCCATTACCAATCGTTTTAACCCTGACAGGATGATGAAATGAAAAAAATAGATGCAATAATTAAGCCATTCAAGCTGGATGAAGTTCGCGAAGCGCTATCTGGTGTGGGTGTAACAGGCTTGACCGTGACTGAAGTTAAAGGCTTCGGTCGGCAAAAGGGACACACCGAACTTTATCGTGGTGCAGAGTATGTAGTTGATTTCTTGCCTAAGGTGAAAATAGAATTGGTGGTTGCAGATAATCTGGTTGAATTGGCAATTGAAACCATAGTCACTGCAGCACGTACAGGCAAGATAGGCGACGGCAAGATTTTTGTGACTAACGTCGAGCAAGTGGTACGTATACGTACTGGCGAGCAGGGCGACGAAGCGATTTAATTAGAGTTGCGGGTCGCGGACAGCAAAGCCGTGGCTACGCAACATATGTAACGTCGGATTCAGGCATTTCAAAATAAAAGCGCGTCGGGCAGGATTACGGCGCGCCATTTCACGCCACTGCTTGCCGTGGCTCAAACCCGCAAGTTCATAGACATCCGCACTTGGTAAGTAGAATGTGCGGACAAATTGTTGTATCAACAAGTTGATAAGCGGTGTCAGTAATTTGCGTTGCAGTGTACTGCAATGCTTGAGGCTGGCTTCCAGCGCGCTGCGTGCATGAGCAATGTGTCGCGCTTCATCGATAATGTGCAAAGTACACATTTGACGGATGACATTGTCGACTTTATCTTTTCCTTCAGTACGGACATAGCGATTTAAGCGGTCAGGCACTTCTTCGCCTATAGTTACAGCCAGCCAGAATAATGTGGTATTCAACGGTGTGTGACGACCGAGAAAATCAGCTACAAAAGGACGATGCCGCCATACGCCAGGCAGACGTAAGCCACTCTTCTCCATCAGTTTCAGGAACATCAGACTGTGCCCCGATTCTTCACGGATTTCGTGTAGATAATAAGCAAGTTCTTGTGTTGACTGTGTATGTCTGAGGTTTTTTGATAAACGCTCTATGAATATGGCTTCCAGCCAAATGCCAGCCTGGATAAAACCAGTAAATTCGTACTGTGATAAGCGAACTTTTAGGGCGTTAGATAATTCGTCATATTCTGGTAAACCAAACAACGAAACCGCCTCATCAGGTAACCAGGGACGATTAGCATCCAGACTCTGCCAATCCAGGCGAGTCAATGGATCAGAATAATGAGCACTATTGGTTGATAGTTGTTCTAGCAGCGATAATTCAGCATGCGCCATGAGCAGTCATCGTGAATGATTATTAGGAATAGCTAATCATACCAATTTTTGGCTTGATTAGACAGTCGGCTAGGGTGCGAATTGATTAAATCTTGCTCAAAATAAGTGAATACGGTATCCTTGCGCACTTTCTTGACTAGTGCAATGCTGGTTAAGAATTACGGAGAGGTGGATGAGTGGTTTAAGTCGCACGCCTGGAAAGCGTGTTTGGGGTCATTCCCAACGGGGGTTCGAATCCCCCTCTCTCCGCCAAAAGTAATTATAAATCATCACGTTGCAAGCAATTCAGAGCATTCATAAAATCTTGTCAAGCAGCCAAAAACACCGCTTTTGTCTACGCAGTGTCCCCGTTTTGTCCCCGAAAATAATTTAATATCATTCTGCATAATCGCGCAATTGTCCCCGAAGTGTCCCTGGAATAAGTATAGAAAATAATTGAGATATTGAAGCTGCTTGAACATGTTTGTTTGCAGGGGTTGCGACACCCAATAATAAATGGTTATTACAACACATTGATTTAATTGAAAATAATTGTAAATTATGTTGATTAATTATTGATGGTGATTTATAATTATCAAATGGGACTTAATTTGATCAACAAAGGAAAGAAAGACACGCGGGGCGACATTATGCCGATCCTCCTGCTCGTCCTGACTTTCAGCGCGGTTTTGCTGATTCATTTTTTACCTATCTTTGGTTCGATTTTTCTTGCGTATTGTTCGGCTCTTTGGTGTTTCGCGCTGAGAGAAAACAACATTCAATTAGACGATGGTGTGCCCGCCGCCAAGGTAGCTAAAATTGAGAAAAGTCACGAGTTTGAAGAAAATAGACTTGCGGCTCAGGCTAATTTCAGCAAGGCGATCAGCAAAGATAGTGCTGATTATGTTTCTCATTTCGCTTCACGCCTCGTTCCACCCCCAGCACCAACCCGCCACACTGTCCAAATCACCCTGACCCCACGCTTGGTGCAATCTCCTAATTTTTCTGCTTAAAATTCAATAACTTATACCGCTTTGCGGCTTGGATTTGTAGCAAAAAATTAGGAGTAGGTGCATGTTCATCGAAAATTTTATCAAAAATAATTTTGCGGGCTTATTGACTGTCCCACTATCGAAAGCTTGCGCAGTATTTGAGTTCAATACAAAAACGGCTAGAAACCAAATATCGGCTGGCACTTTCCCTCTTCCAACTCTCGTCCAATGTGGGCGGAGAGTAGTAAAAGTTGAAGAAATAATCAATTATTACAACAGCTTGCGGTCAGATAAAGAGCCAGCTTCCAAAGTCGAAAAAATGAAAATGATGGAGATCGCGCCCGCAAAACGAGCCCGAGGCCGTGGTCGCCCACCAAAAAATAAAAATGGGGGTGCAACAAAATGAACACCTCCACTTCAAAAATTTTAGCTGCCCTTCCAAAAATCTGCGGCGATTTTTACGCTAAAAACACGCCATTTATCCATCAAATTATAAGACTAAACCTATCATCAAGTGATGATATTTTGTCTGACATCTATGTGCTGTATGCAGAACATAGATTAACCCTGCCCGAGCTTTCGAAGATTTATAACGTCCGCAAAATCAACAACGTTTGGCACGCGGTTGACCCGCTAGGTCACGCTCAAAGCCTTGCTGTGCTTGAATCGCAAGGTTTTGATGTGGTGGATGAAAGAGAAGAATATGTTGAAGAACCACGGCCAGAATTGCCTGTTTGTGTAATTACATCAACCCGCGAATTCTCGGACAAACTTCATATCACGATGCGACGGGCGCAGCAAATTTACAAGGCCCAAATCCAAGATTTGGCGGCAGGCAACGACCTGTTTGGGATGGGGGTGTGAGATGAATGAGTACGAGATTTTTAAAAAAATCAATGGCTTGCATGTTTCCATCCCCCTAGCTGTGATACAAAAAATAGGGGGAATTGAAGCGGCTGGATTTCTACAGCAGTGTGTTTTTTTATCGGCGGTCTGTGAAAAAGCAGATGGCTGGTTTTTTCTTAACCAGGTTGATCCGATTTCGCCGAGTGAAGAAAATGATGATGAAAATCAAAAAATTTTTCGGCGGCTCAAAAGCTTTGAAAATTGCCTCGGAATCACGAAGCATTCGCAAAATTGTATCAGAAAAAAATTAAGGGACATAGGGCTGCTCGCGGAAAAGCAAATGGGCTTGCCAAAGCGAAATTATTACAAGATTGACCTCAAAAAATACATGGAATGGCTCTCAAGCCCAATAGATTCAACAGACGGCTGTTTTCAGACTTCTAGAAGGCTGAAATTGGAGAGCAAGAGGGACGAAAACGAACATAAAGAAGTTAAAAAAATGGACGTCAAGAGAGCCGAAAACGAACGTGAGACAAATATAAATACAAATACAAATACAAACATAAATACAACTACTACCCACACCCACTCCCCACAGATTATGGATATGGAGAGTGAGAGTAGTAGTAATTTCTCAAATCAGCTTCAGCCCTACTCAAGCCAAATTATTAAGCTAACTTCTTGTTTACAGACAGATTTAGCCCAGCAGGTAGTGGATGAACTAGTGGCTGGGATGGCTGACAAAAGCATTAAAAATCCAATGAGCTGGCTGGCAGGGGTAGTTGAACGAAGCCGCTATCGCGGAGAAATATTCCCGAACCATCAAATTACGCAGCATAATTTCGTCTCCCCCAGCAATGGAATTTTGATTACTGTACCACGAGGAGACGACATTGACAGCCCCCACACCCATCCCCGCGCACTTCGAGCACAATCACCAGCGACTGCTGAATTGCCTCAAGCTCAGAGGCATGCAGCCTAAAACCATCGCCTTGTATTCACACGGCGTACGGCGCGCAGCGGTGTATTTTAATGACCAGATAGACGCGCTCACCAAGCCACAATTAACCGACTATTTTGTTCGCATCCTGGATACCCATTCATGGAGTACGCTCAAACATGATCTGTATGGACTGAAGTTCTATTATGCCCATGTACTCAGCCAACCCTGGCCAGGTGCGGATCTGGTTAAACCACCCAAGTCATATAGCCTGCCCGACATCATTACCGTCGCCCAGGCACAACAAATCTTCATGGCCACCCGCGTATTGAGCTACCGCGTATTCTTCTTCACCCTCTACAGCCTGGGCTTACGATTAGGCGAAGGCTTACGCTTGCAGGTAGGGGATATCGATGCGGATCGGATGCGGGTGCAAGTACGCAACGCCAAAGGCAACCGTGATCGATTGGTGCCGTTATCAGAGAACACCTTGCAGGTATTGCGCCGTTTCTGGCTCACCCATCGCAACCCAAGCTTGCTCTTTCCTAATCGACACGGCGGTCTTGCCAAATCGCACTTGGCACGCACCCCGCTGGATCGTGGTGGTATCCAGACCACCTTGGGTCAAGTGACCCGTGACTGTGGCTTAAAAAAAGAATTACACCACACAGCCTGCGCCACAGCTATGCCACCCACCTGATAGAAGCTGGCATCGATTTACTCGAAATTCAGCAGATACTCGGACACCAGTCCATCCTCACCACCATCCGCTACACCCACCTCACCGAACAACGCCATCAGAGCGCACACACTCGCCTTAATCAATTAATGGAGAAATTCCACATTCATTGGGGCAAAGTCAAATGATCAGACTGGCGCACATCGTAGCAACCTACGCAGCTAAACTGCTTGCACAACACGGTCATCACCTATTGCCCAGCCAGCAAGCTGCCTTAACCGCCTTTCAAACCTGCCGTAGCCAGATGAGCCCGAGGATGCAACTTGCCTGTGATGATTGTCAAACACCCAGCTACCTGCCACATTCCTGCGGTCATCGGCATTGCCCGCATTGCCAGGCGCACGAATCACAGCGCTGGATAGACCAGCAATTACACAAATCCATCCCCGCCAACTACTTCATGCTCACCTTCACCGTGCCCGCCCAGTTGCGCACACTGGCCTGGCAACATCAGCGCGTCATGTATGACTTGATCACACGCTGCGCGTGGGAAACAGTCAACACCTTCAGCCAAAACGACAACAAGCTGCGCGGCAGCGCAGGGGCGGTGACTGTACTGCATACCCATAACCGCCGACTGGACTATCACCCCCATGTGCATCTCGTCATGCCCGCTGTCGCCTTTAACCCCAAACAGCGACGCATGCGTCATAAACACGGCAACTACCTGTTTAACCACAAAGCCCTGGCCAAAGTATTTCGTGCCAAATTACTGGCAGGCATCAGACAAGCAGGACTCACCCTGCCAAACGATTACCCGACCGATTGGGTGGTGGATTGCAAAGCCGTCGGCACTGGACAGCACGCTCTGATCTACCTTGGGCGCTATCTGTATCGGGGGGTGATACAGGAGAAAGACATCCTCTCCGACCGGCATGGTCAGGTCACCTTCCGTTACCGGAACAGCCAAACCAAACAAATGGAAACCCGTACCTTGAGTGGTGTAGCCTTCCTGCGACTGATACTGCAACACATTCTGCCCAAAGGCTACCGCCGCGCCCGCAACTTTGGCTACCTGCATCCCAATAGCAAACTACTCACCCAGCTACAGCTGACCCACCTATGGCGACGGAACAATCCGCCGCCAGCGCAACCCAGACCAGCGATACGTTGCCAATGTTGCGGTGGGGTGATGAAGATAGTGCGCACACGTATCAAAGCGATACCGCTAGCCACATCAGCCCCATCTATAAAACGGGAACACAGAGCAGATGACACAGGGTGGGAGACCATGCGCTAAACCAGCCCACACCGCCCACCTGCCAGACTAGGCAGGTATGGCCGTGCTCGCCCTGAAGAAGGCTGAAATTGGGTTAACATGCCCGAAAAGCCGACTAAAAACGGTGAGTTGAATAGAATAAGTTGCTGCAATGGCAACGTGAAGGTCGTGAAATGGCGGGTGGGATGCGTAACGCGTCCAGTTATGCCAGCATAGTCAAAAAGATATTTCCATAAGCGCTCAAGCAACACCCGCCCCAGCCATGCCGGGCTTGTCCAACAAACGGTTCAGATTGTGGCTCGCTTCGCGATCACAATCTAACCTTATTCGTTAAAAAAGCGAAAAATGGCGAATTTGTGCAGGCTAAATCATTGATAAAAAAGGAAAAAGAGAGACTCGAAAAAGAGCGAAAGCAAAAAAAAGAAGCAGCAGATTTGCAATTTTTAAGCAAAATAAGCGCAAGTTCTGCGGCAAGTTCTGCGGCGATAGCGATAGATTCGATAGCGCGAAAAAAATTCATTGAAAATCAGAAAGAAAGTTCTAAATATATGCCCAGATACCGTTAAATAAATGTGGAAGCGATGGAAGCAGGTTGGGTAGGTGGTGAGACAGGGCAGATATGTGCCAATTCAACCGCAGGGGTAACCACAACGTCTTGTGACGATCCAGCCCATGTCGCCATAGCAGGGGTGATGTTTGAACGCTGGAAGGGGGGTAATATGCCTGCCAATGAGGACTTGATGTACCAGTGGGTGGATTCGCAATCGAGCTTTACTGTGTTTTTCTTTGCGCTGATTTTGGCTGTGGTTACGTTTGGTGTGGGCTTGGCAATGCTGCCGATGATGACGGCTTTATATGCAGCTATTGCGGTTGGTATAGCTTATGCCGTTATATCAGGGGGCGACCTAACCGCTGCACAACAAGGTTTCTTCGGGCAAACGGGCAATGGATGGGTGCAGGCAACCGTAGCCAGTTCACAACAACAGCAAGGCTTAATGACTTCGGTGGTAAATAACATGGTGAATCCTGTAACTGGAACTGGCGGGATGACTGGTGAGGACAGCCTGTATCGAGGTAATTGCGGCTTGGGATTCTCGGTAAGCCAGTGCAAGGCGATGGGGCAAGACCCTGGCACGACATGGAGACCAGATAGTTACGCTCAATACAACAGCACCTATGCCATGCGCCAGCGCTTGAAATCATGCACTACGCCTACTGCGCAAGGCGGGATGGGGTATGCGGTGGGAAGCATACAAGCGGAGCAATGCGCCGCGCCAGTGGTTGCGCCTATGCAACCGATAAATAACGCGCCTATGGGTACTCAGTGATGTGCAATTTTAAAGAAGCGCTAGAATTGCTTGGGTATAAAGATTCCCAAGCCGCAAACATTAAATCCAATTTGGTGAGTGCGATATTTGTGTATGCACAAGCTTCTGAGCAACCAAATTTGGAAAAGGCTTGCCAGTTAGAGTTGCTACATATTCGTGACAAGTCACTTAACAGCTAAAAAAAGCCCTAGATTTCGGTCTAGGGCTTTTGTTTTGTACGGTACTATTTAGTTTGCTGCGGTTTGTGCAGGTGCGATAGAGGTCAAGGCTAGAGTAAATGCTGGATCGTTGAATAAATCAGCCATAGCCTTTTCTAAGGCTTTTTCTAAATTTTCTTTAGTTGCACCAGTTGTAAATACTGGCGCAAGGTGGTTTGAGCCAGAAAGATTTTTTGAATAAACAAATCTTTCTTTTGAATAAACTGAAATTGATATGTTCACATCACCATCTGCGCTGGCATAAATCGGGTTGATGTGGTATTCGTTGTAGAATTTAGTAACATCAGCAGTGATTTTTAATTCGGTATTTTTGGAGATATTGAATCCACGACTTTTCAACTCTTGCTCAAGAGCTTTGTCAACGGTAACTTCAACTGGCTCACTAGCAGAAATGCCAGCCAATTCCATTCCAAACCCGTTTTTTTTATGGCTAATCGCCTTATCCACCCGACTATCCGTAGTAACCACATTAACGGTCACATTCTCAGCATGAGCGACGTGCGCCATGCCTGTTTGAGCTTGATAGTTGAGGGATTCGGTTGCAGGCGTCAAAGCACAGCCTGTTAAGCTCAAGGTGAGCAATGCGGCGGCGAGGATGGCTTTGTTGTTGGTGATGATTTGTTTTGCGTTCATTTTGTTTCTCCTAAAGTGTGTTGTGGCGTTTGCCGTGTTGTCCGTTTGTTATTTTTGTTGGTGCTTAAAATTTCGCATGGTTGCCATATCAGGTTGAGCGTGTGCTCACTCGACTTAAAAAAGGAACTTGCACCATGAGCGTAAATGTACTTATCAAAAAACGTGACCAGCTAAATCAAAAAATCGCTGATTATCAAAAAATAGAAAAACGTAAAATCACTGTTGCAGATATTGCGCATAAAGCAAAAATCCTAAACTTGCCCGACGAGTTTTTGAAAACTGCATTTGAACAGATTGCGTTATCGTATCAAAACGGAGTTAGCACAGAATCGCAAAACGCTAATTCTCAATTTCCCCAAGGCGGTCAATCATGATTAAAGTTGATCACGTAAATAACTTAAAACTGAATATTAAAATTCTAGCCTGGCTTATTTTTGTCGGATATTGCGCAGGGGTGTTTATTGGTTTTACTGTCGAAGCCTATAAGCATAATTTCAACTTTGACTTGTTCGCTGCATCGTTGTTTTTTTATTTGCCAGTGGATGGAAATTTGACATATTGGCTTGCGCAACATTTACCAGATTCAATACATGCCATGTTGCTAAATTTCAATCTTCACTTGTTGGCAGATTATCAATTTGAGCACCAGCTCATATTCATCATTTACCCACTCGTTACTATCATCATTTTCACATTTACGTTTTTAACAGCATCAAGAAACAGATTAGCCAGCAACATCAAAACCTAAATCAGGTCGTTCCGTTTCACTACACTTTCCCGCCTCCCCAAAAATCACGGGGAAGCGGGCACACATTACGCATGTGTATGCAAACCATTCAAACCCTCGCCAGCACTGGCTTACAGCCTGTCCGCACCCATACCGTAAATCCGTCCGCGACACCTGCAAAAACAGCATCGTAAGCCAGATTTTATAACAGTCCGCTGGTGCGGACAATAAACAATTTATGCGGCGTATATTTCGCCGTTTGTGTGCCGTTTCAACCGCGCCGTACAGAGTGCAAAAACCACCGAAGCCAACTTGCGCGTATTGCCGTTTTTGCATTGCAAGCCGTGTGCAAATTTCGCATCCCTGCCATATAGGGTAGCGATATTGCTAAAAAATGAGGTATTAAAAAATGAGTGAAAGACTTTCCATCAGGTTGCAAAAAGACGAACTCGATCAAATTAAAAACCTGGCAAATTCGAGCGGTTTGCCATTAAGCACTTATACAAAAATGATGCTAATTTCATCATTACAAAATCTAAAAAACGATGAAAACTTTGCTATGCAAATGCTAATAAATCGTGAGCTTTTCAGATTGGCGGCAACGAGTACCCACGTTCTTTACCAACTACTTCCAGCAGATAAGCGAGATGAGATATTAGAAAAAGCCAAGCAACGCGCTTTCACACAAACTGCAAAATTCTTCGACGGCGACATCGAAGAAAACGAACAACTAATGAACGAGTAATTTCAAAAAACAGGAGAAACAAAATGTACGATTCTATCTATGCCATCATTTTCATAATCGCGGTTTTGTCATTAATCGCTGCGCGGATTTATATCTATTCTGGCAATGATGCTAAATTCAAATTGTTAATTATCCCGACGGTTGCAAGTGTGGTTTTGAGTATCAACCCAGCAAACCATGATGCGTTTTTAAGTAGTTTGCTCAGTTACTTCGCAGGCGTGTTTGTCGTAATGAGCATATGGGAATTTGCAGCAAAGGAACATATTGCGAATTGGTTTAATGCCATAGACGACGATCCAAACCATGTGCGGGGTTCGTCAGTTGCCAGCCACGGCAAAGTGATCAAGCAAATGCGTAAAGCGGGTGTTACGGCTGATTTAAGCCTCGCTGGTTTGCCCGTGCCTAATAAACTTGAACCCTATCACTTTCTGTTTGCAGGTGCGACGGGCACGGGTAAATCGGTGGCGTTCATCGAAATGATGGACAAGATAATCAAGCGGGCAAACCCAGAAGAAAAGGTAATCGTAGTTGATGCGGGTGGTGGTTTCTATAGCCGATATGCGAACAACCTACCCACCCCGCCTGTATTGTTCAATGTGTTTGATAAGCGAAGCGTGGACTGGTCACCGTTTGCAGAAATGCGTTACCCATGGGATGCGGATAGTTTAGCTACATCAATAATACCCAGCATGGAGGGCGAAGCAGGGCAATTTAACGGTTTTGCGCAAACATTTCTATCAGTCATATTGCTCAGACTATTTGAATCAGGGCGGGCAACAAACGGCGATTTGTTTCATTATGTTTGCGTTGCTTCAGTCGAGGAATTGCGAGTTATCACCGCAGGCACGGCAGCCGCGCCACTCGTTGAAGAGGGTAATGAGCGTTTGTTTGGCAGTGTTAAATTTGTTGCATCCAATGCACTCAAACCGTTTTCCTATCTTAGCAAAAGTGCGGGGCGTGAAGCCTTTAGCTTTCGCCGCTATGCCGAAGGCGAGGGCAACCAGTGGGCTTTCATTACTTTTCAGGATGATCAACTTGCAGCGTTGAAGCCTATCGTTTCAACGATTCTGGACGTTGTGAGTAAAGTTGTCTTATCGCAGAAACCCAGCCAAACCCGCCGCACCTGGCTGATCATAGACGAGTGCGCGAGCCTCAACAAAATAACGTCACTTGCGGATTTCCTCACCAAAGCCCGCAAATCAGGGGGTTGTGCAGTGATAGGCTTGCAGAACATCGACCAATTCCGCCAAAACTACGGACACCAAGGGGCTAACGTACTTCTATCCTGTCTATCGAGTTGGCTGATTCTGCGTGTAGGCGATGGTGATACCGCTGAGTATATGTCCAAAACCTTAGGTGATCAGGAAGTATGGCGCACGTCCACAGGCAAAAACCACGCCACAGGCTTAGAGTTCGAGGACAAGACTAGCGAGAACACCAGCATCCAACGCCAGCGCACCGTTTTGGCGAGCGAGATTCAGCATTTAACCGAACGCGAGGGTTACCTAATGATTGGTGGTGCTTACGATATTGTAAAAATTTCGCTGGACATACCTGTTACATTGCCAAACCCCGCAGAGCCGATTGAGGCTATCGAGTACACGCCGCAAGCCCATAAGCAAGAGGAAGAAGCCATACCTGCGCCAGCTACGATCAGCAATGCGTATTTGCCGTTTGACCTGCCCGAAGATGAGGAAGATCACGAGCCAGAAGTCTAACTGCATGTGAAACACCAATACTTCGGGAGTGAAACACCAATAGGTGATACCTGCCGAAAATGGTGGGTATCTTCCAAATTTCGCCTCATCGCCATATAGGGTAAGGCGACTTGCCTTGCTCATCTAAAGGGGTTCTGAAATGGAAAACTACGACAATGGATTATTGAAAATGCTACCAACTATCGCTTTCTTCTTCGCAGTTTTCGCCTTCATTGGCTGGCTGTTTGGTTTGTGAGCCGCAGCATCAAAACTATTAATTTTTATTGAAAGGAAAACCATGTTTAAAATTGAAATGCCAGATTACATGCCTGCCAAAGGCGAATGGGGCAAGAACAAGAAAACCGCATTATTCTTTGTTAAGTTTAGCGCGCATCTTGCCTTGCGTCTGGGGCTGTTGATTTTTCTTACCCCGTTTTATATGCTCAAGTACTTTTTAATTCTTATCTCGAAAAGGTAAGCAAATGCGCTCAAACCGTCCGTTTTGCCAAAATTGCACCGATGTCATTTACGCTGGCATTGCCATAGCATTAATCGTTGGTGCGATCATCAAGATTGCTGATTTTTTCGGTTATTTCAAGTAGCGTAGGTGCGTCCGTGCTGGTAACGGCACGGACATTCTCGTTTTTTATCGCAGCTTTAGGGCGACCCCGCAGGCTGGTTAGCTTTAATTGCAAATATGCTGAAAGCATCGAAAATGGCTTGGCATCATGGTAATCACCCTGCACCAATTCACGGACTTCCCCGTTTTCGTCAGTCAATGGTTTGCGCTTTTTCATGTCTGTTAGCTTTTCGTGCGTACGCCTTGCAAAAAGTGATTACGCGCCTTCTTGAAAGCGCAGCCACAAAACGAAACCCGCAAGCCCAACACCACCAAAACCAACAATTGCGAATGTTGCTACCAATCCATATTCAAGGCTCATTTTTGTTCCCCAGATTGAACGTGACTACCTGGCAAATCTGCCCCATCGTCGTGACTGCGAATCCAAAGTGCAAGCGCAACAATTGCAATCACGCCGATAATTGAAACCACATTAGCCATTATCAATCCAGTTTCTAAGCTCATTTTTCAATCCATAAATACGGTAAAAATTCCGAATGATTACAAATCGGGATGAGTGCCGCTTGATTTGTCGTTAGCGGGATGACGCAACTTATATGCCTTCGCCTCTGCTAGCGCTTTTAGTCCAAGAAGAAAACCAGCAAGCCCAATAACAAGCAGTATGATGTGATCTACAGCCATAATCAGTCCTTCAATAGAGACAAAATGAGGTGAACAATAAATACAATAAATACAATAAATACAATAAATACAATAAATACAATAAATACAATAAATACAATAAATACAATAAATACAATAAATACAATTACGCCGCGGGCTTATTCCTTATCTTTGCCTTGTTTGTCTTTTTTGTGATCTTCAGCTCGATGTTTGTTTGCATAGATAGAAATCACAAGCAGGACAAGGGTTGCAGCACCAAACGCAATTAAGGATTCAATCGCCATTTTCGATCTCCTGTTTATCGGCGTGCCTATTGTTTAGTTAGCCTTCTTCACTAATATTGCGTCTATAGACCTGCCAAGAAACTTCCAAAGCATTATTGCTGGCATGAAAAAGTCGCGTGGCGCTTCTTGAGCGCCTTTAATGAAGCCGTCTAAAAAGCTTTTCATCATGATTGTTGCCTATGTGCTTTCCACACAGCAGAAACAGCACGCGCAAAACCTACGAATGGCGACCAGAAAACAAACCAGCCTTCGTAAAACCCAATTAGAAACTCATCTTTAAGTGTTTTCATCGGTAGATTCCTTGGTTTGTTGATGATCATTTTTCACAGGTACAGCCAAACAAGACTGGTCAAAATTGCGCAATGTTGTGCTGTCTATAGCACCAACTTCAAATAGAGCATTTGCTGATGTATAGATGGCTTTGAAAACGTCACTTTTGTATTTGGGTTCGGTGGTCATGGACATCTCCGAAAGGGATTTTTTCTTCAGTCGCCATCAATATACTAGCACTTAGTCAGGCCATATTCCAGATTTTTGAAAGCCTTTCCTGGTAAGGGTTTGCGGTGTTTCGGGAGTGATACCCCAATAGCTGCATGTGAAACCCCAATAGTTTTTTGTTAGCGTATGGCATGTCAATGGCGAAAGCAGAAGCCGCACGCGGAGCGCAACGTAGTGAGCACCGAACGGGTGAGCATTTCGGCGTAGCGCACCATTGACAGGACAGGAGCGGAATAAGCTCTGGTGAGGGTGTGGGGTTGTTGTTTAACCCCGCACCCTTGCCTATCGGCGAGATTGGGGTTTGGGGCAAAGCCCCAAGGTGTTAATGCTTTGTTTAACCGCTACTGCATGTGATAACCCAATAGTTCGGGAGTGAAACACCAATAGTTATACCCGCCAAATTTCGCATGGCTTCCATAGGTAATAAGCAAAATCGCTTATTACCTTATGAGGCACACATCATGATCAGTTGCACATTCTTCCAGTCCGCCAAAGGGGCTGCGGGTTACTTAACAAAAGAACAAAACGGCACACAACCAGATAAAGCGCGAGGCGAATATTACGCCGACGACCAGGTTAGAAGTGAATGGGGCGGCGAAGGCGCAGCTATAGCGGGCTATGAGATTGGTGGTAGTGTTTCCGCCACTGATCTGCATAAAGTTTTGTCTGGTCAATTTCGTGAGCCTGCAAACAACAACGCCGAGCGACAACTTGGCAGAATCGACGCAGAAGGCAAGATAGACCACCGCGCAGGCATGGACTTCACCTTTAGCGCACCTAAATCCATCTCAATAGCAGCGGAAATCTACGACAACGTAGGTATTCGCGCTGCGCATGAAGCCGCAGTTCAGGCAGCCTTGAATTACTTGGAATCCAACTGCGCATGGACGCGGGTAAACGGGCAGAAAGTTCAAACGCAAAATCTTGTTTATGCCAAGTTTGAGCACTCATTGACTCGCGAGCTTGACCCTAGCACACATACCCATGTTGCCATTGCCAACGTAACCTATCACGCTGGCAAGGCGTACAGTTTGTCAAATGAGGCATTATTGACACATCGCATGACGGCAGACCGAATTTATAAGAATGAATTGGCAGCTGAGCTACAAATGCGAGGTTATCAAATTGAATTTGATAAGTTCGGCATTCCAGAGCTGGCAGGCATCACAAATGAACAAAGGGCAGAATTCAGCGAACGCTCAAAACAAATAGATGCGTATCTAGTATCCAAGGGCATTAATCCTGATACAGCCACCAGTAAACAGCGAGAAATTGCTTGCTTAGAAACACGTGCTGGTAAAAATGCACCTGAATCATCAGCACAACAACGCGCACAATGGTTGGAACGCGCCGAGCGCATCAACATGAAAGAACCGTTACCGCACCACAGCCGCGAGCAGGCATACAGCGTAAACGCAGGCAAAGAAGCCCTTTCTGCGTCAATTTCGCACCTGTCAGAACGCGAAGCCGCATTTAATCTAAAGGAAGTCTATACCTACGCCGCCAAATTCAGCGAAGGACGGGCAACCTATAGCCAGATACGTGCAGCCGTTATCAAGGCAGAACGCAGCGGCGAGCTTATTCGTCGCGCTGATGGTGAGTTCACCACGCTTGCAGCAGCAGCCTCAGAACAAGCATTAGCTGCACGCCTTGAGGCTGGCAAAGGCGCACATCAGGCTGTTATGACAGCGCAGGCCTTCGATAAAGCATTAGCCAGTTTTGAACGCAGCAAAGGCTTTAACCTCACCGAAGAACAACGTGCAGCCGCCAGCATGATCTTGACTGGCAAGGATGTACATGCAGGCGTACAAGGTTTGGCAGGCACAGGTAAGACCACTATGCTGGAATTTGTACGCGAGGCAGCAGAAAGCCAAGGTTGGACGGTGACAGGGTTTTCCAATGGCGCGAATCAGGCGCAGAAGATGGAACAGGAAAGTGGCATTAAAACCACCACGACAGCCAGCCACTTACTATCAGAAGCCAAGGTGCAGCGTGACCAGCAACGCGCCGCAGAAGCACTTGCTACCTTTGAGGCAGGCATCAAGCCTAATCTGACTAAGCTGGAAGAACAGGTGGCCCAAGGCGAGGCTGTCAAAGAGTATGACAGTGCGGGCAATGCCTACATCATCGACAAGGCGGGCAACACCCATGCGCTTGCCTTGCACGCAGCCAGCAACAGCACTTCCAGTCGCAACATCAACCATCTAGGTTTAACCCAAAGCAAATACCTGATAGTTAAAAGCAAAGGGCTGGCGGGCATTGTGGGAATGACTACCGTGGTCAAAACAGGCGGCAGCTTGAAGAATGAAGCCGCAGGCGCAATCAAGGACGGCATCAAGTCGCACAATTTCGCCGCACGACTAGCAAAAAGCGTAATCAGCAGAGCCGAAGGCTGGAAACAGGCAGGCATGTTGGAGAGCACAGCCACACGTATCAAAATTGCGCTGGAAAATCGTGCGCAACATAGCCAAGCCCTTGCCGACCTCAAACAACAGGCAGAAATCAAACCTATGCGCGAATTGCGCATCATGGATGAAGCGTCTATGAGTGGACAGAAAGAATTTGCCAACGTAGCACAGACCGCAGACAACGCAGGCGCAAAGCAAATCTATCTGGGTGACAAGTTGCAGCACCAATCCGTTGAAGCAGGCACAGCTTTTGAACAAGCGCAGAAGCACATGCCCGTATCCAACCTGGAGCAAATCAGCCGCCAAAAAACCGAACATGCCAAGGCTACGGTAAAGCACATCCTGGACAACAAACACGCAGAGGCAATCCAGAGTTTGCCCGCACATGAAATCAGAAGAACGCAAATCAGGGCAAGAATCGAGTATCAGAACAAACACCGCATATCGGACACGATAGCCAAAGCCGAGCGCATCAACAACGCCAGAATAGCCAAAACAAAAACAACTGAAAAGCTAACCGACCGTGAAAAATCCACCTTGCGCAGCTATAAGGACGATCTAAAGCAAGCTGCACAAAAAGACAATGCGGCTGTTATCAAAGACCTTGCCAAGGATTACGCTGCGCTATCACCCAATGAACGCGCTGAAACCATCGTGATAACTGCGACCAATGCAGACCGCGCCAGCATTAATAATGAAATCCGTGACAACCTGAAAGCCGCAGGTGAAATCAAGGACAGCCGCGCCGTGCTTGTCCTTGAAAGCAAAAGCATGACCACCGCAGAAGCCAACCGCGCCGCCAATTATGCGCCAGGTGATATTGTGAAGTTCAGCAAGGATTACAAAAATCTAGGCATGAAGCGAGGCGGCACGCTCACTGTATTAAAAACCGACCACCGCGCGAACACAGTGACCGCCATGACTACCGACGGCAGGACGATAACCTATCAGCCAGACCGACAGAAAGCGCAGGCATACACGCCTAAAACGCGCGAGTTCGGGGTGGGTGACAAAATTAAATTTATGGAAAACAACCGTGATTTTGATTTGAAGAACGGGCAAGGCGCAACCATCGAGCGCATAAACGGCGCAAGCCTTACCGTCAGTCTGGATAACGGCAGGACTAAAACCATTGACATGCAAAAATATCAACATCTTGATCATGGCTACGCCTCGACCAGCCAAGCCGCGCAAGGGCAGACGGTCAACAGAACGTGGATACACCACAACACGGAGGCAGGCAAGCACGGACAGCGTGAAGCATATGTGAATGCGACCCGCGCACGGATGAGCACAAAGCTATATACCCAAGACAAAGCCAAGGCAGCAGAACAAGCGGGTGTACGCATAGATAAAACTTTCGCGATGCCAGACGTTGGCATTTCGCCAGCTAAACCCCAGCCTACGGCAGAAATGAAACAGGCAGAACCTGACAAAACGAGAAGCCGAGATAACGATTACGGCTTGTAACCCACTTACCCGCCTCATCAGCGGGTTTTTTTCGCATGGGTGATGCAGATTATCAACCCGCAAAAAATAACCGCTCAAATCGCCGCAAATTTCGCACCCCTGCCATATAGGGTGTAAGGCAAATCTGCTTTGCAATTTAACTTAATCTTAAAAGGACTTTTATCATGGCTTTTCCATTCTTGATGTTGTTTTTCCCATTGGCTTTGGCAGCAAAGGTTGCACAAGAACCCCCTACAGCGGCAGACCTTGGCGGCGCAGCTAACGCACCAGTCGTATGCCAGACCACCACGCTCAAAAAAGAAGACTTCACCACCTTGCGTAACTTTGCCGAGGCGCAGGGTGTTGATGTGCCTGATGTGAAAATTCCTGCCACAGCTTGGCTAACTCTAAGCATGTATTCGCCTATGCCAGGCTTGCTCTCGCTGCCAACGGTTGCCATTGACACGCTCAACCCGTTTGCATGGGCGACCCTGTTTCAAATCAAAGGTGACGGCGCAGGCTTGAAATGGACGGTCAATGACAAAGACGTTAAGCACAAGATCAGTTTCCGCGTGCTGGGTGATACCAACGTGGACGGTCAGCAGTTTGTGAACATCAACACATGCAAACTGGCGAACTAACCCAACTACGCGCCTACACAGTCCGCCCGAAAGGGCGGGTTGTGTATCAGTCAGACATCGAGGCTGAGAATCATGCAAGCGTTTATCTGATACATGCCAACGGCGAAGAAGAGCTGGTATTTGCAGGCTTCCAGCGCAAGGCTGAATTAGTGGAACACGAAGCACGATTGGCACAGAAAGCAGCGGGTAACACCAAATCCCCTATTGTGTTTTTAATCTCAGGAGCAGAAAAATGAGTAAAGAATTTGAAGCAATGACAGACACGCTAACCAATGCGGAGTTTATAACCGACCCATTGCCACCAACTCCCACAGCCAGCAGAAAACGCGCTTGGCTATGGGCTTTAATGATATGCGGTAGTGCAGTAGCGGTATCCGCCTATTTCCATCATCTACATAATGCACCAGTAGCACCAGTACCAGCAGCAGCCCCCGCACAGCAAAAATTCACCCTGTTGGCTGGCGATACAGTGGCAATTGTGCCTTTTGCTACTGAGGATGAAGGCTGGCGCGTTTTGCTAGTGCCAACACGCGGACAGATAGAAACGATTTATTACGGTGACAGCGAACAAGCAACGCGCATTTATGCGCTTGCCGATGCAATGCAGCGTAAAGCCAATGATACGGGCAAAGCGCAAGTATTCACCGTTCCAAACGACATTAACCAACCATCAAAAAATTAAGGATAGATAACATGAAAACATACCCACTAAAAAAATCAATCGCGGTTTTTGCATTGTTGACCGCAACCGCACTAACCGCAGGCTGTGCAAGTACATATGGCACAAACGGCGTAGGCAGCGGTGATTACAACAGCCAGCAGGCACGGCAAAGTCAGGATGTGCAGCTTGGCACTGTGTTAAGCACTCGTGCCGTAAACATCAACACCACGACCAATACCAGCCAGACCGCAGGGGCAGGCATAGGTGCGCTCTTAGGCGGCTTGGCAGGTAATCAGGTAGGCAATGGCACAGGCAAGACGATAGCAACTGTCCTGGGTGCGTTAGGTGGTGGTGTGGCTGGTAATGCAGTAGAACACCAGATCAGTAATCAACGCGGCATTGAAATTACTGTGAAGCTGGACAACGGGCAGCTAAGAGCTATTAGCCAGGCTGTTGACGGTGAAACATTCCGTGTTGGCGATCATGTGCAGGTGATCGGCGGAATGTGGGGTGGTGTGATGCGAGTAACTCACTAGCCATAGTCTATAGGGCAGCCTATGGCTGCCCGTCATTACAAAAATGAAAATGTAAAGAAGTTGCTGGCAACTGATATATGATAAGTATCATATATTATATGAATAATATATTATTTGCTCTCGTTCACGCTGTTGCTAAACAGCACCACCAACCAGCCAAACCCCATACAGGATAAGGATTTTAAGCAATCAGCCTGCCAAATATGGCGGGCTGTGCTGCTTATCATATATGAATAATATAATATATGATAAGTTTCATATATTATATTATTCATATACTATTTGAGCCTGAATAAGTCATCATGGCGACGTACTGCATGAAGCCGCAGAACGTCACCACCAAGCATAAAGGCATGGTCAGCATATCGCATGAAGCCGCGAAATGCAGACCACCAACACAACACCTTGGGGCGTTGCCCCAAACCCCAATATTCGCCATATAGGCAAGGGTGCGGGGTTAAACAACAACCCCACACCCTCACCAGAGCTTATGCCGTTACTGTCGCATCAATGGTGCGCGCTACGCGCCGAAATGCTCACCCGTTCGGTGCTCACTTCGTTGCGCTCCGCATGCGGCTTCTGCTTTCGCCATTGACCCGCCATTCACTCACAAACCAAACACCCAGCCTATCAGTGCGAAGCCTGGTACGAGGTTTTATGCTTGACGCTATACCCCTTAGTGATACAATACTGATATGAAACGTGTACTAAAAACTCAACACTTTAATCGCTGGATGCGCAAAACGGAACTAACCGATGCGCTGTTGTGCGCTGCTGTCAACGAAATGAAACGCGGTTTGGTAGATGCGCATCTTGGTGGATGCGTAGTAAAGAAAAGAGTTGCTATGTCAGGTCGCGGCAAAAGCAGTGGTGCTAGAACGCTATTGGCAACCAATTTGAAAAACCGTTGGTTCTTTGTATATGGTTTTGAGAAGAATGTTCGCGCCAATATTAGTGAAAATGAATTGGAAGCTTTGCAGGCTATAGCATCTGATTTACTGGCGTTGGACTTGATTCAGATTGATGCCGCAGTTAACCGAGGAACATTATTGGAGATTTGTCATGAGCGCTAAACAAAATGCAAAAAGCAGTATCCTGCAATCCGTGCATGAAACGGCTTTGGATTTGCAGGATTTAGGATTTATCGACAAACACAAAATGCAGAAATATGATGCGCTGTGTTTGGATGCCGTCCCTGTTTACGATAGCCAGAAAATTAAGGGTTTACGTGAACGCTACCGTATTAGCCAGGCGGTATTAGCTGCCATGCTCAACACCAGCCTTTCTACTGTTCGCCAATGGGAAATTGGCGATAAACATCCTAGTGGCCCATCACTAAAACTGCTTAATCTTCTAGATCGTAAGGGTATGGAAGTGCTAATCTGATTATTCGGATATTGTATGCCAATCAGATTAGCAACCAAATCCTATTCACTCACAAACCAAACATCCAGCCCATGAGCACAAACCCGCCGATGAATACAGCCAAGGTAGGCAGCATTGAGATAAAGCCGTTATCGTAGTTTTCCATTTTGAACCCCTTGTTTAGTGAATAAGCAAAGTTGCTTACCCTATATGGCAGGGATGCGAAATTGGCGTGTCATGGCTTCAAAATGGAACTAAGTGATTACCGTCCTTGATGCTCAGTGATGAATTGGCGAAGGGCAGAGTCTATTCGAGTTTGCCAGCCGTCACCCTCTGATTTGAAATATTCGACAACCTCGTGTGACAGTCGAATGTTGATGCGCTCTTTTGGATGCTCGGCACGAGGACGACCGCGAGGCTTGAGCATTTCATGAGCAACTTTTGCGCCGAAAATTTGCGGCAGCACCTCATTGGCAGGGCGTGCTTCGGTGAAGTCTGCTGCTGTCCATTCGGGGTTCTCGTCGTCAATCAGTTCAGGGTTTGGTTTTTTGCTCATAATATTTCACCTCTCGTTGATTCGCCTTACGCAAACTGATGACATGCACCTTGTCTGCGCGAGGCGTGAACACCACGGCATACAGCCGATCACCGATAATCCCAAGCGCAAGATAGCGGCGTTCACCATAGTTTTTACGGACATCCTCTTTGATCACTGCGTCTGACCATTCCATTTGTTCAACAAGCGTGAATGGCAGACCGCGTTCAGATACGTTGTGCTCACTCTTGCCAGGGTCAAAGCTGATTTCCATATTAATTATTGTACTCACAAAAATAGGGTTGTCAAATTATTTGTGGCGACAGAAAAGCTGTCATGAAGCTAGTAAATTATGCTATCCCACAAATTCAAAAGCCGCTATATCTGAACTTTTTAATGCATACAGTGCATAATTAAGCTCGGATATGTGGAAATTACCCAAGTTTTTTTGCGAGTTTTTCAGCGTCCAAATGGGTATACCTCTTCAGCATCTGCAAGGTCTTGTGTCCGCTAATGCTTGCCAGTTCAATAATCGACATATCTCCACGCTCGCCTAGTCGTGACATCGCTTCGTGTCGCAAATCATGCCACGTGTAATCGTCAATGCCTGCTCGTTCGCAAGCCGCATGAAAAGCGTGATACAGGGTCATCCGCTCCACTGGAATCAATAGTCCGCCTAGGCTGCGTGGTAGGCTCTCAATCACAGCCAAAGCGGTGCTAGACAGCGGCACGGCTCTTGGTTCTTCCGTTTTAATTTTGTCAGGGTCAAGCAACAAGGCTAAATGCCGTTTTTTGTCTATCATTGACCAGGTTAATTGCAGAAGTTCACCTTGACGCATAGCTGTTTCAACTGAAATTACAAGCGCAGGCAAAAGCCATTTGTTACGTGAAGCCTTACATTGCTCAATCAGCTTATTCAACTCCGATTCGCTCAATCGTCTATCCCTGCTATTGTTTTCCTTGGGCTTCCTGATATTTTTGACTGGGTTGCCCATTGGCAATGTGATTCCAAATTCTTGGTTTGCAACGGTCAGTATCTTGGAAAGCATATAAATTTCTTTCCTCACCGTTGAGCCAGAGACTAGCTCGCTCCGTGCATCTCGGTAGCTGGTCACGACTTGCGGTGTGATTGCAGCTAAAGAATATTCACCAAGCGCATTTTCTAGGTGATTGCACTGAAAACGCCAAGCCTCCTTCTTGTCATCGCGGATACGATAATGAAAAGGAGCAAATTCTTTCATGAATCTACTGACAACATCGGCAAACGTTGTTTTTTCTGCGAGCGAAGCGGATATATAAGAGCCCTTATCAAGCGCGGTTTCAACTGATCTAGCCCACGCCTCGGCTTCCGTTTTGGTTCTGAAGGTCTTGCTTTCTTGCGGATAGCCTTTGCGCCGTATCTTAGCCTGCCACCATCCTGATTCACGTTGTTCGAAAGTCGCCATTTTTAATCTTAGTGTCCCCGTTTTGTCCCCGAAAATCCATATTAAAGATTACGCTGGCTTGAAAGCCTTGTCAATAAAGGGTTTGACTAATTAAAATAACACGTCTGGAAAGCGTGTTTGGGATAATATCCCAACGCGGGTTCGAATCCCGCCTTCTCCGCCAAATCAATGGCTTACGGTTACTGTGCGCAACTGCAAGGTACCATAAATAATCGTAAATGATAGCTTTGACACAATTCAGTGTGGCAAAAATCCCCTTTATTTAAACAAGTGTAACCAGACGTAATTGGTGCATTTGTTGCATCTTGTTTCCATCAAACTGTTGTAATGTTGGGTATGTGCTAGTTTTCAGATGTTTTAATACCCCACTAGTTGCTTCAACTCGGAGGCACAAAACGTCTAACAGTGCGATTTTCTGGGGTGGATTCAGAATATTCTATCTTGATCGTGCCATATGCATATTCATGTGAACTCAATTTTTGAAGGCGCGGTGCGTATTGACAACGGCTACACGTCCGGCTATGCTTCGTATATCTAATGTGTATACATTAAAAGGAGAAGGTCATGCGCGACGCCGCTATTAATTTACGGGCATTGCCCGAGCAGCGAGACTTGATTGATCATGCTGCAACGCTGTTAGGTAAGAATCGCTCGGATTTCATGCTCGAGGCTGCCTGCGACAAAGCACAGGCGGTAGTGCTTGATCAGGTTTTTTTTCGCCTGAATGCCGACAAGTTCCAGCAGTTCACGGCAATGCTTGATGCCCCGCCTAGTCATAATCCAGGGCTTGAACGCCTCATGGCGGTAGCTGCTCCCTGGAACAAAGCCAAGGAGTGAGCTTGCAACTCAATGCTCCTCAACCGCTAGCGGCTACCCACATTTTGGATGGGTTTGAGTGCGGTGAGGCCGTTCTTGATGAATGGCTCAAGCGCCGCGCAATGACCAACCAATTGAGCGGAGCCAGTCGCACGTTTGTAGTGGCGGATCAGAACGGCCGTGTTTTTGGCTACTACGCCATGGCTGCGGGCGCAGTCGCGCACCAGATGGCAACGAGCTCGGTGCGTAGAAACATGCCCGATCCAGTTCCGGTGATGGTGCTGGCCCGATTGGCAGTTGATCATCAAGCGCAGGGCATCAAGCTTGGCGCATCCCTACTCCAAGACGCCGTCAACCGGGCTGTTGTGGTTGCGCAGAACGCGGGTGTTCGAGCGTTGCTGGTGCATGCGCTTCATGACCGCGCCAAGGAATTCTACGAAAAATATGGTTTTCAGTGGTCGCCATTGCATCCATTGACGCTGATGCTGAGATTGAGTACCAGCAAGCCATGAGTAATACGCGTGTTAAATAACTCGCACATTTGCGATAGGTGAAAACAAACACAGCTCTGTATGTCTTAAGGCAACAAAATTCATCTTTAAGAAAATTCTATTCTTAAATGTACTTTTCGCACTAAGTTATGGCTGCCGCACTGCTGCAGTGCATAAATGTCAATCTTCATATTGGAACAAACTCAATAAAAACAACAAGATGATGTTTGGTACGTATTTTGCTTTTTAAAATACTGTATTACCTTTTTTAAACTTAGTATTACTGGACATGAACGGAGAGTACGATGATTGCAAAAAAAGTGAGTGGCAAATTGAAGCGTTTGGTTGCGGCGTCAGTTATTCCGCTGGCGATGATGTGTGCGCAGACTAGCCATGCGGCGCCTTTGAAAATTGGTTATAGCGATTGGCCTGGTTTTGTGGCTTGGCAAGTAGCGATAGAAAAGGGCTGGTTCAAGGAAGCGGGTGTTGCGGTTGATTTTGAGTGGTTTGATTATTCAGCTTCGATGGATGCATATGCAGCAGGCAAGTTGGATGCTGTTGGTATGACCAACGGTGATGCATTAGTCACAGGTGCTGGTGGTGCCAAGAGCGAGATGATCATGCTGACAGATTACTCCAATGGTAACGACATGATTATTGGTAAGCCGGGTATCAAGAGCCTGAAAGATCTCAAGGGTAAAAAAGTAGCGGTGGAAGTCGGTTTGGTTGAGCATTTGTTGTTGCTTGATGGCCTGAAAAAATTGGGTATGAAAGAATCTGATGTGACATTGGTTAATGCGAAAACCAATGAAATGCCACAAGTACTGTCTTCTGGCGATGTTTCTGCTGTGGGTGCATGGCAACCTGTTGCTGGTCAGGCGATGAAAGGTTTACCTGGTTCACGTCCATTGTTTACCTCTGCTAACGAGCCAGGTTTGATCTACGATGGTTTTGCTGTAAATCCAGCCAGTCTTGCCGCGCATCGTGCTGAATGGCAAAAGTTTGTGAAGGTATGGGATCGTGTAGTCAGTTATATCAATGATCCTAAAACTCAGCCTGATGCGGTGAAAATCATGTCAGCTCGTGTGGGTCTTACACCACAAGCATACTTGCCTTTCTTGAAGGGTACAAAATTGCTGAGTCTGGCTGAAAGTAAAAAGGCTTATGTGAAAGCTGATGGATTTAGTTCTTTGTATGGTTCTTCCAAAATTGCTGATGACTTTAACGTAAGTAATGCTGTTTATAAAGATCATCAGAATGTTGATAACTACATCGATCCATCTTTTGTAAATGGCAAGTAATTTTAGGTAGGTAATAAATGAGTCGGGAGCAGGTATGAGTAAGGCACGATGGTTTTCAGTCAGAGCAGGGTTATCGCAGCGCAGGCGGATGATTCTGGGTGTGTTCTCATTCTTGCTGCCGCTCCTGATATGGTCGGTAGTGAGTTATGTACCCTTTGTATGGCATCCCAAGGTACTGATTACCAACCCTGGGGATGTGGATTATCTGCAAGTCGATATGTATGTCGACAAGGCTGTGTTTGCAGATGAGTTAAAGAATATGCGTACGGAAGGCAAGGCGGTACCGGAAGGTATTCCTGTCAATCCGGTTTATTTGCCAGCGCCAGACCAGGTTGCCAAGGCATTTTATACCGCATTCACGACAGCACCCGAGCAGAAGGATATGCCGTGGTTGCATGAAAGTTTGTGGCACAGCATCAAGATTATTTTCTGGAGTTTTTTGTTGTCTTCGCTTATCGGTGTGCCGCTGGGAATAGTCTGTGGTGCTTACGTACCGATATCGAGGTTAATTGAACCATTTGTCGAATTTTTTCGTTACCTGCCAGCACCTGCTTTCGGTGCGCTGGCAGTAGCCATACTTGGTATTTACGACGGGCCGAAGATTGCCATTATCGTGATCGGTACGCTGTTCCAGCAAATCCTGATTATTGCCAATACCACGCGCAAGATTGATTTTACTTTGCTGGAAGCAGCGATGACCTTGGGAACGACACCGTTCAAACTGATTACCAAAGTAGTAATACCCGGCGTGTTACCTGACTTATACCGAGATCAGCGCATTTTGCTGGGCTGGGCCTGGACTTACCTGATTGTGGCTGAATTGATCGGTACCAGTTCCGGTATTACCTGGTTCATCACACAACAGGCGCGCTATCAGCATTTCGATAACGTATATGCCGCCATCATGATGATAGGCATACTCGGCTTGGGTATGGACTTGCTGCTGGCTCGGTTGGGGCGCAAGTTGTTCCCATGGGATCAGTCGCAGAACAAAAACTGATGGCTAAGGATGAAATGGAAGGAATGGATGTGAGTACAGAACAATTGCCCAGTTATTTGCAGCAGTCAGATGCCGTGCGCGAACGCTTTGCCAAGATACAGCAACGTGAGGTCATACTTGAAGTTAAGCAGCTGGGTAAAACCTATGAGTCGGCACAGGGCAAGGTGGTTGCGCTACGTGATGTGAATTTCAGTATACATCGGCGCGAACTGGTCTGTGTGATCGGCCCTTCGGGTTGTGGTAAGTCGACTCTGATACGTATGCTGGCAGGGCTGGAGCCGCATACATCAGGCGAGGTATTGCTGGACGGTAAACCTGTTGATGGCCCGGGCAGCGATCGTGGCATGGTGTTTCAGGGTTACACGTTGTTCCCCTGGCTGACGGTAAAAAAGAACGTCATGTTCGGCCCGGAAATGAATAACCACGGCAAGCTCGAAGCCGAGCGAAATGCACTGATGTGGCTGGATCTGGTGGGCTTGAGTAAGTTTGCTGATGCATATCCGCATCAGTTATCTGGTGGTATGAAACAGCGTGTGGCTATTGCCCGGGCGCTGGTTAATCAGCCACGGATATTGTTGATGGATGAACCGTTTGGCGCGCTGGACGCACAGACCCGGATCAAAATGCAGACGCATCTGCTGGATATCTGGAAGAACATCGATGTCACCATCCTGTTCATTACCCATGATCTGGATGAGGCAATATTTCTGGCGGATCGCATTCTGGTGTTAAAAGCGCATCCGGGCGAAGTGCAGGAGTTTATCGAAGTACCGGTACCGCGCCCACGCCATCCAGGGCAAATTAGTTCGGCTGAGTATCTGGCTACCAAAGCCAGACTGGAAGAACTGATACATCCCCCGGTAGAAGTGAGTGAAGATGATGAGGTCAAGCCACATATGATACGTTTTACCAACATTGTCGATAATGTTGAATAAGTAGGTGTGGTTAAGCAGTAACTGTGTAGTCGGGTAATGAAAACTCATTTAATCAATTCAGGGTGTACAAGGGAAATAGTATGAAATCCAAGGCAGAAGTAGCAGCAATACAACAGGAGTTGAAGGATAAAGGTGTCAAGTATTGCATAGGTGCTTATGTTGATATTCATGGCGTGCAGAAAGCCAAGGTCGTACCACTGGATCATTTGCCACAAATGGCAGCCGGTTCCGAACGTTATACGGGCTATGCGCTGGATGGTCTTGGGCAGGAGCCGAATGATGACGAACTGACTTCCGTACCCGATCTGGATCATATTATTCAGTTGCCTTGGGAACCTAAAATCGCGTGGATGCCGGCTGATAACCATTTTCAGGGCAAGCCATATGCGCTGAATACACGCGTGGCACTGAAGAACCAGTTGGCCAAGGCTGCGGAAATGGGCTACGGTATGAATCTGGGTATCGAATGTGAAATCTACCTGCTGAAAGAAGAAGCCGACGGCAGCCTGTCTGTGCCGAATCCGGAAGATAATCTGGCCAAACCATGCTACGACGTGCGTGGTTTTGTGGATAGTTTCAGCTGGCTGGATAAAGTTGCAACTTGCATCAACGATCTGGGCTGGGATTTGTATTCATTTGATCATGAAGATGGTCACAGCCAGTTTGAGTTCGACTTCAATTACGCCGATGCGCTGACCATGTGTGATCGCCTGACGTTCTTCCGCTTCATGGCCAAGCATTACGCCAAGGAGGAAGGCCTGATTGCTACCATGATGCCCAAGCCATTCGCCGACAAGACTGGTACCGGCGCGCACTTCAATATGTCGCTGTATGATCTGGAAACCGGCAAGAACTTGTTTGCCTGCGATCCTGAAGACGACCCGCGCGGCATTGGCCTGACGCCGCTGGGTTATCACTTCATCGCCGGTATCCTCAAGCATGGCCGCGCGCTGTGCGCGGTGTTTGCACCGACGGTGAACAGCTACAAGCGTCTGGTGCGTCGCGGCGCGATGAACTACTTCTCCTGGGCGCCGGTATTTAACTCCTATGGATCGAATAACCGTACCAACTCGGTACGCGTGCCAGCAGGTGGTGGTCGTTGTGAGTCACGCAATGCCGACGGTTCGGTGAATCCGTATCTGGCGGCAACGCTGGTATTGGCAGCAGGTCTGGAAGGCGTACGCGAAGCGATGAATCCGGGCGAACCGAACGAAGATAATCTGTATGCCATTTCCGATGAAGAGCGTAGCGCCCGTGGCATAGAGTTCCTGCCGCAGACGCTACAGGAAGCCGTCGCTGCATTTGCCGAAGATCCATTAGTTGAGCAGGTGCTGGGCAAGGAATTGCGTGATGAATTTATCAAGTATAAGACTGCGGAATGGGAAGCCTACCACCTCACTGTAAGTCAGTGGGAAATCAAACGTTACAGCCAAATGTTCTAGGAGTAGATCATGAGTCAGCCTGCGTATAAGCCTAATCATCTGGTCAGCCGTATTAGTGTTTCCTTGTCACAGGAGTTACTGGCTGATTTGGATGACATGGTCGAATGTCGAGGGTTTGACAGCCGTTCGCAAGCCATCAGTGACATGATCAACCAGCAGCTGGTCGAGCATAAGCGTCAGCTGGGTGATGAAGTGATGGCGGGTACGATTACGGTGTTTTATGATCATTCTGTGCCTGGGCTGCAAAAGAAACTGTCGGATCTGCAGTTCAAGCATATCGACGAAGTGATTAGTTCTCTGCATGTGCATCTGGCTGAACATAAAATGATGGAAGTCATCCTGGTGCAGGGGCCAGCACGGCGCCTGCAAGCCATCGCCAATGAAATCATCACGTTGCGAGGTGTGATTACTGGCAGGTTGCAACTCATGGCAGCGGTTATGCCGCCACTTTATTCGTTGACATAATTTTACTTAGGTCACGCGTTCATTAGTTTGGTACAACCCATTGAACGATTTTTCCAGCGATTAATCTAATCTGTTTGGAGAAAGTAAAGGTTCTCAATATGCTTCATCGCATGCCTGTCGTTTTTGTATCCCACGGTGCCCCAGATGCATTATTGAATGCGCCGGATGCGGTATCTTGCTGGCGTGAACTTGGTCAGCAGATTCCTCAGCCTGAGGCGATACTTGTGATTTCTGCACATTGGGAAGCACAGCGGCCAACAGCCAGTCTGGCGAATCCGCCCGTTACCATACATGATTTCTCTGGCTTTCCACCTGCACTATATCGTATGCAATATTCAGCACCTGGTGCGCCAGCACTGGCCGAACGTGCCGTGTCGCTGTTGTCTGCTGCGGGTCTGGTATCTGAACTTCATCCCAGTCGGGGACTGGACCATGGTGCCTGGGCACCCTTGTCCGCGATGTATCCGCAGGCCAATATCCCCATTACCCAGTTGTCGCTGGTACACAATGCCAGTGCGGCAGCGCATGTTGCGTTGGGGCGAGCGTTAGTGCCCTTGCGTGATGAGGGCGTGCTCATCCTCGCATCTGGTGCAATTACGCATAATTTTGGCTGGCTGGATATTCATGCGCAAGCCGATGCCGCTCCTTTGCCGGAGGCTCAGCAATTTACCGACTGGGTTGCGAAGCGGGTGGCAGCACAGGATGTTGATGGCTTATTAGCCTATCGTTCCGCACCTCATGGTGCGGATGCGCATCCATCCGAAGAACATTTTCTGCCGTTTTTTGTTGCCTTGGGTGCAGCGAACGGTGATATTCCTCTGCGTTTCCGCCCGCGTTTTACCTACGGTGCACTGGCTATGGATGCTTATCTATGGCAAGGTGTGGAGCAGGGTTTCTGATTTTTCTGGTTTTAATGTAGCAATCTTTCTGCAAGGAGATCGTCATGATTCAATACCAAATCGCTGTCGTCGTTGGTAGCCTGCGCCAGGATTCATTTAATCGCAAACTGGCCAGCGCCATAGTGAAACTGGCGCCGTCCGCATTTGCATTCCAGCAGGTACAAATCGGCGATTTGCCACTTTATAATCAGGATGATGACGCCAGTCCCGCTGAGACCGTGCAGCGTTTTAAAGCTGAAATCGCGGCTGCGGATGGAGTATTGTTCGTCACGCCTGAATACAACCGCTCTATACCTGGCGTGCTGAAAAATGCGCTTGATCATGGCTCGCGTCCATATGGACAGAGTGTTTGGGCGGGCAAACCTGCGGGGGTGCTGGGGGTTTCGAGTGGCGCCATCGGTACGGCTATGGCACAACAGCATTTACGCAATATCATTTCCTATCTGGATATGCCGACTATGACGCAACCCGAAGCCTATATCCATGCCAGAGAAGGCTTGTTTGATGAGGTGGGTAATATCGGTGAAGGAAGCAAGAAATTATTGCAGAACTGGATGGATCATTATGTGGCGTGGGTGCAGAAGCACGTGGTCTGAAGCGTGTTTTCAGTTATGCCCAACTTCAGCTTGATTTGGCTGCATTCAAACTGAAGCTGGGCGATAGGGTTTATCCTCGCCGATTATGCAAGGTCAAAGCGATCCAGATTCATCACTTTATTCCAGGCCGCAACAAAGTCCTGCACGAATTTCCCCTGTGCGTCAGCGCTGCCATAGACTTCTGCCAGGGCGCGTAGCTGGGAGTTTGAACCGAAAACCAGATCAACACGAGTGCCGACCCATTTGATTGCACCGGTCTTGCGGTCGCGTCCCTCGAATACATCATCAGCGCCAGCAACAGGTATCCACGTTGTACTCATGTCGAGCAGATTGATGAAAAAGTCGTTGGTGAGCACCTCCGGCTGCTTGGTGAAAATACCGTGGTTGGACTCGCCGACATTTGCATTCAGTGCGCGCATGCCACCGATCAGCACCGTCATTTCAGGTGCGGTGAGCGTCAACAATTGCGCCTTGTCCAGCAACAGTTCCTCGGCTGAAACGGAATACTTGGCTTTTTGATAATTGCGGAAACCATCCGCAATCGGTTCAAGCACGTCAAAAGCAGCCACGTCAGTCTGCTCTTGCGTGGCATCCATACGGCCCGGCGTGAACGGCACTGTCACCACCTGACCTGCCTTGCTTACAGCGGCTTCGACAGCAGCACAACCCGCCAGCACGATAAGGTCGGCCATCGAAACTTTCTTGCCACCTGATTGCGCTTTATTAAACTCAGTCTGAATGGTCTCAAGCTTGGCTAGCACCTTCGCCAGTTGCTGGGGCTGGTTGGCTGCCCAGTCTTTTTGCGGCGCGAGGCGGATACGTGCGCCGTTGGCACCACCACGTTTGTCGGAACCACGGAATGTCGATGCTGATGCCCATGCGGTAGATACCAGCTCCGCAATGCTCAGCCCGGATGCCAGCACTTTCGCTTTGAGCGCGGCGACATCCTGATCGCTGATCAGCGGGTGATCAACAGCGGGGATGGGGTCTTGCCAGATCAGTGCTTCCTTGGGTACTTCGGCTCCGAGATAGCGTGAATGAGGTCCCATGTCGCGGTGGGTCAGCTTGAACCAGGCGCGGGCAAAAGCGTCGGCAAATTCTGCTGGGTTTTTGTGGAAGCGGCGTGCGATTGGCTCATAGATAGGATCCATGCGCATCGCCATATCCGCAGCAGTCATGATGATGGGGACGCGCTTAGTTGCATCGTTGGCGGCAGGTGCCATATTGCTGTCGGTGGCCTGTTTCGGTGTCCACTGATGCGCGCCAGCCGGGCTTTTGCTCAGCTCCCACTCGTTGCCAAATAACACATCCAGATAGCTCATGTCCCATGTAGTCGGAGTGGGTGTCCATGAACCTTCCAGACCACTGCCGATCTGGTCGCCACCCTTGCCACTGGCGTAGCTGCTCTTCCAGCCCAGGCCCATTTGTTCGATAGGTGCGGCTTCTGGTTCAGGACCTACATGGGTTGGTGAACCTGCACCGTGGCATTTACCGAAAGTGTGTCCGCCGCAGGTGAGTGCAACCGTTTCTTCGTCGTTCATCGCCATGCGTGCAAAGGTCTCGCGCACGTCACGACCAGACCCGATCGGATCAGGGTTGCCGCCGGGGCCTTCCGGATTGACATAGATCAGCCCCATTTGCACAGCAGCTAGCGGATTTTCCAGGTCGCGTTCGCCGGAATAGCGAGTTTTGTCATCGAGCCATTTTTGTTCATTGCCCCAATAGACATCAATCTCTGGCGCCCAGATATCCTCGCGGCCACCAGCAAATCCGAAAGTTTTGAAACCCATAGACTCCATGGCCACGTTGCCCGCGAGGATGATGAGGTCAGCCCATGAAATTTTCTTGCCATACTTCTGTTTGATCGGCCATAGCAGTCTGCGCGCCTTGTCGAGGTTGACGTTATCGGGCCAGCTGTTAAGTGGTGCAAACCGCTGGTTGCCGTGACCCGCGCCGCCACGGCCATCGCCAGTGCGGTAGGTGCCGGCGCTGTGCCAGGCCATGCGGATGAAGAAAGGGCCATAGTGGCCGTAGTCTGCAGGCCACCACTCCTGTGAGTCTGTCATGAGCGCAGTCAGGTCTTGCTTGACGGCTGCGAGATCGAGTTTTTTGAATTCTTCTGCGTAGTTAAAGCCTTCACCCATAGGGCTAGATTCAGGGGTGTGCTGGTGCAGAATGCCAAGGTTAAGTTGGTTAGGCCACCAATCTTGGTTAGTGGTGCCGCTACCGGCCTTGTGTACAAATGGGCATTTACTTTCAGACATGGTTTTCTCCTCGTAATTAGTGTTATGCACTCTGAATAACCGAATGCTGTTTTCAGTGTAGATAGTGGAAATCGATTACGCTAATTGAATTTAGCAATCCATCTGATAGGTTTTGGCAATGAGCTTTAGTGGAAGTTCACATTTAAGTTTGCGGTAATGGTTCTGTCATGCCCATGCTAACTTCATGTATTTTTGAGCATATGTGTGCTGACGTACGGAACTAATCGGGACGGACGAGAACAATACCAATATGTGGTTTCGGCATTTGTAATGCATGTAGACTAACGCACTATTAATCTTAAATTTCAAAATGATGGAGTACGATGTTTATGTTTAAAATAATTGTCATACTGAGCTGTGCATTTTCTTTTGCCTTACCTGCTGTTGCGCAAGACAAACTCAGGATAGCTGCCACGCCCAATCCAAACATTTTCCCGCTATTGGTTGCCATGGCAGATGATCCAACCTTGCCTGTTGAAATTGTGCCAGTCGCAGACAGCAAGGAAATTGATACTGTATTTCAGCAGGGTAAGGCGGATGGCTTGCTGGCAATGACTTACACGATAGCCAAGAAGGTTACGTCAGATAAGATTCCTGATCTGCGTTTGGTGTATGTCGGATTGTGGAAAGGCTTTAGTGAGGTCACGTACAAAAAAGACGAGATCAAAAATTTCAGCGATTTACGTGGTAAAGGCCTGATTGTCTCAGGACCAACCGGAGGCGGAAAAAATGGTGGGCCAGACTTTATTTTTCAGGCAGCACTAAAGCGTAGCGGTATGACGACAGCTGATGTGCATGTTTGTTATTTGCCAGTGATGGAGGCTGTGAAATTGCTGAAGGAACAAGCGCCACTTAATTCCAATTCGCACTGTGATCCCTCGTTTTCTATGCCAGCGTCAGGGATATCTCTAGTTGAGCCTGCGGCAACAGGCTTGATTATGGATAGCATAATGTCGAGTTTTAGTGTCTCAGGTATGGAGCGGGGTATTTCATATCAACCGCTCTTCACTGGTTATACAGCTTGGCCAAATGATCAGTTACCGCATGGCGGCCTGGCAATATTAGGTTCGGTTCTTGACAACCCAGAGCAGGCGAAATTAGTCAGCAAAGTGTTGGCTGCTTATAAAAAAGCGGCAGAGAAGATCAACACAGCGCGACGATTCCGTGCAATGGGCGTGGCAAAAGTAATCAGCGCTGGCATCGAGCAAAATTTCCATGCCTATAAGCTCGAGCTTCCCGCTATGGTGGTAATGGCTGCTATGGTACGAGGAAATATGGAGTTTCGATCTGATGCCCCAGTCACTATTCAAGATGATTTGAATCGATTCCTTACCGAAGTGGTTGGCACTGCACCACCAAAGAGTTTTTATGCTTTGCAATAAGCGACAAACTGCAAACTGTTGCGCAATGACAAGCAGTATTTTGGAGTTTTAATAAATACACGTCTGTGTCGAAAACATGAAGAACTTCTGTGTCAGAGTAATGATCATGAAGGTCTGTTGTTCGGCCAAACCGGACGGTCACAATTTCTTCATCGAGGTTAGGAATACGAGCAACAGCGGCCACTTGGAATGATGATCTTCCCCGACAATCCCTCCATTAATAACAGAGACTAAAAGTAGAGGTTAAACGGCCATAGCGAGTTTGTTTAGGCGAGATACCGCCGACTTTATTTGTTATGAACTAATTTTATTGCTTTTTGTAACCGCGCAAGCTGCGCAAGAATATCATCCTTGGCGATCAGTAATGTTGCGCACAACATCTTCGCCATTTCCTTATCCCCGTTTTTACATGTCTGTACAATAGCTACTCCAATCTCATGCACTTTATTATGTAACGGTTCAATTGCAATAAACTCGCTCACTTGACCATAACGTTCCATGCCATAGTCATAATACCAATGACCAAATCGACATTGATGGGTATCAATTATTTCTGCTTGGTTTAGCCGAACATTCGGACGCTCAACTGATAGTATCAAGCGTTTAATCCATTTTAGATGGTCATGTTGCGCCACTAATAATGGAAAATCATCAAGTTCCCACTGCGTATCAGCCCACATAGACCAAGCTGGGTCTGCCACATATGTATTTGCCCAGGCCACTACTTGCATCTCAGGCATGGGCTTGGCAATGCCATAACCTTGCGCAAAGTCACAACCTAGTCGCATTAGCAGAACCCCATGCTCCGCTGTTTCTACCCCTTCAGCGATTATTCTACGATTAAATACCTTGCCCATGTTGATGATCGCTTCGATCATGATTAAATCATCATTATCATCCAGAATGTCACGTACAAAAGATTGATCTATTTTAAGTGTTTCAGCAGGCAGCCGTTTTAAGTAATTTAGCGAAGAGTATCCTGTCCCAAAATCATCTAAAGCGAAGCTCACACCCAGCGCTTGGCAATCACGTATCAGCTGACTAACCTCGTTAATATCACCTAGAGCAACAGATTCCAGCAGTTCGATTTCCAGCAAATTAGGTGGTACATTAGGGTGGCGCACCAGTGCATCTTTCAGATGTTGCAAAAAATCAATTCTCTGGAAGTGTAATGCCGCAATATTGATACTGATTACCCATGACTTGCCTGCCTTTACCCAAATCGATATTTGCTGCATAGCTTGATTCATTACCCACACACCGATATCAACAATCAACTCAGTTTTTTCTATGTGAGGCAAAAAATCTAACGGCCGTATCATACCTTTCGTAGGATGCTGCCAACGCAACAGTGCTTCCATGCCCACAATTACACCCGTACGCATGTTAACCTTGGGTTGATAATGCAAAACGAACTCATTCGCCTGCAATGCTTTCTTAATACGATTTATCGTTTGGTGATTAGATGTAATTTGTTGATCCAGAGAAGGGTCAAACAATTGATATTGATTGCGACCATGCTGTTTCGCTTGGTACATCGCCTGATCTGCGTGGCGTAACAAGGTATCGGCATCAGCCTCATCAAGTGGATATACTGTGGTGCCAATGCTGGCAGAAAGTAAGATGTGTTTACCGTTGATGACATAACGCGCTGATAGTGATGTTGAACGAAGCCGCTATCGCGGAGAAATATTCCCGAACCATCAAATTACGCAGCATAATTTCGTCTCCCCCAGCAATGGAATTTTGATTACTGTACCACGAGGAGACGACATTGACAGCCCCCACACCCATCCCCGCGCACTTCGAGCACAATCACCAGCGACTGCTGAATTGCCTCAAGCTCAGAGGCATGCAGCCTAAAACCATCGCCTTGTATTCACACGGCGTACGGCGCGCAGCGGTGTATTTTAATGACCAGATAGACGCGCTCACCAAGCCACAATTAACCGACTATTTTGTTCGCATCCTGGATACCCATTCATGGAGTACGCTCAAACATGATCTGTATGGACTGAAGTTCTATTATGCCCATGTACTCAGCCAACCCTGGCCAGGTGCGGATCTGGTTAAACCACCCAAGTCATATAGCCTGCCCGACATCATTACCGTCGCCCAGGCACAACAAATCTTCATGGCCACCCGCGTATTGAGCTACCGCGTATTCTTCTTCACCCTCTACAGCCTGGGCTTACGATTAGGCGAAGGCTTACGCTTGCAGGTAGGGGATATCGATGCGGATCGGATGCGGGTGCAAGTACGCAACGCCAAAGGCAACCGTGATCGATTGGTGCCGTTATCAGAGAACACCTTGCAGGTATTGCGCCGTTTCTGGCTCACCCATCGCAACCCAAGCTTGCTCTTTCCTAATCGACACGGCGGTCTTGCCAAATCGCACTTGGCACGCACCCCGCTGGATCGTGGTGGTATCCAGACCACCTTGGGTCAAGTGACCCGTGACTGTGGCTTAAAAAAAGAATTACACCACACAGCCTGCGCCACAGCTATGCCACCCACCTGATAGAAGCTGGCATCGATTTACTCGAAATTCAGCAGATACTCGGACACCAGTCCATCCTCACCACCATCCGCTACACCCACCTCACCGAACAACGCCATCAGAGCGCACACACTCGCCTTAATCAATTAATGGAGAAATTCCACATTCATTGGGGCAAAGTCAAATGATCAGACTGGCGCACATCGTAGCAACCTACGCAGCTAAACTGCTTGCACAACACGGTCATCACCTATTGCCCAGCCAGCAAGCTGCCTTAACCGCCTTTCAAACCTGCCGTAGCCAGATGAGCCCGAGGATGCAACTTGCCTGTGATGATTGTCAAACACCCAGCTACCTGCCACATTCCTGCGGTCATCGGCATTGCCCGCATTGCCAGGCGCACGAATCACAGCGCTGGATAGACCAGCAATTACACAAATCCATCCCCGCCAACTACTTCATGCTCACCTTCACCGTGCCCGCCCAGTTGCGCACACTGGCCTGGCAACATCAGCGCGTCATGTATGACTTGATCACACGCTGCGCGTGGGAAACAGTCAACACCTTCAGCCAAAACGACAACAAGCTGCGCGGCAGCGCAGGGGCGGTGACTGTACTGCATACCCATAACCGCCGACTGGACTATCACCCCCATGTGCATCTCGTCATGCCCGCTGTCGCCTTTAACCCCAAACAGCGACGCATGCGTCATAAACACGGCAACTACCTGTTTAACCACAAAGCCCTGGCCAAAGTATTTCGTGCCAAATTACTGGCAGGCATCAGACAAGCAGGACTCACCCTGCCAAACGATTACCCGACCGATTGGGTGGTGGATTGCAAAGCCGTCGGCACTGGACAGCACGCTCTGATCTACCTTGGGCGCTATCTGTATCGGGGGGTGATACAGGAGAAAGACATCCTCTCCGACCGGCATGGTCAGGTCACCTTCCGTTACCGGAACAGCCAAACCAAACAAATGGAAACCCGTACCTTGAGTGGTGTAGCCTTCCTGCGACTGATACTGCAACACATTCTGCCCAAAGGCTACCGCCGCGCCCGCAACTTTGGCTACCTGCATCCCAATAGCAAACTACTCACCCAGCTACAGCTGACCCACCTATGGCGACGGAACAATCCGCCGCCAGCGCAACCCAGACCAGCGATACGTTGCCAATGTTGCGGTGGGGTGATGAAGATAGTGCGCACACGTATCAAAGCGATACCGCTAGCCACATCAGCCCCATCTATAAAACGGGAACACAGAGCAGATGACACAGGGTGGGAGACCATGCGCTAAACCAGCCCACACCGCCCACCTGCCAGACTAGGCAGGTATGGCCGTGCTCGCCCTGAAGAAGGCTGAAATTGGGTTAACATGCCCGAAAAGCCGACTAAAAACGGTGAGTTGAATAGAATAAGTTGCTGCAATGGCAACGTGAAGGTCGTGAAATGGCGGGTGGGATGCGTAACGCGTCCAGTTATGCCAGCATAGTCAAAAAGATATTTCCATAAGCGCTCAAGCAACACCCGCCCCAGCCATGCCGGGCTTGTCCAACAAACGGTTCAGATTGTGGCTCGCTTCGCGATCACAATCTAACCTTATTCGTTAGAACTCGAGTCATAACCAACTCAAGTTCATCCATATCGGCAATATCGTTTAATAGTAATACAAATTCATCACCACCTAAACGTGCCGCAGTATCATCACCTCGGATAATGGCATTTAACCGACTAGCCACTTCCATCAACAGGCTGTCGCCTACATCATGTCCATAATGATCATTGACAGGTTTGAATTCATCTAAATCTATCATACAAACGGCAAGCAGTGCATTTTGTCGTTTTGCGCGAGCAATTGCGCTGTTAAAACGGTCACTGAGCAATATACGATTAGGCAAATTAGTAAGCGCATCATGTGTTGCCTGCCAACGTACCGAGTGAAGTAAACGATGTTTTTCTGTTACATCATGGAACACCAACACACACCCCAGCAAGGTGCCATCGGGCTTAAATATAGGCGATGCTGAGTCTTCAATATTATATTCTGCGCCATCTCTAGAGATCAAAAGAGTGCGACTGTTTAGCGTTACCATTTTGCCATCACGCAAAACCAAATCCACTGGGCTTTCTACTTTGTGGCGAGAACTCTCATCGATGATATTGAAGACGCTTGACAAGGGTTTGTCACGCGCTTCATCCAATGTACAACCAACCAAACCCTCCGCGACCAAGTTCATGAATATCACCAGACCTTTCATATCGGTCGTGATAACCGCATCACCAATTGAGGCTAGCGTTACTTCAGCGAGTTCTTTGGCTAAATACAAGCTTTGTTCGAGTGTTTTTTGACTAGTGACATTTTTGACGTTTATAAGTATATGTTGCTCGTCTGGCAATAGCGCTAATGACATATTAACAATCACGCGTTGTCCAGTTTTATCTATGCAAGTTTTTTCGTAAGTATCTACATAACCTGTAGCTAAAACTTGCTGCAATACGGCCATTGAGCGCAATACGTCTTCTGGGGCACTCATTGCAATACATGACGTTTTAAGCAATTCTTCTTTGCTTAGCCCAGTCATGCGCTCATAGGCAGGATTAACCGCTAAAAAATTAGATTCCAAGTCCAATACCGCAATACCATCTCTGGCGATGTTATAGAGGGTTTCAAATTTCTCTTTTTGTTGCTGAAGAGCGACTTCAAGTAGTTTTCTATCCGTAATGTCACGTACTGCCATGTGGAGTAGTAACTCTCCGTTTACGGTAATAGCAGTAAGTGATATGTCAGCATTAAATTGGCTACCATCCTTACGTAAGAATAACCACTCATAATGGTAATTGCCGTTTCGTAAAGCCAATGAATTTATCTCAGAGAACTGTTCCTGAGAGCATTTAGCATCTGCTTGATAGGGTGGCGACAATTGATACACACTCTTACCAACCATATTAGTCTTGTCATTACAGCGAAACTGACGAAGTGCAGCCGAATTGCAGTGCACAATACGTCCGCGTTTGAGTATCATCGCAGGATCAGTCGTTTCCTCAAAAAATGCCTCAAATTGTTTGTTTTGTGTAAGTAGTGTCTGTGCCTGTAACTTTTCTTTAGTAATGTCGGTACGAATAGATATATATTGTATCGGTAAGCCCGTATCATCAAGAATCGGTTTAATCGAAGCTCGTACCCAATAAATATCACCATTCTTACGTTTATTGCACAACTCTCCTAACCATGTTTGACCGCTTAATAACGTATCCCACATTCCTTGATAAAAAGAATCTGGATGTACACCAGATTTCAGTATTCGATGATTGCGACCCAGCAATTCTGATCTGGTGTAGCCCGAAATATCGAGAAAATGTTGGTTAACATAGGTGATGTTTCCTGCAGCATCCGCCATGCTCACAATTGCATGATCGTTTAGCGCAGACTCAAGAAGTTCTAAGTGAATTGATGCGTTCATTAGCATAACTCCTCTACTTTATGGATGAAGATTTGCTATATTTTATATGGCGTTAGATTGCGCAGATTGCAGCATGTATAAACATCCATACAACCCATAATAGCTTATTTTACTGGTTGTGAATGTTGTGTATTATCTTATGATAAGTTTTGTGTTCTTTTGTCGACAATTCACTACACTATGTACAAAAAATCAGGCAAGTGTTTCATCTTTATGCGTACTTTTAACGTCAAATAGTAAGATGCAAAAAATTTCACACTCAGCTCACAGACATAATTCCCCGTATCCTTACTCAAATTCAAACAACCCATCATCAAGCAGGATAATACTGCTTGATATACCGTCAAACTCAGATACCAAAGAATCTCAGCCATATATAACTCCAATGTGGATACCCAACGCCACGCCTCACTTAAAACTTCATTTTTCCATTTAACTCAACTTAATCCAAGGCACACATGCGTTTAAAGCATGTATGTCACCACTTTCATAAGGAGTAATACCATGGCAATCTCATGCCCACAGTGTCAATCAACCTGTATCGAAACTAAAAACTACGGTCGTAAAACTGGTCATGCAATCGGTTCTGTTTTGGTGGGGGGATTACCATTCCGAGTGACCACTATTGTACGTATCACGGATCTTTGATGATGAGATTATGACCATCCGGCTTGGCCGAAAAACAGTCGTTCGATATAACTTGTGCACGTCGTCACCCCGATGTTCAGTGGTATTTCATACTGATGTATTAAACAGCATACCTATGCCCGCAGTAATCGCCATAGCCAACACTCCCCACAAGGTAACTCGCCATATTCCCTTGAGTATGCTGGCACCACCTGTGTGGGCAGCCAGCCCGCCTAATAGTATAAGAAAAAGTAACGAAGTCACGCCAACTATCCAGGTAAGGTATAGCCCAGGTGCAAGCCATGCACATATCAGCGGCAATCCTGCACCGACAGTGAATGATAGTGCCGAGGTAATGGCTGCCTGTAGCGGATTCGCGCTCATGATTGCGGAAATACCTAATTCGTCTCGGGTATGCGCACCCAGAGCATCTTTAGCCATCAACTGAACCGCAACCTGTTTGGCTAACGGCATATCCAGCCCTCGTTGTACGTAAATCGCAGTGAGTTCAGCGACTTCGTGTTCGGGGTCGGTTGCCAGCTCTATCCGTTCGCGCGCAATGTCGGCTTGCTCGGTGTCGAATTGGGAGCTGACGGAAACATATTCACCCGCAGCCATCGACATCGCACCAGCAACCAAGCCCGCCACGCCGGCTATTAATATGCTGTTGTGACTGGCGTTCGATGCTGCTACCCCCATAATCAAACTGGCGGTAGATACGATGCCGTCATTTGCGCCCAGTACGGCAGCGCGTAGCCAGCCTATGTGTTGAGTTTTATGATTTTCTGACATGGGTAGTCTTTCAAAAAAATTGGCGCTGTTATGGGTATTGTCGTGGTTAGTGCATGAGTTTCAGGTTAACATCATTTAACCATTATTTAATTGTAAGCGTATGAAATATGCAGCACGGAGTGGCCTGTAAATGCATATTTGTTACAGTACCTCAGCTCAAATTATTTGAAACGAGTTCGGCTGTGATACCCGCAAACCTGGACAGGCTATTTCTGGCTTGCGATGGGAGAGCCGCCGAGTGCAACAAGCAGTCGTGCGCTATCTGCATAGCGCTGATGCTGGGCGCGTATCATGTCCAGTTGGGCTTTTGCCAGGATACGTTGTGCGTCCTGTAATGGTAATAGCCCGATAGCACCTGCCTGATAACGGCTGTGCGCCATATCCAGTGAGCTATAGGCGTTGTTTAGTGCCTGGTTTGTGATGGTTAATGTTTCGTCATCATGTGCCAGTGCGGTCAGTCCATCTGCGACTTGTCTGAAAGCAACCAGTATGGTTTGCTGATATTGTGCCAGCGCGGCTTGATAAGCCTGCTCGGCTTCGCGTTTTTGGGCGTTTAGCGTACCACCGTTGAATAGCGGCGCTGTTAGCCCAGCGGCAATAGACCAGGCATTGTTCGCTGTGTTGAATAGTCCGGCAGGTGTTAGTGCTTCCTGCATCATGTTTGCGCTCAATGTCAGTTGCGGATACAGATTTCCTGTGGCGACGCCGATGGCTGCGCTGGCGGCATGCAGATTGGCTTCTGCTGCCAGTATGTCTGGTCGTCTTTTAATCAGTTCGGATGGCAGGCTGACTGGCAATGTCTGTGGCAATGTTAGCCGATTAAAATCCACCTCTGGAGGTGTCCAGTTGGCGGGCGTTTTGCCGACGAAAATGGCAAGAGCGTGGCGGCTGATGCTGATGCGTTGTGCTATTGGTGGCAGCAGGGCTTGATCGGTGTTGAGCTGATCTTTGGCATTGAGTATATCCAGCTTGGTCATTGCGCCGGCGGCGTATGCTTCCTCAACCAGCGTCAGGGTTTTGTGGTCTTCGGCAAGCATACGTTCGATGGCGGCACTTTCTGCATGGCCAGCAGCCATTTCCAGTGTGGTGGCGACGGCGTCGCCAGTCAGGGTCATATAGGTGGCGTTGACTTCATGTGCCTGATAATTCGTCAGTGCCTGCTGCCGCTCAAGGGCGCGGTGTTTGCTGCCTGATAAATCCAGTGTCCAGCTGATAGTTGGTCCTACTTCGTAGTAGCTGAATGGCGGGATGACAAAATTGCTGGGGCCGAACAGCGCTACACCATATTTTTGTCGTCCAGCTGTGGCGCCCAGAGTCGCCTGGGGTAAAAGGCTGCCGCTGGTTGCACGCACGGTTTCCTCTGCCTGTGCCAGTGTGGCTTTGGCCGCCGCCAGGTCGTAATTATTGGCGATAGTCTGGTGGATGATGTCATTCAATGGCGCCGACGCAAATAGTGACCACCATTCCGTTTCCAGCTGTTTTCCCATCGCGATGCGCTGACTCAGTGGTGCGGATTCATTGCTGGCGATATAGGTATCTGCTTGCGGCGAGGTCGGGCTTTTGAAATCAGGGCCGACGCTGCATGCGGACAGCAACAACAGGGCGGTTAGGTATAGGCCGTATTTTTGTATGTTCATTCCATTACCGCCGTTTCTTCAGGACTTTGCGAACGTGCCGCCGGGCGTAAAAATACCAGCAGTGGAATCACCGCCAGCGTCAGCACCATCATTAATTTGTAGTCGTTGAGGTAGGCGATCATTGCCGCCTGATTGGTGATCATGTGGTTCAGTGCCGCAAGCCCTGCGGGTGTGTGGGGGGCGATATGGCTGGAGAGGAAAGCTGGGTTGTCCAGATTGTATGGCGTGATATGTTCCACCAGCCTTGCGTGCATGATCTGGGTGTTTTGTGTCAGCAGCGCGACCACGGCGGAGATGCCGATGGCGCTTCCGAGATTACGCTGCAAGTTGAAGAAAGCCGTGCCTTCATTGCGCAGTGCCGCCGGCAGTGTGCCGAATGCAATGGTGGATAGCGGTACATAAACCAGACCGACGCCAAAGCCTTGAATAATGCCGGAGATAACGATGAGGCGCTCGTCCATCAGCAGGTCGAAATTCGTCATCTGCCATAGCGAAAATGCAGTTAATCCCAATCCTGTTGCCATGATCATCCGCGCATCAAACCTGCCTATCAGCCTGCCGACCACCATCATCCCCAGCATCGTCCCCGCACCACGTGGGGCGGTGACCAATCCACTGACGATAACGGGATAATTCATTTCGTTTTGCAGCATGGGCGGAATTAACGCTAATGTGGCGAACAACACTACGCCGATGAGAAAGATAAAAATGTTGGCCATGACGAAATTGCGGTCAGTAAACAGGGCGAGACTGAGAAAAGGGTGCGGGTGGGTAAAACTGTGCACCACAAAATAATATAGCGCGATGCCTGCTACCATGGCTTCCAGGATGATTTCTCTGGAATTAAACCAGTCGTTGATACCGCCACGGTCGAGCATTAATTGCAGAGCGCCTATGCACAGGCTCAAGGTCACGAAGCCGAAGAAATCGAATTGCTTTAACAGCTTTTTTGTTTCTGGCATGGAAGCTGACAAGCCGAGGAAGGCGATGATGCCAACGGGCACGTTGATGAAAAATACCCAGCGCCAGCTGTAGTCGGCGGTCAGCCATCCACCCAGTATCGGGCCAAGTACGGGACCCAGCGTCACCCCTATACCCCACATGGCCATGGCTTTGCCGTGGTTTTCTGGCGGGTTGATGTCAAACAGAACTGCCTGCGACAGTGGCACTAGTGCCGCGCCAGACATGCCTTGTAGCAGTCGGAACAATACGATTTCCGGCAGGCTGGTGGCGATGCCGCATAACGCTGAGGTCACGGTGAAACCGACGATGGAAATCAGAAAGACTTTTTTACGGCCAAAGCGTCCGGCCAGCCAGCCTGTCAGTGGGATCATGATGGCGGTGGCGATGATGTAGGAGGTCAGCACCCAGCCCATTTGATCCTGCGTGGCAGATAGCTCGCCCTGCATTTGCGGCAGGGCGACGTTGGCGATGGTCGAGTCCAGTGCCTGCATGATGGTCGCCGCCATGATGGAAAAGGTGATGAGCGGGCGATTTAATTTGGCAGTGGCAATATCCGCATGGGGCGGATGGGGGACTGCTGAGCCTTCGCCAGCTTCTGCGCTGATTTCCTCCAGCGGAGTTGATTGCGTTTCCATGACTATAGCGCTTGCAAGCGACTGTGCTGGGTGTCTACATCGACTATAGCACTGAGCCCGGAACGTAATGGACGTTTGGGATCAAGGTCGTCTATGCTGATGCGTACTGGCAGTCGTTGTACGACTTTGACCCAGTTGCCAGTGGCATTTTCGGGTGGTAGCAGTGCAAAACTCGCACCAGTGCCTGAACTCAGGCTGGTGACGCTGCCGTGGAAACTGTGGTCTGGATAGGCATCAACGTCTATGGTGACTTTTTGTCCTGGGTGCATGTTAGTAAGCTGGGTTTCCTTGAAATTCGCCTCTATCCAGATGATTTTGCTGGAGATCAGTGAAAATACGGGTGTGGCTGCATTGATGTACTTGCCGGGCTGGAGTTGATCTACTTTGGATACGATGCCGTCCATCGGGGCTTTGATGATGGTGTATGACAGGTTTAATTGCGCGCGTTCCAATACAGCTTGTGCTTGCTGCACGTCTGGATGCGCGTTGATATCGGTTGTAACTGCGTTGCCCAGCAGCGCATGAATATTATTCTGTTCTTGCCTTGTTGCGTTCAGTTTCTGCGTAGCATCATCTACTGCGTGTTGTGCCATTTCCAGCTGTTCCTGGGACGAAATGCCTTTGCCCGCCAGTATTTTTTGACGATCTAGTTCGCGTGTCTGGTAGCGTAGCGTAGCCACTGCGGCCTGTGTATCTGCCTGACGCTGGGTGTAGGTGGCTTGCAGCGCTGCGGTTTGCAGGCGGGCATTAGCCAGTTTAGCGTTTGCGTCCTGGATGGCGATGAGATAGTCGCGGTTATCCAGTGCAAATAGCGGGTCGCCCTGATGTACCTGCTGGTTTTCTTTCACGAAAACCTGGGTGACGCGGCCGGCAATATTGGCGCTAATGTCGACATGGGCAGCTTGCACATAAGCATTGTCAGTAGAAACGATGCGTCCACCGGTGAAATAAAATATCACGGCAAGTGTCAGGAACAGTATTCCGCCAGCGATAAACAGGGGGCGACGCAGTTTGTTGGGTGCTGGATTGTTCATGTGTGTGCCTGTGCTATAGACCATTTCGATAATGGCATTGTAGTTGAGTCTGATTGTGATGATAATGCCTGATAATGCATATACATTATGTGGTTTAAGCGAACAATCAACTGCTTGCCGGACGGGTGGCTGTTATAGACAGGAAATGAAAAATGCGTGGATCTGAATTTGCTGAATTGCGTGCTTTTATTGAGGTGGTGGAGCATGGCAATTTTTCTCGTGCGGCGAGTGCATTGGGGTTGGCACCGTCAACACTGAGTCAGACTATACGGGTACTGGAACAGCGGTTGGGTGTGCGATTATTGCAACGGACTACGCGTAGCGTATCGCTGACGGAGGCGGGAGAGCATTTGCTGGCACGGATACAACCTGCTTTTGAAACACTGGATGCAGCAGTGGAATCTATCAATGATTTTCGGGATATGCCCATGGGTACATTGCGGCTGAGTGTGTCGCATATACCCGCGCAAATGATATTGGCGCCGATGTTGAAAGGTTTTCTGGCAGCTTATCCCGCTATCAATCTGGATATCAGCGTCGATAATGCCAATGTCGATATCGTTAAGGGGCGATATGATGCGGGCATCCGTCACGGCAGTATGATTGCTCAGGATATGGTCATGGTAAAGGCCAGCGCACCCTCGCGCATGATAGCTGTGGCCTCACCAGAATATCTGGCCAAACACGCCATGCCCGAATCGCCGCAAGATTTACAGCATCACGCTTGTGTCTGTTTCCGGCGTGGTAATCAGCAAATGTTGTTATGGGAATTCGAGAAAGCGCACAAAAAAATCGAGGTCGGCGTTAATGGTCCATTAATCGTCAACGAAGTGGATTTGATGGTAAAGGCGGCATGTGACGGCATCGGCATAGGCTACATGGCAGAAACGTATATGAGTCAATACATAGCGCAAGGCCGACTCATACCCATACTGACCGATTGGTCGCCGACTTATGACAGCTGGTACTTGTATTACAGTAGTCGTCATCATCTATCGGCGCCACTTAAGGCATTCATACAGTTTTTACGCGACTCCTTGAGTAAAAATTAAGCGTATAAGTTGGCGCTTCATGTTACTTAAAATTGCGAGTCTCATACATTAAAATGCAGTCAGAAATGAAACTGCATTAATGCCGGTGGCTAGCCCCTGGCTGGCGTCCTTCATATACTCTGCGCCATTGCCTTCCTGTTCATATGTCATCACCCGCGCCACGCGGAATCGTGAGTAACATTTGAGTTGGGCGGCAAAGGGGATTACGTCATCAGGGTTTTCACCAAATAGTTCGCGGTGTAAGGCTGGCAACTGGAACCAGGGGGTGGTGGGTCTGGCGTGGTGTGCATTGTGAAAACCAAAATTCAGCACTATCAAATTAGGCCATTTGTACTTCAGCGATATTGGGTTGCTGAAAGTGTGGGCTTGTTCGTATACGCGGTCACTTTTGTGAGGTAAGGGTGTTTTGTCGAACAAAGTATGTGTGCCAGCATAGTCATGCTGTAAATTATCCATGAAGCGCAGCACTATCAGCATGAGCATGTAGGCGACTGCATACAGTACGGCGACACGTGGATAGAACCAGAGCAGTGTGCCGTATAAGCTACCTCGAATCACGATAGCCGTGAGATTGTAGAGGCGTTGGGATTTGCGCTGCGGGATGATAAATGAGCCAAATACCAGCATGCCATGCATGATAACTTCATGCGCAGGTATGTACAGCCACTCCAGCGCAAGTACTAGCTTCAATATCAAAGGGTGACGTTTGAACCATGCTTGGTAGTCGAACCAGCACAGGTCACCATTATCGACGTGATGACGAAAGTGCTTGAAACGCACATCCTCGTATGTGCCATAGCAGCTGCCGTTCACCCACATCAGCATGCGGCCTAATCTGGCATTGTGTTCGTTGCTCTTGAATATCGTGTTGAACGAAGCCGCTATCGCGGAGAAATATTCCCGAACCATCAAATTACGCAGCATAATTTCGTCTCCCCCAGCAATGGAATTTTGATTACTGTACCACGAGGAGACGACATTGACAGCCCCCACACCCATCCCCGCGCACTTCGAGCACAATCACCAGCGACTGCTGAATTGCCTCAAGCTCAGAGGCATGCAGCCTAAAACCATCGCCTTGTATTCACACGGCGTACGGCGCGCAGCGGTGTATTTTAATGACCAGATAGACGCGCTCACCAAGCCACAATTAACCGACTATTTTGTTCGCATCCTGGATACCCATTCATGGAGTACGCTCAAACATGATCTGTATGGACTGAAGTTCTATTATGCCCATGTACTCAGCCAACCCTGGCCAGGTGCGGATCTGGTTAAACCACCCAAGTCATATAGCCTGCCCGACATCATTACCGTCGCCCAGGCACAACAAATCTTCATGGCCACCCGCGTATTGAGCTACCGCGTATTCTTCTTCACCCTCTACAGCCTGGGCTTACGATTAGGCGAAGGCTTACGCTTGCAGGTAGGGGATATCGATGCGGATCGGATGCGGGTGCAAGTACGCAACGCCAAAGGCAACCGTGATCGATTGGTGCCGTTATCAGAGAACACCTTGCAGGTATTGCGCCGTTTCTGGCTCACCCATCGCAACCCAAGCTTGCTCTTTCCTAATCGACACGGCGGTCTTGCCAAATCGCACTTGGCACGCACCCCGCTGGATCGTGGTGGTATCCAGACCACCTTGGGTCAAGTGACCCGTGACTGTGGCTTAAAAAAAGAATTACACCACACAGCCTGCGCCACAGCTATGCCACCCACCTGATAGAAGCTGGCATCGATTTACTCGAAATTCAGCAGATACTCGGACACCAGTCCATCCTCACCACCATCCGCTACACCCACCTCACCGAACAACGCCATCAGAGCGCACACACTCGCCTTAATCAATTAATGGAGAAATTCCACATTCATTGGGGCAAAGTCAAATGATCAGACTGGCGCACATCGTAGCAACCTACGCAGCTAAACTGCTTGCACAACACGGTCATCACCTATTGCCCAGCCAGCAAGCTGCCTTAACCGCCTTTCAAACCTGCCGTAGCCAGATGAGCCCGAGGATGCAACTTGCCTGTGATGATTGTCAAACACCCAGCTACCTGCCACATTCCTGCGGTCATCGGCATTGCCCGCATTGCCAGGCGCACGAATCACAGCGCTGGATAGACCAGCAATTACACAAATCCATCCCCGCCAACTACTTCATGCTCACCTTCACCGTGCCCGCCCAGTTGCGCACACTGGCCTGGCAACATCAGCGCGTCATGTATGACTTGATCACACGCTGCGCGTGGGAAACAGTCAACACCTTCAGCCAAAACGACAACAAGCTGCGCGGCAGCGCAGGGGCGGTGACTGTACTGCATACCCATAACCGCCGACTGGACTATCACCCCCATGTGCATCTCGTCATGCCCGCTGTCGCCTTTAACCCCAAACAGCGACGCATGCGTCATAAACACGGCAACTACCTGTTTAACCACAAAGCCCTGGCCAAAGTATTTCGTGCCAAATTACTGGCAGGCATCAGACAAGCAGGACTCACCCTGCCAAACGATTACCCGACCGATTGGGTGGTGGATTGCAAAGCCGTCGGCACTGGACAGCACGCTCTGATCTACCTTGGGCGCTATCTGTATCGGGGGGTGATACAGGAGAAAGACATCCTCTCCGACCGGCATGGTCAGGTCACCTTCCGTTACCGGAACAGCCAAACCAAACAAATGGAAACCCGTACCTTGAGTGGTGTAGCCTTCCTGCGACTGATACTGCAACACATTCTGCCCAAAGGCTACCGCCGCGCCCGCAACTTTGGCTACCTGCATCCCAATAGCAAACTACTCACCCAGCTACAGCTGACCCACCTATGGCGACGGAACAATCCGCCGCCAGCGCAACCCAGACCAGCGATACGTTGCCAATGTTGCGGTGGGGTGATGAAGATAGTGCGCACACGTATCAAAGCGATACCGCTAGCCACATCAGCCCCATCTATAAAACGGGAACACAGAGCAGATGACACAGGGTGGGAGACCATGCGCTAAACCAGCCCACACCGCCCACCTGCCAGACTAGGCAGGTATGGCCGTGCTCGCCCTGAAGAAGGCTGAAATTGGGTTAACATGCCCGAAAAGCCGACTAAAAACGGTGAGTTGAATAGAATAAGTTGCTGCAATGGCAACGTGAAGGTCGTGAAATGGCGGGTGGGATGCGTAACGCGTCCAGTTATGCCAGCATAGTCAAAAAGATATTTCCATAAGCGCTCAAGCAACACCCGCCCCAGCCATGCCGGGCTTGTCCAACAAACGGTTCAGATTGTGGCTCGCTTCGCGATCACAATCTAACCTTATTCGTTATGCGCGCATTCATGCAGCATGTAGCCAGAAATGATCATGCCATGTGCCAGCAGTAACGTGCCCAATATATTGATGAGCCAATGATTGCTGAACAGTCCGGTAAGTCCCAGGCCATAGGCTAGTATGACGTAGGTTAGCGCCAGACTGTGATAGATGAGCCCGGATTTATCCTTGAAAAACGGTATCGTCATCGTGCATCCTTTCCTGATAATCAAGCTGGGTCGTCCCAGCTGTTCATGAAATTTACAAGGGTCGTCCCAAGCTGTTTTATACGTCTAACCTGAATTAACGCTAATTATTCAGCAATCAGTTTCTGAAAGCGTAGTCTTTCTTCGTGGGCAATCCAGCGATTCAAAGCAGCAAAATCGTCGATAGGTTCACTGGTAAATGGCATGCGCATGGTGTAACCATCCGGGCCACATTCGGGCGTGAAGGTCGACACGTCCAGCCCTTGCAGTTTCTGGTGTTGCCATACAGCTTCCCAGCAGCGTCGGTGTACTTCTACAAAGTAGGCATAAGCTGGATCGGCTGGATGTGGTACTTGCGCACCCTGGTCATAGCCGAAGCGCCCCTGGACATGCTGAACATGTGGCACCAGCTCTTCGATGATGTCCCATTCCGTGTCTATCGCCCGTTCCAACACCACTGTCCAGTGGCTGATATCGAAAGTGAGTCGCAATGCCGGAAATCTGCGCACCATATCTAGCGTAATCCACGGGTTGTAGAAAGAACGCCCACGGTGAGTTTCGAAGCTGCAGATCACTTCGTGACGGTCTGCGATTTCCAGTGCGCGTGCAAAAAAGTCGATTTGTGTTTCCACTGGCCAGGCATCGCAGCCACCCATGACGTTATGAAAGAGGGGAGATAGCGGTTTTGCGTGGATGATCTTGGCTTCCAGTTCGTCAAGATGCTGCTGCGGTGTTGCCTTGCGATCGGGGATGGCGTAGCCGGTAGTGGAGATTTCGCTAATGTAATCCAGTCCTTCTTCACGCAAGCGCTCAGCCAGCAGTGCGCGTTCATTCAAGTCGCGTGGGGCGGGTGCTTCGAGGCCGTTGAAGCCAAATGCGAGCAGGTCATCTACTATCGCGGAGTAATCTGACTTCCAACCCCAGTAGGTTTTAAAAACTTTGAGTTCCATGCTGTATTCCTTAAAGGTAAATAGGCGCAGGTCGAGACGAAATACGTCTTCTCCCGGGCTTTTATCCCTCCGTGGAACGCCGATGTTGTCAACATCGAGGTCGGTGCACTCTTGGACCAGTCATTGGTAAAGTTAAATTTATCAATCGGAACCCTAGTGCCCCTCAGTAGAAACGAATGAGTTGCTCTACCTGCATAATAATTAAAGCAAGCAATATGCCAAACGTGCGTATGGCCTGAGTGCTGGGCAGTCGGGAATTTGCAATGAGTGTGAGTAAGCGTAGTGCATGATGTGAGTGCATGGCTATGAAATATTGCATCAAATTGTGGCGCGGTTTTTTTTGTGCGATTCAAGAGATTGTCAGGAAGTTGGATTAATATCATGCCTTGACAGTAATTGCCTAGGCATGTAATTTTATAGTAAGTCATAAATTTAAAGTGAAAACGATGAACGCCAGTCAAAAAGATTTTTATACCGAAGGAAATTACACACCCGGCGAGTCAGTCGGTTATCTGATGCGCGGTGCGTGGCAATCGTTTCTTAAAAATATTGATACCGAAATGCAGACGCTGGATCTTACCGGGATGCAGTGGGGGCCTTTGTTGCTGATAGCCAAAGGGTGCTGTGACACGGTGGCGACTTGCGCGCGTGCAAGTTATAGCGATAGTGGTGCTATGACCCGTATGCTGGACAGGCTGGAGGCTAAGGGTTTGGTGTGTCGAGTACGGAATGAGACGGATCGGCGGGTGGTTAATCTGGCTTTGACTGAAAATGGGCAAGCCGTTACGCAACAGATTCCAGCGCATCTGGTCAAAGTGCTGAATCAGCATTTGCAGGGGTTTAGTGATGCTGAATTTGAGGTATTCAAAAACTTGCTGCGCCGGTTTACTGATAACGGCAATAGTTCTATGGAGGCGTTGTGAACCTGGATCAACACTTAATCAAGTTACCGCTGGTTACGGCATTGTTGTTGACACTGGCAGGCTGCGCGGATTTCTCTGGCATTGCGCCGCAATCGAAATTGCTGACACCACATGCACTGAGCGCAAGTAATCAGGCTGATGCGACAGTGTTCCCGCAACAGCACTGGTGGCAGGCATATGGCGATACCCAGCTGGACGATCTGATTGCGCAGGCGATTGCGCATAATCCAAGTTTGAAAATTGCGCAAAGTCGTATGTTACAGGCGCAAGCTGCTGCATCAGTGGCGGACAGTGCGCTTTATCCACAAGTGAATGCTGCAGCTCAATCAACACGCGAGCGCTTGAGTGCGAACAGCATTTATCCACCACCACTGGGTGGCAGTACGGTGTGGATGAATTCAGCTACAGTCTCGGCATCATGGCAATTTGACTGGTTTGGTAAACAGCATGCGGCGCTGGAGGCAGCGCTCGGGCAAGTGCGGGCAGCGCAGGCGGATACACAAGCTGCGCAGGTGGTATTGGCGGCAAATGTTGCACAGCAATATTTCAGTCTGGCTCGCTTGCAAGCACAGCAGCAGATCACCAAACGTATGCTGCAGCATGGCGAACAGCATGAACAGTTGATTAGTCAGCGTGCAGCTGCAGGTCTGGATAATGCATTGGTACAGCATCAGTCACAGGCGCAAGTAACACAAATTCAACGTGATCTGGCTGCACTGGATGAGCAGGTTGCTATTGCCAGGCATGCGCTCGCGGTGCTGACGGGTGCAGAGCCTGATGCGACAGCGCAATTGACAGCACGATTGCCGCTTAATATTCAAGCTGATGTTCCTCATGCAATTCCAGCTGAACTGTTGGGGCATCGTGCAGATGTGGTTGCAGCGCGTTGGCGAGTTGAGAGTGAATTGCAAAGCGTACACGAAGCTAAGGCAGCTTTTTATCCCAATATTAATCTTACGGCGTTCGTTGGCTTAGAGGCAATCGGACTTTCGCAATGGTTGGCGGCTGATAGCCGTACGCTAGGTGCTGGCCCGGCCATCAGTTTGCCGATTTTTGATGCAGGTCGCTTGCGCGCCCAGCTGCAGGGACGAACCGCACAGACTGATGTCGCCATAGAAAGTTATAACACAACAGTATTGAATGCATTGCGTGAGGTGGCCGACAAGCTGGCATCAGGTCAGGCGTTACAAACTCAGTTACAGGCTCAAACGAACACTATGACGCAACTAAATGCGGCATATGATCTGGCTTTGGCGCGGTATCGTGGCGGTCTGAGCAATTATCTGGTCGTGCTGGATGCAGATAATGCCGTGTTGCAACAACACAGCGCGCTGATCGACCTGCTGGCACGCGCCTGTGATGTGCATGCAGGGCTGATGCTGGCGCTGGGTGGTGGTTATATTGAACCTCAACAATCGAATAAATCTGCAGATGACAAGATAGCGAAGGTATTGAAATGAGCGAACAAAATAAATCAGATATATCGCCAGTAACGGCTAATGCTGCTGCGCGCAAAAAATGGATGCTGGTGCTGGTAGTTGTATTCGTCCTGGTCGCACTTGCCTACCTTGTGCACTGGTATGTGCATGGCCGCAATTATGAATACAGTGATGACGCCTATGTGGCAGCAAATATCGTGCAGATTACGCCGCAAGTGGCGGGCACTGCCGTCGGCATTGCGGTGAATGAAACCGATTTTGTCCGTGCTGGTGAAGTGCTGGTGACTTTGGATAGCACCAATGCCCAGGTTGCATTGCGGGATGCAGAGGCGCAACTGGCGCAAACGGTGCGTGAAGTGCGTACGCTATATGCCGCTAATAACAGCCTGACTTCAACGTTGGCGCAACATCGTGCCGAGCTGGATCAGGCGCGTACGGATATGAGTAATGCGCAGGAGGATCTGGTTCGACGCCAGCCTTTGGTAGCTACTGGTGCAGTGTCACGGGAAGAGTTGCAACATGCGCAAACAGCGGTTGATGCTATGCGTAGCCATGTGGCGGCGTTGACTGCGGCGTTAAACACAGCGCAGCAACAGTTGCTGGCTAATCAGGCGCTGACCGGTGGTGTTGCAGTGCGTAATCATCCTCGTGTGCTGGCGGCGGCGGTTAAAGTGCAGCAGGCCTATCTGGATCTGCATCGCGTTGCGATACTGGCGCCTGTGGATGGCTATGTCGGTAAACGTAATGTGCAGCTGGGACAGCGTGTGGCGATTGGTGTGCCGTTGTTGACTATTATTCCGCTCAAGCAAATCTGGGTAGATGCAAATTACAAGGAATCGCAACTGCGCCGTATTCGCATTGGCCAGCCTGTTGCACTGACGGCTGACGTGTATGGTGACAAAGTCGATTATCACGGTCGTGTCGCTGGTATAGGGTCAGGTACGGGTGCAGCATTTGCCTTGTTACCTGCGCAGAATGCAACGGGTAACTGGATCAAAGTGGTGCAGCGTGTGCCTGTGCGGATAGCGCTGGATGCCAAAGAGGTGGCTGTGCATCCGTTACGGGTAGGCATGTCTATGGAGGCCACGGTGGATTTGTCCGTACAGGATGGCGCCGTGCTGGCGGATGCTGCTACGCCACGTGATGCTGCACAAACGCAAGTTTATAGTGGTGCAGATAATTCGGCAGATACGCTTATCAACAAGATTATCGACAGCAATCTTGGTGAGCAGTCATTGCCGGTAGTTAAGCCTTAACCATGGCTACACCCAATTCAGTACAGGCTGTGCCGCCACCACTGCACGGCGCCATGCTGGTGTTGGCTAGTATGGCTTTGGCGCTGGCGACATTCATGAATGTGCTGGATGTTTCTATTGCCAACGTGTCGATACAGGCTATGTCAGGTGATCTCGGCGTGAGTGTCAGTCAGGGAACCTGGGTGATTACCTCGTTTGCGGTGGCGAATGCGATAGCAGTGCCGCTGACCGGATTTCTGACTCAGCGTTTCGGCGCGGTGCGGTTGTTTGTATCCAGTATCGTGCTGTTTGTGATTGCATCCTGGCTGTGCGGCATGTCGACCAGTCTGGGTATGCTGATCGTGTTTCGGGTGATACAGGGTGCAGTAGCGGGGCCGATGATACCGCTATCACAGTCGTTGCTGCTGTCTAGCTACCCTAAAGAAAAGACCGGGCTGGCATTGACCATCTGGTCAATGACAACACTGGTCGCGCCGGTGGCGGGGCCACTACTGGGTGGGTGGATTACCGATAATATTTCCTGGCCATGGATTTTCTATATCAATATTCCCATAGGCTTGCTTGCTGCTGGCGTGACCTGGGCGCTGTACCGTCATCGTGAAACGCCTACCCGTAAAGTGCCTATTGATTATGTCGGGCTGGGCTTGCTCATCGTCTGGGTAGGGGCGTTGCAGATATTGCTGGATAAGGGTAATGAGCTGGATTGGTTTCATTCCACTCAGATTGTGTCGCTGGCTGTGGTTTCATTGGTCGCATTCTGTTTTTTCCTGGTGTGGGAGTTGACGGATAAGCATCCGGTAGTCGATTTGAGTTTGTTCCGCAGGCGTAATTTCTGGTCAGGCACCTTGGCACTATCCGTTGGTTATGGCGTGTTTTTTGGTAATGTGGTGCTGATGCCATTGTGGTTGCAACAGGACATGGGCTATACCGCAACCATAGCAGGTGCAGTGCTGGCACCTGTTGGCCTGTTGGCAATTTTGTTCTCGCCGTTTGTGGGGAAAAATATTAACAAGTATGACCCCCGCTGGTTCGCAACGATAGCATTCAGTGTGTTTGCGCTGATTTTATGGATGCGTTCACAGTTTACGGTGCAGACTGATTTTGTCACGATCATGATACCGTCGCTGATACAGGGGATTGCGATGGCAACTTTCTTTGTGCCGCTGGTAACACTGATATTTTCTGGGCTGTCACCCGACAAAATTCCCGCCGCTTCAGGCTTGTCTAATTTTGCCCGTATCATGGCAGGTGGCTTCGGCGCATCGATTTACACCAGCGTATGGGTCAATCGTACAGCTGCCCATCATGCTGTACTTGCAGAACATATTAATTTTGCCAATCCAGTGAGTCAGTCAACTATGAATATGCTGATCAATATGGGCATGAGTGAGCAGCAAGCGTTGGCGTTTGTGAATAATCTGATGAATCAACAGGCCGCGACACTGGCAGTGAATGATTTGAGCTGGCTTTCTGCAATATTGTTTGTCGCTTTGATAGGCATCATTTGGCTGGCGCGGCCTATTAAAACGGTTGCTAAACCTGCGGAGTCTGCTGGTGCACATTGATTTGTAGGTTAGTACAGATAGTGTTCGTAATGCGCATTCAAGTATTATCAACACCTTTTTTTGAAGCTCATTAGGTTATTGCCGCATCATTCAAGTTTTTTAATCTTGTACCACAATGCCCGTTCGCTGATATCAAGTAATCTGGCTGCTTTGCTTTTGTTGTTACCTGTTTGCTCAAGTGCTGCTCGTATCATAGTTGCTTCAAGTCGTTCTATTGCAGGATTTAATTCCAAGGTGGGTGAATCAGCGTATTGCTCAGAAATATCTAATGTTGTTTTGAGATTATTCAACTCTTGCGGGAAATCCTGTATCTCAATTATGCCGCCGTGAGCCAGTACAGCAGCGCGCTCTATAATATTCTGCAATTCACGTACGTTGCCTGGCCAAGGATAGTTTTGTAAACTGTCCATGGCTGCTTTTGATATGCTGTAGGATTTGTTCTGATTTGCGAGATGGCTGGCTGCAAGTGCTGGAATGTCCTCCTTTCGTTCACGCAAAGCAGGTAAGTCAATGTTGAATACATTCACGCGGTAATATAAATCTTCTCGTAACTTCCCATCGCTGATTGCTTGTCGTGGATTGCGATTCGTGGCTGCAATGATGCGAACATCAATTGGAATGCTGCGATTACTACCTAATCGTTCGATAATATTTTCCTGAAGTACACGTAGCAGTTTTGCCTGTAGCGGCATTGGCATTTCGGTTAGCTCGTCAAGGAATAGTGTGCCACCGTCAGCTAACTCAAATTTGCCAACACGATCTTTAATCGCACCAGTAAAGGCGCCCCTGACATAACCGAATAATTCACTTTCTAAAATGTCGGCTGGGATAGCTGCGCAATTAATGGGTACAAATAATGCCGAATGGCGTGGGGATGTTCGATGAATAGCACGTGCTACCAGTTCTTTTCCAGTTCCAGTTTCTCCAGTAATGAGTACGGTTGTCTTGCTTGGCGCTACTTGACGAATGTGGTTGTAAACTTGTTGCATAGGCTCGCTGCTACCAACAAACTCTCCCCATCCTTTTTCCACTTCCTGGCGTAAGAAAGTGTTCTGTTGACGGATGCGACCTTCAGTTAGTATGCGGGCTATGACAAGTTCCAGTGCCTCAACATCGAAGGGTCGTACAATATATTCGCAGGCCCCAAGTTTCATGGCTTCAACTGCAGTTTCTATGGTGCCATAAGCGGTCATGATGATCACTGGTACTTCGTTATCTTCATCACGTAAGGTTTTTAACAGTTCAGTTCCGCTCATGCCCGGCATGCGTAGATCGCTAATAATTAGGTCAGCAGGAGCTGATTTCATAATTTGCAAAGCTGCTTTGCCATCGCTGGCGCAGGAAACTTCATAGCCCATACGTTGTAGCATGATTTCAAGTACGCGCTGCATTTTAGGCTCATCATCAACTACCAGAACTCGCTGACTGATCATGTGTTTTCTTCCATAGGTAAAGTAATGGTAAATATTGCACCGCCTGTAGTACGGTTTCCAGCATGAATTTCGCCACCATGCGCAATGATGATTTGCTGTACCACAGCTAATCCTAGTCCCACACCACCTTCGCGTTTAGTAAAAAATGGGTCAAAAACCCTGGTAAGTGCATCTTGTGGAATTCCCGGCCCATTATCAGAAATTTCAATTACTAACTTTTTTGATGTTTCATGGGATGTAATGGTCACCTGCCCATGATCAGGTAATATTTGTAGCGCGTTCAGTATCAAATTAAGCAACACTTGTGTTATTTGTTCGGCGTCAGCCATGACGACTGTACTTTTAGTCTCAAGATGCAAACTGATATCAATGCTTTTTTTGAGCGCCTGCGACGCAAGCAAATCGACACTGTGATGGATGACGGGTTGTAAATCAACGGGTTGCAATTTTGGTGGGCGAGTACGAGCGCTATCGAGTAACGTTGAAACCAATCGATTAAGCCGCTCAGTTTCACTTTCAATAAATCCAGTTAACTCCTGAGCTTCACTACTCAAACCAGGCTCACGCGACAGCATCTGCGCTGATGATCGCAAAATGCCAATTGGTGTGCGAATTTCATGCGCCATCACAGCGGCAAGCTCACCTAGCACTGCAAGTTTTGAAGCGCGAACCAAGTTTGCCTGAGATTGTTCCAGCTCAGTCACCGTTTGGACAAAAGCTTTAGTAAGCTCACCAACTTCACCTTCTGCCAGATGAGGCGCTTCAGGCAATTTCTTATCGCGCATAAAATGGCGGGTAAATGCCGTGAGTGCGGTAATGGGGCGGGCGATACGACCAGCAACCAGCATTGAAAATCCAATTGCGAAAGCACTGGTGAGTACCAGCAGCAGGATGAATACTATGGCTATTTGGCGTACAGGGATAAATGCATGCTGACTATTTTCTATGACCAGTGTAGTCCAATTAAAGCCAGGGAATTGTTGAAATCCAGGAGAGTGGTCATACCCGACCATCACTTCCTTATAGTGTAATAATGAGCCATCGTGAGTGCCAATGCCGCTCTGTCCACCTGACGACCACGAAGCTGGGGTTTTCTTCAATAATGCGCCGTTGTTACGCAGTTCAGCGGATGCGGCAATGATACGTCCATCCTTATCCAGTAATATCAGTGCATGCCCACTTTGGGCGGCTTGATCCAGAATATGATAAATCTGGGTCCAGTTGAACATCAAATACATCTCACCAAGCTGCCCTTGATCAAATGTTGAAGGTACTGTGGCAGCAATGGGTAAAATAGTAGTCCCATTGCTTCTGCTAATTTGCAAGGGTTCTAACTGGATTGGAGATGCGCCACTCCCATTTCGATTTAAAAAAGCGCTTTTAGTCTGGTATTTTTTTGTACCTATGCTGGCTGGATTGCTGCTGGCAACAACAGTTCCAAAACTGTCGGTACAAAGCAATTCTTGATACATATCATGATAGCCAGTTTTTAGTCCTGACAAGAAATTGGACAGCCGTTTGTCAATATCGTTGACTCTTATGTCTTGTGTGACCTCAAGTTGACGCCAGGTTTGCGCATTCTGCAAACGTTCAAATAACATTTTGTCGATGTCTTGAGATACGGTCGCTGCCTGAATTTGCAAACTCTGTTTAATTTCATTGCGCATGGCTTCTCCTGCAACCTGAAACGCCAGGAACGTGAGCAGTATTGAAGGCAATAAGCTGACTAGCAGGAATGCGACCAAGAGTGTTTTGCGTATAGTCACGGTAGTAAGTATTAGATGTGAATGCTCAGGCATTATATGGCACAATCGGTTTTTTTCTATTCCGGTATCAAATTATGATTCCGCTGAAGTATTTTTTATTGCTGCATGCGTTATTGTTGCTATTTGGAAATATGCCTGTGTGGGCAAGCGATTCTGAAATTAATTTTGATTATCAACCAGGTAAGGGTTTGCAAATCCCAGGTACAGGATTAAATTTTGGAGGTTATGCTGATTTTGGTATTCAAAATGATAGACAGCATCCAACGTCAATTAGTATTAATAATCTGAGTATTTTTTTGCATTGGGATAATGACGGTAAAGTTCGAGTTTTCTCAGAATTAGATTTGGAAAATGCATTAGCATGGGAAAGTGCTAATGGCGTCACTACAAATCATGCATATCTTGGTTTGGAGCGGCTTTATGCTGATTATTTGTATTCAGAAAAGCTCAATTTACGTGCGGGTAAGTTCCTTACACCTATTGGTCGCTGGAATGTTATCCATGCGGCACCTTTAGTTTGGACCACCTCTCGGCCCTTAGTCACAGAACGCTCTTTCCCAACTAATGCGACCGGGGGGATGGCTTATGGCACCATTCCGATTTGGAATTCAGCAATTGATTATTCAATTTATGCAGCGATGACTCAGGATTGGCGCTCTGATCCCAAGCTTGATCCATTTGAAGAAGCTTATGGTTTTCATTTGACACTACCTACATCTCATTTAGGCGAAATTGGCGTATCGTACGCAAATTTTGAGCAGAAAAGCTCAATTGGTGACCGTAAAAATCTGGTTGGAATAGATTATTTTTGGTCTAAAAATCGCTATGAAATTAGCTCTGAAGGAGTGTACCGACGTTCTGAAAATGCTGCTTACCGAGATACAAAAGGGATTTTTATTCAAGGCGTGGCGCCTATTTCTCAAAGTTGGTATGGTATTGGACGCTATGAATTTTATGATAATGGTGACCCTGGTGCAGCAATGAATTTATGGCTAGGTGGTGTAGCGAAACGGGTTTCACCTGCAATGATATTTAAAGCTGAATTCAGTCACGCCGACAATAATCGCATTAAGGCGCCTGAAGGATTTTTTACTTCTCTTGCCATATTGTTCTGATGCGGTTATCTCTTATTGTGCGTCTACTTACCGCATTTTTGCTGTTAATGAACTTGTCAATGTGGTCCATGGCTGCTGAAGAGCCGCTCGCAGTCATTATGGCGGCAGGGCACGTTAAAAGTTTAAATAAGGAAGATCTTGTATTAATCTTTAAACGTAAAAAAATGTTTTGGGATGATGGAAGTAAGATTCAACCAGTCAATTTACCCGCTTCGAATCAATCTCGCCGTGCGTTTTCACAAACGGTATTGGGTGCTAATCCAGAAGAGTTAGAGAAATTCTGGAATGATATGTATTTCAATGGGATTTCTCCGCCTTTTGTGCTTTTATCTGATCAGGCTGTTTTGCAGTTTGTAGCAGAAACGCCCAATGCAATTGGTTACGTGCCTTACTGCAAGCTCAATAATCATGTAGAAGCAGTCCTGTTTATTACCGCAGCGGGTCACATCAGCAATGATGCCAATTCAGTAACCTGTTCAAAATAACCCTGCAAAAATTGTTGTGAAAATTTGCGTGATTTGCAATTAATGCAGGGTTAAATAAACCTTAAGCCACATTTACCATTCCTTAATAATGTTTTTTTATCAATTAAAATCAATTAGTTAATAAATAAAATACTATCTGTCGGTGCTTGGCACGGCATTTGCGATATACCTTTTGAAGACTTACCTAAAAGGGAATCGCATGAACACCATACCAGCACAAGCGAATGATAGTTCTGAAACTGCTTTTGCTTGCGATCAGGAAACATTAGCTTTTAACCATCGTCTGACATCCATATTCGATTTGCTGGAACAGTCTGTCCATGGTCGTGAAGAGATTGAGTGTTTTATCAAACAATGTTTTGCTAAAGCATATGGTACAGAGGTCAATCATTTCATGCCGCGCTTACTTAGTCTACGTAGCAAGCGAGGTGACTTAATTGCTGCGTTTGGGTTGCGCCCTGCTTTAAATTCACGACTGTTTCTGGAATCTTATTTTGAACAATCAATTGAAGACATTCTGCGATTAAAACTTGGTGTAGCCGTACAACGCAAGGACATTATTGAGGTAGGTAATCTGTCCGTGCTTTATCCTGGCGCAGCACGCTGGTTAATCGTAGCACTAACAGCAAGGTTGTTTAATGAAGGTTACAAGTGGGTTGTTTTTACTGGCACTTCAGCATTACGTAACGGTTTCAAGCGGTTAGGTTTAAGCCCAGTTGAACTTGGCGCAGCTAGGTTAACTCATTTGCCATTATTGGACAGAGCGAGTTGGGGTAGTTATTACGACCATGCTCCAATGGTAATGGCAGGCAATATCGCTGATGGATTCAATTCTTTATTAAAGCAGCGTGATCTTGCTGCGCTCTTGCGTGCAGGCATGGGAGGGGTTGACTCGCATGAGTAAAATGCTGACACGGTTACGTCAGGCCGCCTCCGATTATCCTGAGCGCATTGCATTTGAGGGCAGTGACGCATCTTTGTCTTATGGTGCTCTGTATCAGGTTATCACCGAACTTACTTATGATCTGAGCGCTCAGCGAATTCGCGCTCTGGGACTGTTGGCTAATAATGGTTTGCCTTGGGCGTTAGTCGATGTATCCGCCATGATAGCGGGCATTCCAATAGTGCCATTGCCATTATTCTTCTCATCACAACAAATCTTGCATGCGATCAATGATGCTGGTTTGAATGCCATCTTAACAGATCAACCTATGCAGCTTGAATCACTGTTGCAAGATGCAAATATTCAATTTCATAAAGCGGGTGACTTAGGTGGACTACATCTGATCAGACTGCAAGGTGTGATTCCTCAGAATCTCCCGCACGGAACGGCAAAAATTTCTTACACCTCTGGTACAACAGGCGAACCTAAGGGGGTTTGTCTAAGCCTTGCGCAAATCGAAACAGTAGCTACTTCACTGATGGAAGCCAGTCAGGCGCAATTCTCGGATCGGCATCTTTGTTTAACGCCACTATCTACCTTACTAGAAAATATAGGTGGTATTTATACCCCCTTATTAGCTGGGGCTTGTTCTTGTTTGCTTCCGTTGCAACAGGTTGGATTGATCGGGGCGGTTGGTCTCGATGTGGCGCGCATGTTAAAAGCGTTGCATACATATAGGGCTAGCAGCACCATTTTTGCGCCGCAAATGTTACAAGCTCTTGTTGTGGCTGGAGAAGATGGCGCATCTATGCCTGCCAACTTGCGATTTATTGCAGTTGGCGGCGCGCCTGTGTCTCTAGAACTTTTGCAACGTGCGCGTCAAATAAATCTTCCTGTGTTTGAGGGTTATGGACTATCCGAATGCGGTTCGGTCGTATCGCTTAATACGCCTGATGCATATTGTGTTGGCAGTGTTGGACGCCCTCTGCCACACGTTGCCATCAGCTTCTCGGATATTGGCGAAGTTTTGGTAAGTGGTTCGAATTTTCTCGGCTATCTGGGACGTGAATCCCCATCTCAACATTGGCCAACTGGTGATATCGGATATTTAGATACTGAAGGTTTTTTGCATATTACCGGACGTCGTAAAAGCCTGTTTATTACCTCGTTTGGTCGTAATGTTGCGCCGGAATGGATAGAACGTGAATTGACTATGCACCCCGCTATCGCGCAAGTCGCTGTTTATGGGGAAGCTAAACCATTTTCTGTGGCTGTCATTGTGGCTCGACTGGGATACTCAAAGGAGCAAGTTGACATGGCTGTTCAAGCAACTAACAAAGTGTTACCGGACTATGCTCGTATCAAATCATGGGTGCTTGCAGCCATACCCTTTATGCCAGTTAACCAACAGTTAACTACCAATGGTCGATTAAAACGAGATGCCATATTGATGGTTTATAGCGACGCACTCGAACGTCTTTATCAGGAGGAAGTAAATGTCATTTTTTGAACAATTGCAACAACTAACACATGCTGAACAGCTTGAACTGCAATCTATTCCTGTTATTCAGAACGCAATGACAGGGCAGGTTACGTTGAACCAATATGTTGCTTTTCTTACCCAGGCTTATCATCACGTCAAACATACGGTGCCGCTATTAATGGCTTGTGGTTCGCGCCTGTCTGATGAAAAGGAATGGTTACGTGAAGCTATTGCTCATTACATAGAGGAGGAAATTGGGCATCAGGAATGGATACTAAACGACATCACGGCTTGTGGTGCGGATGCTGACGCAGTGCGTTATGGTCAACCAGGTTTTGCTGCCGAGTTAATGGTTGCCTATGCCTACGACACCATCGCGCGGGTTAATCCAGTGGGCTTTTTGGGGATGGTGTATGTCTTGGAGAGCACCAGCGTCCAGTTAGCAACGCATGCTGCCAGTTCATTACATGGATCGCTTAATTTGCCCAAGAATGCGTTTAGCTATCTTGATAGCCATGGAACGCTCGATCTGGCACATGTGGACTTTTTCAGAGACTTGGTTAATCGATTGGATTTGTTTGAGGACAAAGCGTGTTTGGTACATTGCGCCAAATCTGTGTTCAGTCTGTATGGCGACATTTTTCGTACGCTGGAGTCAGTGTAATGAATATTGTTGATCAACGTATTTTGATTACGGGTGCGACAGGCGGTATTGGTAGTGAACTGGCTATGAATCTGGGCGTTAAAGGTGCCAAACTGATCTTGGTTGGTACGGATGTGAATAAACTCAATGATTTAAAGAAAGCCGTATTGGTACAAGGAGGTAAAGCACAAATATATGCTTGTGATTTCTCTATTCCTAATGCGCCCGAGAAGCTGGCCGACCAGGTGATTAATCAGGCAGGTGGTATTGATATATTGATCAATTGTGCCGGGGTGACGCATTTTGGACTATTTGATAAACAAACAGCAGAAAGTCTGGAAATGCTGTGGCGTATCAACGTGGTTTCTCCTATGCAGCTTACGCGTTTGCTGTTGCCTACTATGGTTTCAGCTCGTCATGGCCAGATTGTTAATATTGGCTCGATCTTCGGCAGTATAGGATTCGCCTATTTTGCTACTTACTCTGCAAGCAAGTTTGCTATACGGGGCTTTTCAGAAGCGCTCAGACGGGAACTAGAAGGGTCTGGTGTCGGTGTTACTTATGTTGCTCCTCGCTATACAAAGACACCTCTTAATAACAGCGTGATTAGCAAAATGGCAGTCGCAGTCGGTATGAATACCGATGAGCCATTTGTCGTGGCTCAACATGTGGTGCGTGCCATCGAAAAAGATAGTGATGATTATTATATTGGTTGGCCAGAAAGTCTATTCGTGCGCATCAACGCCATCTTTCCTCGGTTAATAGATAACGCACTACGTAAACAGAATACAAAAACTCGTGAATTTACTCTTTAACAATGGCTTTAATAAGGAAATGATGATGCATAAATCGTTTAAACGTTATCTTCCAAGTGCTTTGACTGCGATTGCTCTCTTAAGCACTGTGCTGCTTGGAAACAACATCGCGTTTGCCGACAGTCTTGGCGATAGTATTGCCGAACTTCAGCATGGGTGGGCTAAGGCTTATTACCTGACGCCTGAACCACAAAAAATTTCTGCTTTTGAAAATCTTGCCACCAAATCACATCAGATCGAAATAGCAAATCCTGGTCGAGCTGAACCATTAGTTTGGGAGGCTATTGTGCTTAGTAGCTATGCGAAATTTGAAGGCGGTTTAGGTGCGCTGAATAAAGTAAAAGCGGCGCGTGATTTGCTGGTTCGTGCTGAAAAAATCCAACCAGATGTGCTTGGTGGCTCAATTTATACATCTCTCGGCAGCCTCTATTATAAAGTTCCTCATTGGCCTATTAGTTTTGGGGATAAGGACAAGGCACGTGAATACTTAGTAAAAGCTATAAAAATCAATCCAAATGGTATTGATGCCAACTATTTTTACGGCGATTTTCTATTAGAACAAGGTGATTATACTCAAGCCAAAATCTATCTTGAAAAGGCGATGTCTGCATCACCCAGACCAGGTCGCGAAGATGCAGATCAAGGACGTCGTATCGAAGTCAGCCAGTTGCTCGAAAAATTAAAGTTGCATAGCTGATTTTAGGAGGGGATTTTATGTCTTATCACTATATTTTTGTTTGTATTACTTTGGGCACTTTTGTATCACTTTTTAGTTACTACCTTTGGAGTTTAAATCATGATTAAAATCAATAAAATCACCTTTTCCAATTTCAACAAAGGCATTGCGATTCCTTTAATATTGATTGGAGTAACAACTACCGCATTTGCTGCAGATGACGGTTTTTACGCAGGCTTAAGTTTGGGAAATGGCAAACCGAATATTACCTCTACGACTAGCTTGAGCAAAAACTCCTCGTTTATTTATGGTGGTATTGTTGGTTACCAGTTTAATAAAAACTTTGCTACTGAAGGGCAATATACGGGTGTTGGCCAAGTGACTGATACCGCTGGAAATACGGCTAAAGCCGATGCATTCAGCGTATCGGCTGTGGGTATACTTCCACTGAACGAAAGTTTTAATCTGTATGGAAAGCTAGGAATTGCAAGCGCTAAGACAACCACGTCAGCAGGGTATTCTGCTTTTGGTACTAGCCGTACAGCGCTAACTTACGGTGTCGGTGTGCAATACAATGCCACTACTAATATTGGTGTGCGTCTGGGATGGGATCGTTATGGTATTGCCACTGCCAGTGCGACAGGGGTCAAAAGCAATTTTAATTCCGATGTGCTGAATGTGAGTGCAATATATACGTTCTAATTTCGACCAATGTGATGTCGCTGCTAGTCACTGTATTTAATATTGTTATCAGGAGAAAGTTATGAAAAAGATTGCAAATCAATCGGTATCACGTCGCTTATTTTTAAAGGGGGCGACATTAGTAGCGGGTATTTCTGTTATTCCGACTTTAATTGTTAGCGGCAATGCAACTGCTGCAAAGATGGCTAAAGTTATGATGCAGTATCAGGATATGCCTAAGAACGGCAGTCAATGTGACACTTGCGTGCAATTCATCCCTGGCGCTAAACCTCAATGTAAAATTGTCGAAGGGGACGTAAGTCCTAAAGGCTGGTGTTTAGCCTATGCTAAGGCTTAATTTGGGGTCATGAAACTGGTGAATTGCACTGTTTTTAGGTGAATTGTTTGATATTTGATTTAGAAATTCAAATGGCGGGGCAGTTATGATGAATGTAACTCAAAAGACTTTCTAGCTGGCTCGCTTTAATTGCATAACTTGTAAGCATTGGGTCAGTATAGTGTGCGTATTCTGCACTTACGCCCTTGTCATTTGTAAGGGTAAGGGTTTGTACCTTTAGCTCTTATAGTGGAGGGGGTGTTTTTTTGCAATATAAAAACACATCATTATCTTTATATACGAAATTTTAAAGAAATAAGGAGCTGACATGAAAGCGAATTGGGCAGGTGGGGTGTTTTTGAAGCAGATGGGAGTCAGGCTGGCAAATGCTGGCTATGCATTCAGGCGATTACAGTCAGGTCGTTTTATAACATACCTGATTACGATCATGACGGGGCTCATTTCAATTGATGCTCATGCGGTACCTGCGTTTGCTCGGCAGACGGGGCAGAACTGTCTGGCCTGTCACGCTGGCGGACAGTTTCCTGAATTGACGCCCTATGGTCGGATGTTTAAATTAACTGCTTATTCTATCGGTGAGCGCACGGTACCACTGGCTATGATGGCTGTGATGGGCTCAACTAACGTCAAGGGGCCAGCTGCAACGGGGCCAGGTCATACAGCAACTGATGGCACGCTGACGTTCAATACGGGTAGTTTATTTGTGGCGGGTAAAATCACAGATAAATCAGGTGTGTTTGCACAGCTGACTTACGATAACTATGGTGGTGATACTGGTGCTTCCGGGCATGTGGCTTCGGATAATGCTGATTTCCGCTATGCGGATCGCCTCATCAGCAATGGTTCAGATTTGATCTATGGCTTTACCCTAAATAACAATCCTGGTGTTCAGGATGTGTGGGGTAGTACGCCAGCATGGGGTTATGGGGTAGTGCCTATCAGTACCGGTACTGGTGTCGCTACTAATCCTATTTTTCATGGTGCCCTAGGCTCACAAGTAGTAGGCGCGGGTGCATATCTTTACTGGAATAAAATGGTTTACGCAGAAGTCAGTGCTTATCGTACTGGGGATGGCGTATTTTCATTCTTGACCCAGGGCAATGGTGGGCAAACGGTGATCAAGGGTGAAAATCCTTATTTACGTCTGGCATTAACCCGCGAGTGGGGTGCACATAATGTCATGCTGGGCTATTCCTATTTTGATGTTCGGCAATATCCAGATCCTACACTGCCAGCAACTGACCATTATCGTGACAACACCATAGACTTGCAGTATCAATACTTGCTGGATCCGCATACGTTTACCGCGACACTGACGCGTACCAATGAAACAGTAGATTATGGTGCGCCTGGGTCGTTGCAGGACACAGTCAATGCTTTCCGAGCTAAAGCTTCTTACACCTATAAAGCGCAGTATGGTACTTCATTGTCATACTTTAACGTCAGCAACAGTTCTAACAACGCAGCGAGTCTTTCCGGAAATATGTTCGCTAGTCAAACGGGAACTGAGGGATGGACACCAGAAATATACTGGATGCCAGTACAGAATATCCGTACTGGAGTGCAGTACACCATGTTTAGCAAAGTTGATGGTGTGTCCACAGGTGCCGTAGATACGTACAACGGTAAGGCCAGCGGTGCTAATCAAGTAGTGTTCTACATCTGGGGAGCATACTGATGATTCAGCTAACTCAACTATCATTTGGTCTTATCGCTTATGTTAGCGATCATGATGAAAAGCTAACACGTGAAAACAGCATGGGAGTATTGAAATGAAGAAGATTGCGATTGGTTTGGTGCTGGCATCAATGACTATGGTTGCCGGTTGTACTACAACAGAAAGCTCACGTAATCTGAATGATCCCAGTGTGTCTGGCAAAGATCTGGCGCAACAGGTTTGCTCAACTTGTCACGGTGTGGACGGGAATTCTACAAATCCGACTTTTCCTAAATTAGCGTCACAGCAGAGTGAATATATCATCTCTCAGTTAAAGGTATTCAGGAGCCATGACCGCTCTGATCCGGCTGGCTCTCAATATATGTGGGGAATAGCCAGACATTTGACTGATGCGCAAATCACTGAGCTGGCGACTTACTTTAACCAGCAGAAAATGATTCCTGATCAAGTGGAACATGCAAATGCTGATTTGGTGGCAAAAGGTAAACTTATTTTTAATAATGGGGTGCCTGCACAAAATACACCAGCCTGTGCATCTTGTCATGGTGCGAATGGTGAAGGGAATAGTTCATTTCCCCGTATTGCTGGGCAACATGCAGACTATATTGAGAAACAGTTAGGTGTGTTTAAGGACACTGACGGGCGTCCTGACGGTGCGGTGATGAAGGTGATTACTTATGACATTACTCCAAGTGAAGTCAGAGCTGTCGCTGCTTATCTTTCTGTTTCGTCTTAAGGTATTTACTGCGCTGCATTTGAACTCAAGGTCGTAATTTAGACAATTGCAACAGAGTTAAGATATCTCCTGATTTCTGCCTCTGTTGCTTATTCCTTTAATATTTACCGTGTTTAAGTAACGGTAATAATCCATCCAGAACGGCATCTAATACCAGTGGTTCTGCCACGGCGATCGGGTGTAACCCATCTGCCTGGAACAACTCGCGTTTATTCTCTACATTAGCCAGTAATGACGGTAAATAGGCAACATGGTGTTGCTGCGCGAGTTTGGTGTAAACCTGCTGGAACTTTTCGGTATAGGCTATGCCATAATTGGGCGGCAGATGTACGCCCACTAATAAAATAACTGCGCCTGTGTTTCTGATTTGTTGCATCATGTTGTTCAGGTTGTCATACATCGCAGCCATGGATAATCCACGCAGGCCATCGTTTGCACCGAGTGCGAGTATGACTATCTTGGGGTGATGTTGTGCCAGTGTGTCCGGTAAACGAGCAAGACCACCCGCTGTGGTTTCGCCGCTGATGCTGGCATTGATGATTTGCCAGTTCTTTGTGGTCAGGCGTTGTTGTAACAAGTCTGGCCAGGCCTGATGCGCAGCTAGTCCATAGCCTGCAGAAAGGCTGTCACCATATACAAGTATCACAGGGGCGGCGTGTGCTATGCCTGTGATTAATAACCATCCTATAACCAGTAAACTTTTCCAGCCCATGACTATTCCTGTCGATAATTTGATTTTTCGTGTTGTAGATTTGGCCAAGCAGGTTCAAGTGAACGATGCTACGTTGACTATATTGCATCCTAGCAGCTTTGACATAGAACGGGGTGCTTCGGTTGCGATTGTTGGCGCTTCGGGTTCAGGCAAGTCTACGTTGTTGGGTTTGCTGGCGGGTCTGGATACACCGAGTCAGGGAGCGGTGTGGCTGGCTGGGCAATCGCTGACAGCTTTGGATGAAGATGGACGGGCGCAGTTACGGGGTGAGCTGATCGGCTTTGTCTTCCAGTCTTTTCAATTATTGCCTAATCTGACTGCGTTGGAAAATGTGATGCTGCCATTGGAGTTAAATGGGGTAAAGCAGGCCAGGCAACAGGCACAGGAATGGTTGACCCGCGTGGGTCTTGCGCGCAGGCAACATCATCGTGCGCAGCAGTTGTCTGGCGGGGAGCAACAACGTGTGGCAATTGCACGGGCATTTGTTGTGCAACCTGCGGTGTTGCTGGCTGATGAGCCGACGGGGAATCTGGATGCGGAAACAGGTGCGCGGATTATAGATTTACTGTTTGAATTGAATCGAGAGCAAGGCACGACTTTAGTATTGGTTACGCATGATAGTCAGTTGGCAGCACGCTGTAGTCAGCGCTTGACGCTGGATGCCGGGCATTTGGCATGAATTTGCTGAAATTGGCTTTGCGTTTGTTGCTACGCGATAGTCGTGCGGGTGAACTGCGGGTGTTGGTGCTGGCGGTGATGTTGTCTGTGGCAGGATTGGCTGCTGTGCATGGGTTTGGTGAGCGCATGCAAGCTGCATTGACGCTGGAAAGCAATCGTTTGCTGGGTGCGGATCTGGTGTTAGTGTCAGATCATGCAATTGATCTGGAACGTATGGCGACTGCGCAAGCACGAGGCTTGGTGACCGCGAAGACTATGCAATTCCCTAGCATGATCAGTACTGCTGATAATAATCAACTGGCTGATATCAAGGCGGTAAGCACAGGGTACCCGTTGCGTGGACAATTGCGTATTGCTGACAGTTTGTCGAGTGCCGATAAGCCCGTCGCCGAAATACCGCAAGCAGGCACGGTGTGGCTGGCACCGCGTTTGGCAAATGCGCTCAATGTGCGAGTTGGTGATAGTGTGACCGTGGGTTATCGTCAGTTGCGGGTGGCGGCGTTGTTGATCGATGAACCTGATCGTGGTGGCGATTTCTTTAATCTGGCGCCTCGATTGTTGATGAATCAGGCTGATATAGCGACGACAGGTTTGGTGACGACAGGCAGTCGGGCGACTTATCGTTTGCTGTTAGCTGGGGCTAGTCAAGCGCTAACGTCATATCAGGCTGTGCTCGCAAAGAATTTGACGCGAGGCCAGCGTTTAATGACAGCGGGTGATGCACGACCCGAGTTGCGAGATGTGCTGGATAAAGCCGAGCGTTATTTGGGATTGTCGGTGTTGCTGGCTGTGATGTTGGCAGCGGTGGCGATTTTACTGGCAGCGCGGCATTTTTTACACAGGCATCTGGATACCTGCGCGTTGCTGCGATGCTTTGGCGCGAGTCAGACAACGATAGTTAAACTGTATATGTGGCAACTGGCACTATTGGGTATATTCGCGGCATTCGCAGGTGTATTGCTGGGTTATGCTGGACAGGCAGTTCTGGCTGAAATTTTAGGAAAACTAGCTAATTTAACGCTCCCGCCAGTAGGTGTATTGCCATTTTTACAGGCTATATTGGCGGGCTGGGTATTATTGGCGGGATTCAGCTTACCGACACTTTTGATGCTGCGACATACGCCTGCCATGCATATTTTGCGAAAAGATGTGATTGCGCTGGATAAGTTGGGCGTATTCGCATATGTGGCTGGTTTGGCTGCGCTCGTTGCATTACTGTTTTGGCAAGTGCAGGATGTAAAGATGACGGGTGTGGTATTGCTGGGTTTGGCTGCGGTGTTATTAGTCACCGTAGCGTTTTCAGGACTGCTGGTGCTGGCTGCAGGCTGGTTAGCTGCACGTAGTACTGGCAGCTGGCGCTATGGATTGCTGAACCTGCGGCGGCGTGCTGCGGGTAGTGTGATACAGATTAGTGCTTTTACTTTAGGGTTGTTGGCATTGCTACTGCTGACCATCGTACGGGGTGATTTGCTGGACAGCTGGCATGCGACTATCCCAGCGCAAGCACCTAACCGTTTTGTGATTAACATACAGGCCAATCAAGTCGTGCCATTGCGTGCATTTTTGCGCCAGCATCATATCGAGCAAGCGCAGCTATATCCGATGATACGTGGGCGACTGACTGCAATTAATGGGCAAGAAGTGCATAGTGCAAACTATGCTGATCAGCAAACGCAGCGGCTGTTGGACAGGGAATTTAATCTGTCTTATGCGCAAGCGTTGTCGGCAGATACGCAGCTAACAGCGGGGCAATCTTGGCGAGTGGACGTTACGCAAAATCAATTTTCTGTGGAACAGGGCATTGCTGATAAATTGCATTTGAAACTGGGTGACAGTCTGCAATTTGATATGGCAGGTACGCCGGTAATCGCGAAAATCACAAGCTTGCGTAAAGTTAATTGGGATAGTTTTAAAGTAAATTTCTTTGTAATTGCCAACACATCACTGTTGCAAGCGATACCTGCAAGTTATATCACCAGTTTCTATTTGCCACCGACGTCGAGTTCGTTGTTAAACGAGATGGTGCGTACATATCCTAATCTGACAGTGATCGACGTTTCAACCATCATGCAGACTGTGCAAGATATGCTGAGCCGCGTCACGACAGCGGTGCAGTTTGTGTTCTTTTTCAGTCTGATTGCCGGGTTATTAGTGCTGTATGCCGCACTTGCAGCGACTCGGGATGAGCGTGCAGTAGAAACAGCATTGTGGCGAGTGTTGGGCGCAAAAAAACGGCAGTTATGGCAAGTGCAAATTACTGAATTCATGGCGATAGGCATGCTTGCTGGCATGTTGGCGGCAACTGGTGCCAGTGGGGTTGCCTGGGGGTTAAGTACCTATGTGTTCAAGTTGGAATATCACCTGAACCCGGCATTATGGCTAATAGCGATTAGCGTGGGAGGCGTCGGCGTCAGTGTTGCCGGCGTACTCGGTTTATGGCGTGTTAGTCGGGTAGCCCCATTGGTGACTTTGCGCGGAGATTAAATGCTGATTTGTGATGGCTGAAATTAGCTGAAACTGCTTGCTAAGTTCTGAGAATTACGCTAATTTCTGAGTGCTGACAAATATAATCAATATAATAAAATTAGCGCCAAGTGAGCGCGGAGGACTGGTGTGAATGCAATTTTAATTCCAGGTTTTTGGATACTTGCGGGCATATGTATTTATGCCACAGTCGTGCATGCATCAATTGCGTTTCGTCAGACTAAAGTCAATTACACACATCTGTTTTTTTCGGGGATGTGTCTGCTTGCTGTTCCCTTTATTATTACTCATACGCTGGTTTTTCATGCAGTTCAAGTGACTGATTATATTGAAGCACTTCGCTGGAATATCGCGGTTGTCGCACTGCAGTTAATTTTGCTGGTATGGTTTATTGCGCTGTATAGCCGTGTTCGCCCAAATTGGCTATTGTATGGACTCAGCATGATTTTTTTAATTATGTTTGCAGCAAATTGGATGCAACCATACACCTTGCAATATATAACATTTGAGGGCATTCGGCCCTACTCTTTGCCTTGGGGTGAAGGTGTGAGTTTGCCAACAGGTAAAAATGGGAATTGGTTTAAATTTGGAGTGGCGGCAGTATTGTTTGCTTATAGCTATACCATTTATGCACTTGGAGTCAGTTATCGGCGAGAAGGCGAACGCGCCACGTTGGTTATGTTGTTTGCGGTTGTCATTTATCTTGTTCTATCTATACAGGGGATACTGGTGCGGTTTGGGGTGATAGATTTTGTACCCTTAGGATCATTTGGTTATTTAGGCATGATCATAGTCATGGGTAGTGTGCTGGCCTATGAAACAAGAAAACAGGGTGAGCGTTTGCAAGCCATACTGGATCACGTCCCTGCAGTGGTTTATATGAAGGATTTGTCCGGTCGCTATTTAATGATTAATCGTCATTATGAAGAATTGTTTAATGTGACCAATGATGATTTGGTTGGCAAATATGATACCGGACTGTTCCCGCAAGCGCAGGTCGATATCTTTCGTGCAAATGAACGGCGCGTAATCGATGAGCGTACCTCACTGACGTTTGAAGAGGTTGCCGATAAGCACGGTGTGCCACATACTTATTTTTCGCAAAAATTCCCCTTGTTTAATGCTGATGGATCACCTTATGCAATATGCGGTATTGCAACAGATATTACTGAGCGTAAGCAAATGGAAACGGCGATTCGCTATATTGCCGAAGGAGTAGGTGCTGAAACAGGCGTGCAGTTTTTTCAACATTTGGTGCAAAGTTTATATCAGTTATTTCATGCTGATTATGTGTTGATTGGACAGTTGGATGAAGTTAGTGCATTGCGAGTACAAACGCTCGCAGTGTGTGAGCAGGGTCAGATAATTGATAATTTGAATTATTCATTGGTGGATACGCCTTGTGAGCAGGTGATGCAACTTGGCACGTGTGTATTCCCTAGCGCTGTTTATGCAGCGTTTCCTAAAGATAAGTTTTTGGCAGATCATGCAATTGAAGCCTATATAGGTACGCCATTGCTGGATGGGCGTTTGACAACACCAGTAGGCGTGGTGGTGATGTTGAGTCGTCATGCAATGTTACAAGAAATGCGTCAGGTTAAAGAAATCCTGGAAATTTTTGCCGCACGAGCTGGTGCTGAACTGGCGCGGCTAAAATCAGAAGAAAAAATGCGAGATATGGCATATCAGGATTATTTAACTCGTTTGCCTAATCGTGCTTTATTGCATGCGCAGCTTGCACAACTATTACGTCGAGTTAATCTGGACAATAAAATTGGTGTGATGTTAATGCTGGATCTGGATCATTTTAAAACCATTAATAACGCATTAAGTCATGACGTGGGTGATGATGTGTTGCGTGAAGTAGCTCGACGCTTGGTAGATATGGCTGCTAAGGATTGCTTTGTGGCGCGTTTAGGTGGGGATGAGTTTGTGGTGCTGGCGCAGTCAGGTTTGCCTACGTTAGCACAAGCAGAGGGATATGCGCGTAATGTGGCGGGTAAAATTATGCAGCAATTCGAGCACACTTTGAGTATCGGTGAGCATGAACTTAATGTAGGGGCGAGTGTAGGTATTGTGTTGTTTGATGGGTTGCAAGAATCAAGTCTGGACGTGTTGCGTCATGCTGAAATGGCCCTTTACAGAGCGAAAGGCATGGGGCGTAATAATGTGCAATTTTATTTGGATGAATTACAAGCCGGTGCGGAAGAAAAATTAAGGCTGGAAGATGGTTTGCGTATAGCGATAGTTAATCGCGAATTTGAATTGCATTTTCAACCCCAGGTTAATGGGCAGGGGCGCATGATAGGTGCTGAAGCACTGCTGCGCTGGCGTCATCCTGAAATGGGTAATATCCCACCTTCCATATTTATTCCCGTTGCAGAAGAGGCTGGGATTATACATAGCATAGGCTCATGGGTGTTGGATGATGCTGTGGCTAAGTTAGCAAGCTGGTTGAATACGGACGTGCCATATGCGGGACACTTATCGGTGAATGTCAGTGCCTGGCAATTCGCACGTGTTGATTTTGTTGAGCAAGTACGGAAAGTGTTGGAGAAGTATCAGGTATCGCCTGAACGCTTAATGTTGGAAGTGACTGAAACGGCTTTGCTGTATGACTTTGACCAGACGGTGAGCAAATTAAGAGAGTTGCGTGAACTGGGTGTGCAGATTTCCCTGGATGATTTTGGAACGGGTTACTCTTCTTTGGCATATCTCAAAGATTTGCCTTTGGATGAACTGAAAATTGATAAAGCATTTATTGATGAGATGCTGCTGAATCAAGATCACACTTTGGTGGAAAGTATAATGGCAATTGGTGGTTGTATGAAGCTAAAGGTTATTGCCGAAGGTGTAGAATCAGCAATGCAGCGAGATGCATTGCTAAATTTAGGGTGCACACAGTTTCAAGGCTATTTGTTTTCCAAGCCATTACCTGAAATTGAGTTTTTGAAGTGGGTAACATTGCAGCAGTCCGAGCTCAATGATAAATAGAAAATGTTTTTAAAATAAATTAAGGAGAATAACGATGGCCGATAAATTAGTAATGATGTTGTTAACTATTAGTCCAGATCAGCCTCATCTATGTGGCACGCCTTTTTTTCAGGCGGCATCTGCGGCAGCGATGGATGTGGAAGTTGAGATTTTTTTTGCCAGTGCGGCTACGCGATTATTGGCGAAAGGCGTGTCAGAGCGCATTTTTCCTTCCGAGAATAAAGTGAAATCAGTGTATGAGTTTATGCAGGATGCGGCTGAACTGGGCGTGAAATTTTATGCCTGTGGTGGCGCATTATCTGCTTATGCTATTACCCCTGACCGGTTAATTCCGGAGTGTACAGGAGTTGCCGGTGGCGCTATGTATATCAGCCGAGTGATGGATGATGATTGGCGGTCTATCAGTTATTAAAGATGCGATGGCTGCTTGTTATATCGGCGTTAGTCTGGAGTGCTCAGGCACGCGCTGTAGATGTGCAGTCGCAGATATTGGTGCAAGCCTCACCATTGGCGGGTTTTCAGTATTACGATGGAAAATCGGTTTGGGGTGAGTTGCACGAAGGGGATACGCTCATACTCGTGCGTGAACCTGAGAATGCGTATGATGGCAACGCGGTGCGAGTGGAGTGGCATGGACATAAACTAGGCTATGTACCGAGACGTGATAATGCCGCTGTTGCACGTATGTTGGACCGAGCCGAGCCGTTAAATGCTAAAATTACACGTCTGTTAAAAACAAGGAATCCATGGCAACGACTGCTGTTTGAAGTTTATCTGCCGTTGCAATAATCCTAGAAACGGCAGTTGGACACGTTGAAGTGTGCGCACATCAGGGTGCGGAGCGACGCCGCCATGTGCCGTGAGGGGTGTGCAATTCAACGTGTAGCGCAGTCACCAAACGGGTGATAGGTAAATTACGAAAATGAGCCTTAAGGATGATGATGTTAACTCAATCAATTAGCGGTCAATTGCCGTTTCTAGGATAATTTCTATCTAAGATTTTCATGAAGATACTCGCTTTTGATGCATCAACTGAATATTGCTCCACCGCGCTATGGATAGATGGGGTGGTGTCATCACGTGAGCAGCATGCAGGAATTACGCATTCACAGTTGTTGTTACCACAGTGTCAGGATGTGCTGGCTGAGGCCGGTTTAAGCTTTGCTGATCTGGATGGTATCGCATTTGGTATGGGGCCCGGCTCATTTACTGGATTACGTATCGCTTGTGCAGTAGCGCAAGGTCTGGCATTCGCGGCAGATGTGCCTGTGGTCGGGGTAAGTGGATTGCAGGCATTAGCGCTGGCGACTGGCGCAGACAAGGTTATTGCATGTTTAGATGCGCGTATGGGGGAAATTTACCATGCTGCATATGTGCGTGATGATGATGTTCAATTATTAGGGGATATCAGCGTTTGTCATCCTACTGATGCGCCTCTAGTGACTGGGAATGGCTGGGTAGGTTGCGGTACTGGTTTTGCAGTTTATGCTGAGGTATTAGCAGCACGTTATGGTGATGCGCTGCAGCGGGTTGATGCTGCGGTTTATCCACGTGCGGGTGATATTGCAACATTGGCTGCACGGCAGTTGGCTCTGGGTTTGGGGCAAGCTGCTGAACTGGCTGCGCCATTGTATATACGAGACAAAGTTGCTTTGAAGATTTGCGAAAGATGAGTGCCGTTTTGCAAATAGATCCGATTGTGCGGCCGATGACACTGGCAGATTTGCCCGTGATTGCAGCGTTGGATGCGCAATGTTATGCATTTCCCTGGACCTTGGGTAATTTCGCTGACTCTTTGCATTCGGGTTATCGTTGTTGCGTCTATGAATATAATCAGACCATTATCGGCTATGCGGTCATGATGTTGATTATCGATGAAGCGCACTTGTTGAATATTACGATTGCACCTGATAGTCAGGGGCAGGGTTGGGGGCGAAAGTTGATGGATCATGTCATCATGCGTGCGCAACAAGATCATGTGCATTGGTTATGGCTGGAAGTGCGTCCGTCTAATGGTGTCGCCAAAAAGCTTTATGAAAGTATGAAATTTGAATTTGTTGCCGTGCGAAAAAATTATTATCCCGCTGTTGATGGCCGGGAAGACGCAGTCATTATGCGGTTGGCATTAAATCATGATGCGTGAAGCCATATTAGCCGAATTGGGTTTAATGCCATTATGGCAAATTCGTGCTGAGCAGCCTCAAGCTGCGATGGAGTATGCTGCTATTGTTTTGCAGCGTGATGATGGCATAACGGGTTTATTCGTGACAGATGCTTCTTGGGCTGATGATGTTGAGATTTTGTTTACGAATGTCTGTGATGCGCTACGAGTGCAGAAGCTAGTTGATCCACAAACTGTCTCAAATGATTTAACGTTGTCATCGGGTGATGTGGGTTGGCTGTGGTTGGCTGGTGTGCAGAAAGATGAGTGCGTGATCTCAGCAGACATGCCTGTATTTACGAGTGTGAAAATGGGCGAGCTGGTTGGAAATGCAGAGCTTAAAGCTGGGTTATGGTCGGACTGGTGTAACTGGCGATTGCTATAGACATTAAAAAAGCCCGTACATAACGGGCTTTTTGATTGGGACGGTTAAATTAACCGTGCCAAGCGTGTTCCATAACATCCAAACGGATGTCTAAAGCGAATTTTTCGCCTTGACCTTCAACATTCAGGGTCACGATACGTGCGCCTGGTGTTGGGAAACTCACCTCGTGGGTGTAGGTATTTGGTGCGGTTACTGTTTGTTCATTAAGTACTTTACCGGTCACATCGGTCAATGTGCATTTAACTGCGCCTTCACCATTCAATAACGCTTGAACGCGGAAATTTTCATTAGCGCAACGGCGATAAACTGCTGGATCACGGTTGACGTTATATTCGAGGTTGTTGACCTTGACGAGCTTAACCAGCTTTTTCATATCAGCATTCCAATTTATAGTAAAGTTGAGTAAAATAATCGGGTATTGCGTAAATCACAATTCCGTAATTTTATTCTTAAACTTCTATTCGGTCTAGTCAGAAATGGATCATCAAGCACTTATTAACGCATTTGACCAAGTTGATGAACAAATTGTCGACCTCGAACGCATTTTAAACGAACGTCAGTCTTTGCCATTATTAGCAACCGTAGAGCACGCTATGGCATTGACTAAGCAATTAATTATTGCGTACATCGATGATGTCGGTGTTAAGGAAATTCCTGCTGCCGACGCGGATTTGCTGGAGGTATTTAAAGTCCTGGTAAAAAGCGATCCGTCGTGGAATACCATACGTGATAATTGTCGTGAACTGGTGTATTACTACAATTGCATTACCATGGACAGGATGGATGCATTGCCTGAACACCCTGAAAAAATGGCGGTACGTACATTGCGGCACCTGTATTTATTTATGAAAACACGCTGTATGCGTGAAGAACGTTTGGAGATGGCATGAAAGGATTTTTGAACCGTTTACGCGGCGTTGAACGTGATATTGTCCAGCAACCTGCGGCTGAAGGTGCTGATACACCCTATTACGAGCCTCAGCATAATGAAGTGGAGATTTTCGAGGCTGCATATAAACGTCGATTACCTGTAATGCTTAAAGGGCCTACTGGTTGCGGTAAAACACGGTTTCTGGAATATATGGCGAGTCGTTTACAGCGTCCGCTGGTGACGGTTTCCTGTCATGAAGATTTAACCAGTTCGGATCTGGTTGGGCGATTTTTGCTGGAAGGTGAACAAACCGTCTGGCAGGATGGGCCGCTGACACGCGCAGTTAAAGCCGGTGCAATTTGTTATCTGGATGAAATTGTAGAGGCACGTACGGATAGTACGGTGATCATACATCCGCTGACTGACCACCGTCGACAATTGCCACTGGAGAAAAAAGGGCAGGAAATCGAGGCGCATGAAGATTTCATGCTGGTGATTTCATATAACCCTGGCTATCAGACTGTTTTGAAGGATTTGAAGCCTTCCACCAAACAGCGTTTTATCGGTATCAATTTCGATTATCCACGTGAAGAAATTGAACGCAAAATTATCAAGAACGAAGTGCCTGAGCTTGATGATGCGCAAGTAGAAAAACTGGTCGCCGCTGGTCGTCGTGCCCGTACCCTTAAAGATCATGGCCTGGAAGAAGCTACTTCCACTCGCGCACTGGTTTACGCTGGCAATATGATAGCTGCTGGTGTGGAACCACTGGAAGCGTGTCGCGCTGCATTGATTAATCCAGTGACCGATGATCCTGAATTGTCCGAAGCTTTATTGGAAATTTTCCGCGCACATTTTGCGTAATTCTGTAGTTCTGGTTTGAACCTGCATAACTGTGCACGCGTTTTGCTTTATAGTGGGTATTCAATCTAAAAACGGCAGGAAAATATGGATACATTATCATTAGCAAGTTACGGTCCAGTGATACCAGTGATCGTTATCAATCGGCTGGAAGATGCTGTGCCTATGGCAGAAGCGTTGCTAGCGGGTGGCATCAGGGTGTTAGAAGTGACGTTGCGTACACCCTGTGCTTTGTCTGCTATGGCATTGATTGCCAAAGCGGTGCCTGATGCCATTTTAGGCGCAGGAACGGTGCGTAGTGTGGCGGATGCACAGGCAGCTAAAGATGTGGGTTGTACTTTCGCAGTGAGTCCCGGTTATACCAGTCAGCTCGGGCTGGCTTGTAATGATATGGGTTTGCCCTTATTGCCCGGCGTGTCAACAGGCTCCGAAATCATGACAGCGAATGCTGATGGTTATTATTTTCTCAAGCTGTTCCCAGCAGTGGCTGTAGGTGGGATTAATCTTCTCAAAGGTTTTGCAGGGCCGTTTGGTGATGTGAAGTTTTGTCCCACTGGCGGCGTTACTGTAGAGACTGCGCCACAATTCCTTGCGCTACCTAATGTTGCTGTCTGTGGCGGTACATGGTTAACACCTGCTGATGCTGTAGCAGCAGGTGATTGGGCGCGGATTACCAAACTGGCGCGTGAGGCGAGTGCAATTAGCGTTTAGCAATGGCTGTTGAGAATTTAAGCAAGGGGCACACTGAATGAAGAACGTACTGAACGAAGTTACTGAGCGCATCCGTGAGCGCAGCATACCTACCCGCAAGGCTTATTTGCAAAGAGTGGAACATATGTTACACCGTCCACGCGGCGATGAGCGTATGGGCTGCGCTAACATTGCTCATGCATTTGCCGCCATGCCAGCCAGTGATAAATTGCGGATATTTGAAGAAAAAAAACCTCATATTGCTATTGTTACGGCTTATAACGATATGTTGTCCGCACATCAACCCTATCAACATTATCCCGACATTATTAAAAACGAAGCCTGGAAACAGGGGGCGACAGCTCAAGTAGCGGGTGGTGTACCAGCTATGTGTGACGGTATTACCCAGGGTGAACCCGGTATGGAACTTAGTCTGTTCTCTCGCGATACTATTGCGATGAGTACGGCGATTGCGTTGTCGCATGATGTGTTTGATGCGGCTTTGCTGCTAGGTGTGTGTGACAAAATAGTGCCCGGTTTGCTCATCGGGGCACTGCAATTTGGTCATTTGCCTTGTATATTCGTACCAGCTGGACCCATGAGTACAGGGCTGGATAACACATCGAAATCTAAAGTTCGGGAAAAATACGCGCAGGGTGTGGTTGGGCGTGATGTATTGCAAGCATCCGAATCAGCTGCTTATCATGGCCCTGGTACTTGTACTTTTTATGGTACGGCTAATAGTAATCAAATGCTGCTGGAAGCGATGGGCTTGCATGTGCCAGGTTCCGCATTCGTGCATCCCAATGATGTAACGCGGGAAATGCTGACACGTGAGGCGGTACGTGCCGTGCTTGCTAATGTGAATGCCCAGCAGCGCATGCCCATAGGCAAGCTGGTGGATGAACGAGTTATCGTTAATGCTATCGTGGCTTTGTTGGCAACCGGTGGCAGTACGAATCATTGCATCCATTGGGTTGCTATTGCACGAGCTGCAGGTATTTTAATTGACTGGTCTGATTTTTCTGATTTATCGCAGGCAACCCCGTTGCTGGCACGTGTTTACCCGAATGGTGCGGCTGACGTGAATCAGTTCCAGAAGACTGGTGGAGCAGGTTTTGTTATTCGCGAATTGATAGCTGGTGGATATATGCATGCGGATGTGCCGTCGGTAATGGCTGATGGGTTAAGTGATTATTGTAAACATCCGGTGAGTCAGGATGAAGCTATTGTCTGGAAGGATTTGCCTGCCAAGTCTAGTGATGAAACGATATTACGTACTCATGATCATCCTTTCAGTGATACAGGTGGATTGCAGTTGCTGACAGGTAATTTAGGTCGTTCAGTGATCAAAACGGCCTCTGTGCCCGATGACAGGCAGATTATTGAAGCGCCCGCTATCGTTTTTAATAGTCAGGAAGAATTGTTGGCAGCTTTTAAACGTGGTGAGTTGGAGCGGGATTTTGTGGCAGTGGTGCGTTTCCAGGGGCCTCGTGCCAATGGTATGCCAGAGTTGCATAAACTGACTCCGCCGCTTTCGGTATTGCAAAATCAAGGCTTTAAGGTGGCGATAGTCACTGATGGTCGTATGAGTGGTGCATCAGGTAAAGTGCCTGCAGCGATACATTTAACGCCAGAAGCATTAGCAGATGGCCCTATAGGTAAGATTATGGACGGTGACATCGTACGGCTTAATGCAACCATAGGTACTTTGAATGTGCTGGTTGATGAAGAAGTATGGTCTGCTCGGTCACAAGCGCATTTGACCGAAGCGCAACGACTAAATAATAGCCATGGTATGGGTCGTGAACTGTTTGGTGGTATGCGCAGGAATGTACATAGTGCCGAAGAGGGTGCAGTTACCTGGCTATAAATAATTTAAATAAATGGATGAATTCATTGGGAAGCAAAAATGATAAAAGGTTTTTATGGCTGATTTAGAAACGCTTGCTGCGATACAGCAAGCGCTGGTTGATCTGGAACAAATAAGTTTTGTTGCGCATCGTGATACGCAAGCAGCGTTGGCTGTCGTCCAGCCTTTTGGTGATAAGGTTGCGCTGCAATGGGTAATGGCGTGCAAGGCGTTGTTTGAGCATGATCGAGATGCCGGCAAAGCATTTATTCGTGGCAGCGAAGCGGCGTGTGTCGCGAGCCAGACCGTTTTACCCTGGACTCAACAAGCCTTGCAATTTTTGGCGTGGAGAGGCTCATGGAAGGCTGTAGATGGCTTTATGCAGCAACTGCCTGATGCGTATCAGAGCATGGGTGCAGAAGGCGAAGCGCGCTGGGCGACATTAGGTTTAGCCTGGTGTGAGCGGCATCTGGATTCGGGTGTGGCTTACTTCCGTTGCCCAGTGCTGGATTTAGAGGGCGGGCACGGTATTGCGGGTGTTGAAGAGATGCTGGCACCTAGTGAAGAGCTATTTAGCAAGCGTCGTCTGGCATTGGGTACTTATTTATGCGGCGCGATACGTGTACGTAATTTGCTTGGTATAGATGCAGTATTGCCATGGGCGAAACGCGGTGCAGACATTTTGCAGGCTGGGCGTTTGCGTGGTGAGTCGTTTTTCAAGCTTGAGTCTGAAGAAAGTCTGGCACTTTTATTGGAAAATTTGCCAGGCTTCCGCACGCCTGAGCACCAGCGTTTATTGCAATTAATCTTGTTTGCCTGGTATGGACAACCGTTTGATTTGCTGGAAGGTAACTGGTCCCCTGACAAGGGGCGTGCATTTATAGAAACTGATGGTGATGCATTGTACTTGCCCATGGCATTGCCTAATCGTGAAGAGGCGATGTTAGGTGTATTACATGCAGCAGGGCATCTGGTATTTCATTCATTTGAGCGGCGTTATATCGAGGCGCTGTTCCGCGAAGTCGGGCGTGATCATCCGCCTTTGGATGAACATCAGCGTATCACCTGGCGACCATTATTCGCGGCTTTCGGCGATGACATGATACGATTTCAGCTGATTTTTGATTTATGTGAAGATACGCGTGTAGATGCCCAGATAGGTTCACTTGTTCCTAATTATTTGGCTCGTTTAGCTGCATTGGCGGCTACAACAGTTACGCCAGCAGGTGAAGCAGCTGCTTATTTCGATTGGTCGCGTGCGGTATTGAACTGGATGGTGCTAGGTGTACCAGAGCAGGCAGAATTTGAGATATTACGCCCGTTACTGCGTCCTGATGCAACCATAGTAGATGCTTTTATTATTGCCAATGAAATTTATAAAAACAATGAATTGCCACGTATATCTCTAGTTGATCGTGAGCATGCTTACATACCTGCCCGCGCGCCTAATGCAGCACGTCCGGTTTATCCGAGACGAGTGTTAGATCAGGCTGAATTTGGCACTGGCACGGAGGATAAAGATGATGTGGTTAAAAATAACGATATCAAGCCCAATCCAGAACAGAAACAAATTCCCAAGCATGCCGCTGGGGAAGATCCAGACTTTGATATCCCGCCTGAAGAAACAACAGGATCTGGTGGGCGTGTCGGTGTAGGTATACCACAGCAGGCGCACGTGGTAGGTTATGCCAAGGGCGCAGAATATAGTGAGAAGGGTAAACCTTATGCCGAATGGGATTACCGCGATAATCGCTATAAACGTAACTGGGCCTGGGTACAGGAAAAGGAACTCACTGAACTGGACGCTAATGAAGCTAGTAAAATACTGACTCAATATGCACCTGCGTTAAAACGTCTGAAACGCGCAATTCAGACCCAAAAACCATCTCGTATGGCACCATTACGTCGACAGTTTGATGGTGATGAACTGGATCTGGAAGCGACTATTTCCTATATTGCAGAGAAGCGTGCAGGCATGTCGCCGAAAGCGAATATTTACAAGCAACGCGTTGTTCAGCACAGAGACACAGCCGTGACATTGCTCGCAGATATTTCCACGTCGATTATGCAGGCGAACGCAGAAGGCGGTGGGCGTGTTGTGGATAGTTTGCGTGCTGGGATGTTGTTGTTTGCTGAAAGTATGGAGGAGGTCGGTGATCCCTACAGTCTGGCTGGATTTGCATCCAAATATCGTGACAATGTGAGTTACTACACGATTAAAGGTTTCAACGATAAGCTTACTATGCACACACGGGCAGTTCTGGGTGGGTTGTCAGGACGTTTGGCTACACGTATGGGTGCGGCGATACGTCATGCAGTTGAGGGTTTTGATCTGGCGCCTTCACAGCGTCGCTTGTTGTTGATCTTGTCCGATGGTCGACCTGCGGATTATGATGATGGCGGCGATGAGCGCTATTTGCATGAAGATACGCGTATGGCGGTAAAAGAAGCTGTCGATAAGGGCGTGCATCCGTTTTGTATTACCTTGGATGCTGCCGGTAGCCAGTATCTGCCGCAGATATTCGGCCCTGGGCATTATTTGGTACTGGATCACATCAACGAATTACCGAAAAAATTGCCTGAGATCTATTTACGCTTGCGTAAATAGTTATTGAAAAAATTTGTAGTGGCTATGCCTAGGTAAATTTGTTATGACTACGCCTAGGCAAATTTATTATGGCTACGCATGGCACGTTGAACTTCCAGATTGCCTTCACGGGTTTTTTCAGACTGACGTTTGTCGTGCTGTTTCTTGCCTTTAGCAAGTCCGACAGTCAGCTTAATGCGGCCTTTGGTGTAGTGCAAGTCTATAGGTACTAAGGTATAACCTGAGCGATCTACCTTACCTATGAGTTTGCTGATTTCTTCAGCGTGCAGTAGCAATTTGCGTGAACGAGTGGCATCGGGGTGTACGTGGGTAGAGGCTGTAGCGAGCGGACTGATGTGCGCGCCGATTAAAAATACCTCACCATTTTTAATGACTACATAGGCTTCTTTGAGCTGTACACGCGATGCGCGTATGGCTTTGACTTCCCAGCCCGCGAGCATGATGCCTGCTTCGTATTTTTCCTCAACGAAGTAATCGTGGTATGCTTTTTTGTTTTGTGCAATGCTCATAGCTTTAATCCTATTTCCATCCATCATTTTAACAGTTTTATAGGCGGTATATGGCACTCGTTAACAAAAGTGTTTTAGTTGGACACAGCGCGCAGCAAATGTTTGATTTGGTTGATCAGGTAGAGCACTATCCGGAGTTTTTACCATGGTGTGGCGGCAGCGAGATTAAAAGTCGCGAGGGCGATGAAATGGTCGCTGCGATACACATAGATTATATGCACATTAAACAAAGCTTTAGTACTAGAAATATCAATACACCACCCAACCTGATTCAAATGCAGTTATTGGATGGTCCATTTAAACAGTTGGATGGTGAGTGGCGTTTTAAAGTATTGAATGAAGAGGCATGCAAGATAGAATTTGTTTTACATTACGAATTTTCCAGTAAATTGCTGGATACAGTGTTGGGGCCTGTATTTAGTTATATTGCAAATAGTTTTGTGGAGGCATTTATACAGCGTGCAGAAAAAGTTTACGGAGCATCATGATGAGTCAGGGTATGGTAGAAGTGGCTTATGCGAAGCCAGAAGAGCAAATCATTATTCCTGTGGTGGCACAAGAAGGGATGACAGTTGCAGCTGCGATTGAAGCATCGGGGATATTAAACAAATTCCCTGAGATAGATTTAAAACTGAATAAAGTGGGTATATTTGGAAAGCTGGTAAAGGCTGACACCATATTGCGAGATAAAGATCGGGTGGAAATTTACCGTAAGCTGATTGCCGACCCAAAAGAAGTCAGACGCCAACGTGCAGATGAAGGTAAAGCGATGAAAAAGGGTGGTGGTGATTTAGAGAAAGCTGAATAAACAGGTGGAAAGCGCGATAAAGCAGTCTTTATCGCGCCAGGATATTATTTTTTGAAATGTTCTGTGGATGGCAAGCTTAGTTGTTCTATGCTTACCTGAGCAGTTTCAGTAGCAAATTTTGCATTTTTAATCACTTCTGCATCGTTTACTTCTTTCGCTGCAGCTTCAGCTGCTTTTAATGCATCTGCAGTTTTTGTCCAGAGTGCATTTTTGGCTTGTGCTGCAGCTACATAAGATTTAGCTTCTGCAAGCGCAGCTTGAGCATCAACGCTTAACGTTGGAGCTGGTTTTGCTACTGGCGCGACGGCTGCTGCAACAGCGGGCGCTGGTGCTGTGGTTTTAGCGGTGGTCGCGCAACCACTTGTCAAAACTGCCGAAGTTGCCAATAAAGCGATAAATAATTTATGCATGTTTAAATCCCCTCAAAACGTTAGTTAGTTTCATCTACTAGTACTGTGGTGCTGGACTAGATTGCATAAACATAACGATTTTGGCTGGCTGCGTCAAACGTTTTCATGGTAATTGGTAGCTTAATACTAGTGTGAATAGTAATAAGCTGTATTGACTAGTGCCTATGTGGGATCGTTGGCTTATTCTCTAGACTAAAAACGATGGGCTTAACTATGATAGTTCGGCAGTCCCTGCATATAGCGTTCAGCCATCGGTTTACTTTCAGTGCGCAGGAAATCCAGAAAAGTATTGGCAACGATAGATAGCTGTTTACCCGTAGGATAGGCGACATACCAATTGCGTTTAAGCGGGAAGCCTTCTACATCAAGTACAGTTAATTCATCAGTATTCTTTTCTAATGCCAAGGTATGTGCTGAAAGTACTGCAATACCCAACCCCCCTGCAACTGCCTGTTTGATAGCTTCATTACTGCCTAATTCCATACGGACATTGATGCTGAGTTGCTGTTTTTTGAAAAACTTTTCTGTAGCCAGGCGCGTACCTGAGCCTGATTCCCGTATTAGAAATGGTTCTTCAGCGATGCGGGCTGCACTGATGTTCTTGTGTCCTGACAATGGATGGTTATGTGGCGCCAAAACAATTAAAGGGTTTTCAAGAAATGGTTCTAATTTAATATCCATGTGTTCAGGTGGTTGTCCGAGGATATATAAATCATCCTCGTTGTTGCTTAAACGTTGTAATAACCGTTCCCGATTGGTGACCTTGAGTGAAATTTCTATGCCGGGAAATCGCGCATAGAACGGGCCTAATAAACGAGGAACGAAATATTTGCTGGTACTAATCGCTGCAATTCTGAGCTTGCCTGCCTTAACGCCTTTCATATCTGAAGTCATCATTTCAAAGTTTGCAATGCCTTCAAAGATGTTGTGACATACCTTGAGTAATTCATGCCCAGCATCAGTTAAAAATATTCTTTTTCCGACTTGATCGAGTAGCGATAATCCAACAATATCAGTGAGTTGCTTCAACTGTATAGAGACGGTTGGTTGCGTCAGGTGCAACTCTTCGGCAGCGCGTGTGTAGCTTAAATTACGGGCAACGACTTCAAAAATTTTGAGCTGGTGTAGTGTGGCGTGACGCATCTTGTTGGACTCCTGAGATTTTAATCATTGATATTAATCTATCATAAGCATACGAAATTACAATTATTATTTATCGTTCAGGCTTGATATAGTTTCAACCAGCTCATCTGAGCCACACGCTTTCTGTAACAGGAAAGTATATTGTTTCATCCTTGAAAGGAGCTTTTCAATGGCTGTAAAATCGTACAACGCTGGTGTTAAAGAATATCGCCAGACCTACTGGACTCCAGAATACACACCGCTGGATACTGACATTCTTGCTTGCTTCAAAATCACACCACAAGCTGGTGTAGACCGTGAAGAAGTTGCTGCTGCTGTGGCTGCTGAATCATCAACCGGTACATGGACCACTGTGTGGACCGACTTGTTGACCGACTTGGATTACTACAAAGGTCGTGCATATCGTATAGAAGACGTGCCAGGTGATGATACCTGCTTCTACGCTTTCGTTGCTTATCCTATCGACTTGTTCGAAGAAGGTTCTGTTGTTAACGTTCTGACTTCTTTAGTTGGTAACGTATTCGGTTTCAAAGCATTGCGCGCATTGCGTCTGGAAGACATTCGTTTCCCTATCGCTTATGTTAAAACCTGTGGCGGACCTCCTGCTGGTATCCAGGTTGAACGTGACCGCATGAACAAGTATGGCCGTCCTTTGTTGGGTTGCACCATCAAGCCTAAATTGGGGCTGTCTGCTAAAAACTACGGTCGTGCAGTATACGAGTGCTTGCGTGGTGGTCTGGATTTCACCAAAGACGATGAAAACGTTAACAGCCAACCATTCATGCGCTGGCGTGATCGTTTCGAATTCGTCCATGAAGCTACAATGAAAGCTGAACGTGAAACTGGCGAGCGTAAAGGTCACTACCTGAACGTTACCGCTCCTACACCGGAAGAAATGTACAAACGTGCTGAATTTGCTAAAGAAATCGGCGCACCTATCATTATGCATGACTACCTGACCGGTGGTTTGACTGCTAATACAGGTTTGGCTAACTGGTGTCGTGATAACGGTATGCTGTTGCACATTCACCGTGCTATGCACGCTGTGTTAGACCGTAACCCGCACCACGGTATTCACTTCCGTGTATTGACCAAAGTATTGCGTCTGTCTGGTGGTGATCACCTGCACTCAGGTACTGTGGTTGGTAAACTGGAAGGCGATCGTGAAGCAACTTTGGGCTGGATTGACACTATGCGTGACGATTTCATCAAAGAAGATCGTAGCCGTGGTCTGTTCTTCGATCAAGACTGGGGTTCTATGCCTGGAGTGATTCCTGTTGCTTCTGGTGGTATCCACGTTTGGCACATGCCAGCACTGGTTAACATCTTCGGTGATGACTCAGTGTTGCAATTCGGTGGCGGTACATTAGGTCACCCATGGGGCAATGCGGCAGGTGCTGCAGCTAACCGTGTAGCGTTGGAAGCTTGTGTGGAAGCGCGTAACAAGGGTGTTCAGATTGAAAAAGAAGGTAAAGACATCCTGACTAAAGCAGCTGCAAGCAGCCCAGAACTGAAAATCGCTATGGAAACATGGAAAGAAATCAAGTTCGAATTCGACACAGTTGATAAGTTGGACGTTGCTCACAAGTAAAACCAATCTGGTTTTGTGACGGCAGCTTGTCGTCACAAAATTTAATGAACTAATTGTTTAAAAGGATAAATCATGTCTGAAGTTATGGATTACAAATCGCGTTTAAGCGATCCTGCTAGCCGTAAGTTTGAAACTTTCTCTTACTTGCCAGCGATGTCTGATGAGGACATTAAAAAGCAAGTTGAGTATTTGATTTCTAAAGGCTGGAACCCAGCGATTGAACACATCGAGCCACAATACTTGATGGACTCATACTGGTACATGTGGAAGCTGCCTATGTTCGGGGAAACTGATGCGAACGTAGTGATAGCAGAAGCATTGGCTTGCCACAAAGCTAACCCTGACAACCATGTACGTTTGATTGGTTATAACAACTTCAATCAATCACAGGGTGCTTCTATGGTTATCTATCGCGGCAAAACAGTTTAATTATTAAATTAATTAACGTTTAGCAGCGCGGGTTACCCGTGATAAGCCCTCCGTTGCCCGAAAGTAACGGGGGGTTTTTTCTAAAATCGTTCTATGTATAGGAATAAAACATGAATGACATCATCAAACAGTATGTAATTGAAAAAGAACCCTATTATCGTCCTGTTGCGGACGAAGTTGAGCTGTATGAAGCCACTTATGCCGTGCGTATGCCGATGATGTTAAAGGGCCCGACAGGCTGCGGTAAAACGCGTTTTGTAGAGCACATGGCATGGAAATTAAACAAGCCGCTGATTACTGTGGCATGTAACGAAGATATGACAGCTTCCGATTTGGTCGGACGCTTTTTACTGGATGCATCTGGCACCCGTTGGCAAGATGGTCCCCTCGCAATAGCAGCACGTCATGGCGCGATTTGTTACCTCGATGAAGTGGTTGAAGCACGTCAGGATACCACCGTGGTAATTCACCCATTAACTGATGCGCGTCGTGTACTGCCATTGGAAAAGAAAGGCGAGCTGATCCAAGCGCACCCTGATTTCCAATTGGTAATTTCATATAACCCAGGCTACCAAAGTCTGATGAAAGATTTGAAGCAGTCTACTAAACAGCGTTTTGGTGCTTTGGACTTTAATTACCCTAACCATGAGATTGAGACCGAAATTGTTACTCACGAAACTGGGGTGTCTGGTGAAGTGGCCAGCAAATTAGTATCAATTGCTGAGCGTGCGCGTAATTTGAAGGGCCACGGCCTGGATGAAGGTATCTCTACCCGTATGTTGATCTACGCAGGGTCATTGATTGCGACAGGTGTGAACCCACACGCAGCTTGCCGTGTAGCATTAGTTCGTCCGATTACCGATGATCCTGACATGCGTGATGCACTGGATGCTGCTGTAACCACCTTCTTTTAATGCATACTTTAAGGCGGGTGAGGGCGTGTGCCCTTGCTCGATTATATTGACAGCTTAAATAGGGTTAAAACCAACGATGAGCATTAACCTCGAAGACTATCAAGACATATTAGGCGAACTTTCGGAATCCTCGCAAAGCATACTAGAAGCGTCATGGCATGAAGCCACCAAAGTGTTTAGTTCGCAAGGCTTGAGCCATTATTTGCAAGGTGCCCGCTCGCTCAAAAACTTGGGGCGCGGCTGTGATCTGGTCGCTACCTATATACAAGAAGCACCGCGCGTTGCTAAAGAGATAGGCGAAGACATTATTCCTGAGCTAGTACATACCGGCATGATGATGGCTTCCAAAACCAGTGGCGCAGTGATAGAGCGGATTTTTGCGACCGCAGCAACTGCTGCTAATCGTCTGGGTGATGAACAAGTATTTCGTAGCTATCTGCAATTACTGAATGTGTTGATTTCGCAAGCCCCGCGCGGTATGCGGCCGATGCTGGATAACCTTGAACCGCTGTTGGCGCAATTAACACTGGGTGGATTACGTCGCTGGGCGATGTGGGGTGCGCAGGCGCATCGTACTGATTACCCTGAACAAGTACGTTACTTTGGCCTGGAGAGCAAAGAATCGCAGGCCATGTTGCAAAAAGAGCGTAAAGGCACGCTATTTGTTGATATGCAGCGCCGTATCAATATGTATTTACGCGCATTATGGGCACGTGATTTTTTCATGCGCCCGACTTCAGGCGATTTTGAAAATCGTGAAGGCTACAAACCTTACATCGAAAATTATTTGATGTTCTTGCCAGATGCGGTGGACGACTGCGAAGGTGTTGCTGGTATAGAAATCTATCGGGCGACTGCTGCACATTGCGCTGCGCATCTGGTTTATACGCAAAAACCTATTTCTGCAGAAAGTCTGAACCCCATGCAAATGGCGGTGATCTCGGTGATAGAAGATGCACGGGTAGAGCAGCTATCGATTAACGCTTTCCCGGGTATGCGTCAATTATGGGCCTCATTGCATTTTGCTCAGCCTACACAAGCAAAAACCATGGGCGATTATTTGAATCGTATCGCACGCGCATTGCTGGATCCGCAGTACGAAGATACGCACCCGATTATTGTGAAAGCACGTGAATTGTTTGCGGCTGAGCAACATCGTCTGGCAGATAACCAGATGGCGTGGGATATAGGGGTGACTTTAGCGCACGAATTATCTTTATTACGCATGTCATTCCAGCCGCGTACGGATTTATTAAGCTCACCTTACCGTGACGATAATCGTTATTTCTGGGAATTTGAGGAATTCGATTTCAACCAGGCTCAAGCAGCGGGTTATGAATCGATTAAGCAAGTGCGTAAATACGTCAGCGTCATGGAAATGGTCAATGAAATAGACTGTGAACTTGCCGGCGACGACGCGCAGGAAATATGGGTATTGGGTACGGAATTGCACCCGTACGAAGAAACGGGCAAGAGCTACAATGAAACTGAAGGTAAAGAACCTGTTTCAGATCCATATCACTATTCCGAGTGGGATTACCAGATTCAGCTGGAGCGTCCAGCTTGGGCGACAGTAATCGAGAAGCGTGCCAAAACGGGCGATATGCAGATTATTGATGATATCGTTTCTCAGCATAAGCGTACTATCGGGCGGCTTAAATTCCTGCTCGATGCGATGCAGCCGCAAGGTGTGACACGTATACGTAAACTGGAAGATGGTGACGAGGTGGATGTCAATGCTGCGATCCGTTCGATGATAGACATACGCATGAATCTGCAGCCTGATACTCGCATCATGATGCGCTCAGTACGTAAAGTGCGCGATATTTCAGTGATGGTACTGATAGATTTGTCTGAATCTACCAATGAAAAGGTAGCAGGACAGGATTTCAGTGTGCTTGATCTGACTCGTCAGGCGGCTGTGTTGTTGGGTGATGCGATAAACAAAGTAGGCGATCCATTTGCGATACATGGCTTCTGTTCGGATGGGCGTCATAATGTTGAGTACCAGCGCTTCAAGGATTTTGACCAGCCTTACAACGATACGGCGAAGTCGAAATTGGCAGGGATGACAGGGCAGTTGTCGACCCGTATGGGCGCGGCAATACGCCATGCTGGACATTATCTGAAGCAGCAGAAATCATCTAAGAAGTTACTTTTGGTGATAACCGACGGCGAGCCAGCAGATATAGATGTACGTGATCCTCAGTATTTACGCTTTGATACCAAGAAAGCGGTAGAAGAAGTTGCACGGTCTGGGGTTGTGACTTATTGTATGAGCCTTGATCCGAGAGCGGATCAATATGTTTCACGCATTTTCGGTGCGCGTAATTTCATGGTCGTAGACCATGTAGAACGTTTGCCCGAAAAATTACCAGCACTTTACGCAGGACTCACAAGATGACACAACAATTCTATGTCGGTATCAACAACGATGATAAAGGTGGTTTAACCCATTTAGGGCGCATGGTGCGCGATGCCTGGGTGTTTGGCATTATTCCTGATGATGAAACCTGTGAAGGTTGGGATGGTGCGCGTATGCAAGGGCTGTACGAAAAGGTATATGCCGCATGGGAACCCTATGCGCATATTCCTAGCCGTTTACCTGATGATTTGCGTGCTAAGCATACTGCGCTTTATGAGCAGGCTATCGTCAAAGCGCGTGATACCGGCTGGGATGCTGAGTTGGGCGAGGACGAATAAGATTTAAGGTGCTGGCAATTTAATAATTTTGCCAGCTTCGGTTGGGCGTGATTTGTTTGCCAAAGCTTTGAGTGCATTGGGTAGCTCATGTTGTAGTCGGTTCATTAATTGTGCTGACTCAGTTTGATAATACACAGCCTGATAAGCAACGGCGTCAGTTAAACTAGTGCGTTGCCGGGGTTGAAAGTGCTGCCAGGCAATATCGACCCAGCATTTGCGTACACCGTCCAGAAATACCCATTCTTCGTCGTCTAACACGGCAAGATATTGCATCGCACGTATGGGTACGAAAAGTACATGCTGATTGGTTTTGTGCAGCAAGGTTAACGCAAGATTGTAGGTTTCAGCAGGCAGTGTTCGCGCTTCCTGTGCATAAATAGCATCTCGGTAACAGGTGATTTCCATGATTTCATCATCATTAAATATATAATTCGGATAATACACATGCCGTTAGTAAACACAACAGACATGCTGAACCACGCGTACCGCCACGGTTACGCTGTCTGCGCATTTAATCTGATTAATCTGGAATTTCTTGATGGCGTTTTGTCCGCTGCCGAGTCTTGCCGTGCGCCTATTATTTTGAGCTTTTCGGAACCGCATCAGGCGTATTACAACGTTGATTTGCTGGTTGCGGCGGCTATCGCGGGTGCACAACGGGCATCAATTCCGATTGCGCTCTCATTTGATAACCTCACCACTATCGATAAATCACAAGCCGCAATTTCATTGGGCTGCAATAGTGTCATGCTGGATGTTTCCGGCTTGCCTCTGGATGAAAATATCCGTGAAACCCGTGAGTTTGCCAAGGTTGCACATGCCAATGGCGTAACGGTCGAAGGTAAATTAGGATACGCACCCACCAGCCTTAACGAAGATGCCAATGTTACCGTCGATGCTGAAATTAGCATGACCTTGCCTGCTGAAGCAAAAGCCTATGTTGAGCGCACCGAGGTTGACAGTTTGGCTATCACCATAGGTACACATCAGGGTATCTTGCGCAGCACACCCAAACTGGATATACAGCGCCTAAGCAAGATCAACGAGGCGGTGGGCATCCCCTTGGTGATACATGGCGGCACAGGGCTGACCGACGATCAGTTCAGAAAGCTAGTGGCAAATGGTGTTGCTAAAGTTACGTATTACACGACGCTGGCCGATGTGGCTGTTACAGCAATACGCAATCAGCTCGCAGCGCACAAAAACAGCAGTTATCTCGCCTTGAATGGGGTTGCACGTGCAGCTATCAGTGCGGAGTCTGAACGTATTTTCAAATTGTTAGGTAGCGGTGGCAGAGCCGCAGAAGTGCTGACCCAGTGTCGCCCTTGTGCGTTGAACAATTAAAAACATAATGCATAGAAGAATTGATTCATGGAATTTTAAGCAATTAATGTCGCACTCAACTTTAGTAACGTTTTAATTTATTCTTGATGCTTACTGTATCTCGACAGAATTTGTAGAAAGCTATCCCTGCAAATATCCAAATACCAGGCTCATAGTCCTTAATTTATAAGTGTTGTGAAAAAACCTTAATTAATGCAATATGACCACGATAACAAGTCCTATTGTGACGCAAAATAATGTTAATGTGGGGGACGATATGCCAGCAAATATTGATTCTAGATTAGCCATTGTGAAATTGCTTAAACCTAGACAACTCCTTGAAATTACAGTCTATGATCTGATTTTTAAATCAGCTGTTTGTCAGCACATGAACCAGATTAATTAATTCAAAATGATTGAGCTTCCTGATGCGAATTTTCAGTCGGACTTAACTCGTGAAGAGCTAAGCCTGTTGCTCAATCTCGGCGAACGCCTGAATTCCGAACTTGACCCGAATAATATACTGTCGTTGGTTGCCGAGTTGGCCTGCAAAATAATTGGAGCTGAAACGCTCGCTTTGCCTATGGTTGACTTGGATGAGAAGACATACACATATCGCGCGGCTTATGGAAAACATGCCGAACTGTTGCAAGAAAAAACATTTCCGACATTCGACGGTGCATGTGGCTGGGTGATTAAGCATCAGCGGCCACTTCTTTTTGGCGCAGGTGGTGATTTTGAAATGCGCATGGATGCGCATTGGTTACCAGGCCAAGCTTCCAGTTTGCTGGTGCCACTGATGTGTCGTGGTGCTATCATCGGCGGTTTGTCTGCAATGGGAAAAATCGGTAACGTCCCATTCGATCAGCACGATCAAACGATGTTGACATTGATTGCCAATCAGGCCGGTATTGCAATCGACAATGCCAGATTATTTCAAAAACTGAGTTTGGAAGAATCGCGTTTAAGGCTCGTTCTAGATTCGGCCGGTGAGGCAATTTATGGCGTCGATTTGGATGGATTGTGCATATTTGCCAATCCTTCATGTTTGCGTTTGTTGGGCTATGAACGCCAAGAAGATCTTGCGGGTAAGTTGATGCACAACTTGATCCATCATACATACCCTGATGGCAGGCCATTCCCTGTAGCCGAATGCAAAGTTCGGCTGTCAGTTAGGAATGGGGAGTATGTTCATGTCGAAAATGAATTGCACTGGCGTGCTGATGGTACTGCCTTTCCTGTTGAATACTGGTCTCGCCCTATATATCGCGATGGTAAACTCGATGGTGCCGTGGTAACTTTTATTGATATCACCGAGCGTAAACTGACTGAGGAGAAAATTTTACGGCTGGCGTATTTCGACCCGCTTACTAATCTGCCCAATCGGCGCCTTTTAATGGACCGTTTTAAACAGGCACTCATTGCCAGTGATAGGAGCAAAGAGCTTGGCGCATTGATTATTCTGGATCTCGACAATTTTAAAACTATCAATGATACGCTAGGCCATGATATTGGCGATCAGCTTTTGATCCTTGTCGCTCAGAGAATTTTAGATAATATTCGTCAAGAAGATACTGTTTCTCGATTAGGCGGAGACGAATATGTAGTAATGCTGGAAAATATGGGCACGGATCCGATTACAGCTTCTAATCAGGCTGAGATGATAGCTGAAAAAATTCGCAATGCCCTTGCGCTTCCCTATATGTTATCTGACAAACTGCAGGCACATTACAGCACATGTAGCTTTGGAATTACTCTGTTTCAAGGACACAAAGTCCCTATTGAGACTTTATTTAAGCAGGCAGACGTTGCTCTGTATCAAGCCAAAGATGCTGGACGTAACGCTATACGATTTTTCAGTCCTGAGATGCAGGCAGCCATTGATTCTCGTTCGGAAATGGAAACGACGATGCGCAATGGTCTGCTGCATAATGAGTTTCAACTTTTTTACCAACCCCAGATCGATATCGATGGGGAAATAATTGGCGCCGAAGCATTGCTGCGTTGGTTTCCCCGTGATCAAGAATCTGTGTTGCCTATTCAGTTTATTCCCGTTGCGGAGGAGGTTGGGCTCATTATTCCGCTTGGTTTATGGGTCATGGAGACTGCTTGTGCTCAACTGAAGGCATGGGAAAATGATCCTCGTACACGACATCTTAAAATAGCGGTAAATGTGAGCGCTCGACAGCTTCGCCAACTCGAATTTGTGAAGCAAGTTCAGGATGCTCTGGAGTTTTCGGGTGCCAATCCGAGTCTGCTTAAACTGGAACTGACTGAAAGTGTGCTGCTTGAAGATGTTGATGATATTGTCGAGCGCATGCAGCAGATCAAGTTATTTGGCGTGACTTTTTCGTTGGATGATTTTGGGACAGGGTTCTCCTCACTTTCATATCTGAAAAGATTACCATTGGATCAGGTCAAAATAGATCAGTCTTTTGTTCGTGATATTCATACGGATCCAAACGATGCAGCTATCGTGAGAGCCATCATCGCAATGAGTCATTCTCTAGGATTAAAGGTTATCGCTGAAGGTGTGGAAACAAAATCACAATTGAATTTTTTAAAAAACTATGGCTGCGCACATTTCCAGGGTTATCTATTTGGCAAACCTATGCCTATTGAAGAGTTTGAGAAGCTATTAAAACGTATTTAATAGTTAGAAATAGTTTGCATCCTGCTAGTAGCAGACTTTTGTGTTTATTCAGGTTTATTTGCAGATGGGATGTGTTGAACAACACATCAGTTTGCAATTTTTATCGTCTAAATATATTCCGCTTACTCATCTGACAGATGTCTGATCTGCTCAAAAAATGCAACCACTTCGCCTTCAATACGGCTACGTTTCATGGGTGGCAGGCTTTGCCAGATGCGGCGGCCATAAGGTTTGGTGACTAATCTGGGATCGCAGATCATGAGTACGCCGTGATCAGTTTCATCGCGGATTAACCTGCCTGCGCCTTGTTTGAGGGTGATAACGGCGTGGGGGAGCTGGTATTCCATGAATGCGTTGCCGCCGTTCTGGTTGATTTGCTGCAGGCGCGCGGCGAGCACAGGGTCGTCTGGTGGCGAGAATGGGAGTTTGTCGATAATCACTAAAGACAAAGCTTCGCCTTTGACGTCTATGCCTTCCCAGAAGCTCTGGCTGCCGAGTAATACCGCGTTGCCTAACTCTCTGAATCGGGTTAATAGCTCGGTACGTGAGCTATCACCTTGCATGAGGATGGGGTAGTCGAGTTGTTGTGCCTCAAATGCAGCAGTTAACAAATCCCTGGCTTCACGCATGGCTCGCAGCGCGGTGAACAGCATGAAAGCGCGCCCGCCACTGGCTTTGATTAATGGTAAGGCCGCCTCGACGACGGCTTTAGTGTAATTGGGTGTGTTCGGCTCAGGGATGTTGCTGGGCAGGTAGAACATAGCCTGGGAGGCGTATTCAAACGGACTTTCCCAACTCTGGCTCGCACTATTTAACAGCCCAAGTTGTGAGCGATAGTGACTGAAATCGCCTTTGACCGAGAGTGTGGCCGAAGTAAATATCCAGGCACGGGCATTGTCTTCTATTTGTTTGGTGAAAATGTCTGCAACCGAGAGCGGGGTAGTGTTGAGCGTGAGCGCATGGCTGAACGCTTCTATCCAGCGTACGCTGTCGGCAGGGACGGGCTGCTGCCATTTGGCAAGTAGTGTGGCTATTTCTACGCCGCGCTGCCATACGCTTTCCAGCCCCGGTGAACGTTGTGCCTGACTCTCCAGATGTTGGTTGAGTGTTTGCAATGCGAGCTCACAGGCGTCGAGTGCGTCGCTGTAGCCATCACGCTGGGCGACTTTGTCTAATGCCCAGCGTCCGCTGTCTTCCTGAAAAACCAGGCGTAAGTCACGGGCAGCCTTGTCCAGTGCCACGGCTGCATCGGGCAGGGGTAGATAATCCTTGCAGCCGGCTACGGCTTCCATGCGTGCGTCACGGGCAAGTTCGATGATTTGCCCCGTGGAAATTGTGACGCCAAAGAATAGCCCTGCTGTTTCGGGGAGTTGATGCGCTTCGTCGAATACCACCGTGTTGCAGGCAGGCAATAATTCTGCGACACCCTCATCACGTAACCATACATCAGCAAAGAACAGATGATGATTAACGACGATGATGTCGGCTTCCATTGCTTTCTTGCGGGCTTCGAGTACGAAACATTGTTTGTGATGCGGGCAATCGCTGCCTAAACAATTATCCCGGCTGGAAGTGACATAACGCCAGATTGGCGCGTCTTCAGGAACGCCAGATAATTCAGCCTTGTCGCCAGTTTTGCTGTGTTCGGCAAAGACCCGTACTTGTTCCAAGTGGACAACATCTTCACGATTCATGAAGCGGCCATCTTCACGAGCGCGTTCGAGATGATAATGGCAGACGTAATTGGCGCGGCCTTTGAGTAACGCAATAATCGCAGGTACTCCCAAAGCGCCGCGTACCGCTGGCAAGTCACGGTGAAATAACTGGTCTTGCAGGTTTTTTGTGCCAGTGGAAATGATGACTTTGCCGCCATGCAATAGGGCAGGGGTCAGATATGCCAGTGTTTTGCCTGTGCCTGTACCTGCTTCGGCAATCAGTGTGGTTTGATTGGCGATGGCCTCATGTACGGCACGTGCCATTTCAATTTGTTGGGTGCGTGCACGAAAACCAGGTATGACAGCAGCTAGTGGCCCATCAGGTGAAAATGCAACTTCTATATCAACCATGTTGTTCAGGATCGATATGTCGATAATGAATTTGGATGATTAACATGGACAAACTGATAAATACACCAAAGACGATGGTAATGGCATTAATCGACCAGTTTGCATGATCAAGTATGGCGTACAGACCCAGCATGAGCAAAATTGACAGGTTCTCGTTAAAGTTCTGCACCGCAATCGAATGCCCCGCACCCATTAGTAAATGGCCGCGATGTTGTAGCAGGGCATTCATGGGGACGACAAAGAAACCACCCAACATGCCGATTACCCCTAATAAAATTGCAGCAATAATTGGTGAGGTAACAAATATCATACTAATTACTACCAGACCCATGATGATACCCGCCGGGATGACTTTAATGGCCTGATTGAGTGAGACGTAACGTCCTGCGATGACAGCGCCAATGGCTATGCCTATGGCGACGGTTGCGGTGAGCTGAGTGGCTTGCTGGATATCGAATTTTAATACCAGCACTGCCCAGGTTAAGATGACAAGTCGTAATGTCGCACCTGCGCCCCAAAACAGGGTGGTGACTGCCAAGGAAACCTCGCCTAATGGGTCACGCCACAGTTGTAAAAAACTTTGCCAGAAATCACGTACCAGCGAAATCGGATCGCGTTTTGTGGGCTTGTGATCGGGTGCGGTTTTAGGAATAAGCAGATTACATGCGGCAGCTGATATATATAAACCGATAATGAGGACGATGGCGAATTTGGCAACATCGAATCCAGCAAGCATCGGCAGCTCAAGAGATATGGTCTGTAATAATGTTGGGTTAAGCATCACACCACCAATAATGGCGCCCAATATAATTGCTAACACGGTTGCACCTTCCATCCATGCGTTGGCAACGACTAATTGATCGGCAGCTAAATATTCGGTCAAGATGCCGTATTTTGCAGGTGAGTATGCAGCAGCACCCAGTCCGACAATGCCATAGGCAAAAAGCGGGTTGAGCCCGAGCAACATGCCAATACAGCCGAGCAGTTTAATATTGTTGCTGATAAACATGACTCGCCCTTTAGGCAGAGCATCTGAGAACGCACCAACAAAAGGAGCCAGTACGATGTAGGAGAATACAAAAAACTCTTGCAGGACTGGGGTGTGCCAGCTGGGCGCATTCAGTTCAACCAGCAGGGCAATTGCAGCAAACAACAGTGCGTTGTCCGCTAGCGCAGATAAAAACTGCGCGATTAAAATAATGTAAAAGCCAAAATTCATGTATGGGTTTATTGTGGACTGGAATCAGATTTTGATTTAGCCATGGCTTTAAGCATGGCTTCTTGTTCAGCAAATGAGGGCGCGCGGCTACGGCTATTGAGTGCAGGATCTTTACCCGGTGCAACATGTCCACCACGCTCTTGTTCCTTGAGTTGCAGGTACTCGTCCAGACCTTCATCGGTATAGCGTCCGCGATAGTTCTTAGGCATTTGAGCTGCTGGCTTGTTTTTATAAGCCTGTATGCGCAGAGCTTTATTTATAGAAGCAACGCGATCTTCTATCCAGCGTATATCATAAGCAGCAAAGGTGGCGATTGCTGCAAATATTGCCAAACCTATCATGCCGTGCCCCATTATAACTAAAGCAATTATCGCAATTGTTGATAAGCGATAAACCCATGCACCACGCACTTCATCTAAATAGTCACGATGGAGTCCGGACGGGAAAATAGCCAGCAATTGATAAGCTAATTTGCGCTGCTTCATTTGCTCAACCAGCTTTAAATTCGTGGTTTGCAGCCCTTCACCTTCTAAATTGAGCTTTTTCCATGCATTACTCATTATTTGCACCTATCTTCATCACTCTAAATATGATTGAATGTGACTGTTATTGTCATTTTTAACGTAAACCCGATATGGCCGATCGTCGACTTCAAGTATTCTACACCGTCGCCAAGCAATTGAGCTTTACTAAAGCTGCAGAATGTTTATGTATGACCCAACCTGCAGTGACTTTTCAGGTTAAACAACTGGAGGCGCAGCTTAATATCAGCCTGTTTGAACGCAGTCCCAGTAAGATTACTTTGACGCCAGCTGGCGAGTTGGCGATGCATTATGCTGAAAATATTTTGAATCTGACTACTGAAATGGAAAGTCGTCTTGCGGAAATGAGCGAAGCGACGAGTGGTACGCTCACCATAGGCGCATCAACTACAATAGCAGACTATATGTTACCGCAAATGTTGGGTTTGTTTAAGGCACGTTTTCCGCAGGTGCAATTGCGCTTGAGTGTGGCAAACTCACAAAATATCGAAAATCGTGTGATTGATCATAGTCTGGATGTGGGTTTGGTTGAGTCACCTTCGCATCATGTAAGCCTGGTAACGCAAGTGTTATATCAGGATGATCTGGTGGTCATTTGTGCGGCAAATCATCCATGGGCAGGGATGGCGAGCATACATCCCGAACAATTAAGCCAGGAGCCGTATATTGGTCGCGAGTTGGGTTCAGGTACGCGTGAAGTGGTTGATCAATATTTGCGTGAGCATAAAATCCAGCCGGAATCACTGGATGTGGTGATGGAGTTAGGTAGTCCAGAAGCCATTAAAGGTGCAGTAGAAGCTGGCTTGGGTGTTGCCATCGTTTCCAGAATTACGGTGATGAAAGAACAAAAGCTGGGCAAGCTTATCGCCATCCCGTTGATTCCTGTATTGCGGCGTGATTTGACGCTGGTTTATACACAGGAAAAATTTCGTTCCAAGTTATTACAATCCTTTATCGATTTAATTATTGATATACCTCAATCATCATCTATAGGTTAATGTTATGAAGCGTTTTATGTTAGTGCAGCACTCGTATTCTGAATTTTTGGGTATGGTAGAAAAACAACTGGAATCACGTAATATCGGTTTCCAATATCAACGCCCATTTTTAGGGGTGGATTTACCCAGTACCGCAACACAGCATGATGCATTATGGCTGCTGGGTGGTGCTTATCCCATCACAGATGAAGAAGCTTGCCCTTGGGTAGAGCAAGAACTGCGTTTATTGACCAATTTCAAAAAAATGAACCGTCCTGTAGTGGGCATAGGTTTCGGCGCGTTGGTGATGATATTGCAAGCAGGTGGTGAAGTGACGGATGAGCCTTATTTCAACGCATACTGGACGACTTGCCATAAAACTGAAGCCGGTAAGGATGATTTGTTAGCCAATGCTGTGGATGGTAAAAAGCTATTGGTAATGTATAACGGCGATGCCACCTTGCCAGAAGGTATGGAACCTATTGTCGTTGATGATAATGGGCACTGGCTGGCGGTGCGTACTGATGATTTGAGCTATGCGATGCTATTCCGCCCAGAAATCAAACCTGGCATGATAGAAGATATGCTGATGGAAGATAACCGTCCATTGCCTGATAATATCGGTGAAATTTTAGCTGAGGCGCGCGAGCGTTGGCCTGTTAATCAGCAAATTTCAGCCGATATTTGTTTGGCATTGGTGACGGCGTTGGATTTGATGACCGAGCGTCATAAAATGCCTGTTTTTAATTTGAACGTAGTGAAGTAAATATGGTTGCGACAGAAAAAGATTTACTTAAACATTTTCGTGCGCTAGACCCTGTGCAACAGCAAAGTGCGTTGGATTATCTGGCCTTTCTGGCAAGTCGTCCGTCGCAGCTTGCTGCTGTGGATTTGCCGCAACCTGTGGATATTCCCCGTCCAGAAGAAGAATCAGTCGTCAAGGCAATCAAACGTCTGCGTGCGACTTATCCTATGCTGGAGCCAAATAAGTTACTCAATGACACTTCGAATCAGATGACGCGTCATATGTTACATAGCGTGCCGGCAGTGGAAGTGGTTGATGAACTGGAGCGCGTGTTTCGTCAGCACTATGAAACTTATATTGCAAAATTTAATACATGTACTTAGAAGCTGATTTTTTCGATGCGCTTGCCGACGATACGCGTCGTCGGATGTTGGCACTGATCACGCGCGAAGGGGAGTTGTGCGTGTGTGAATTGCATTATGCGCTGGATGTGCTGCAGCCTAAAGTGTCGCGTCATCTCGCGATATTGCGTGATGCCGGGGTGTTGAGCATGCGGCGAGATGGAACCTGGATTTTTTACCGCATCAACTCAGCGTTGCCTGCCTGGGCGCTGACTATTCTGGATACTATGAATCCTGTTTGGCAGTCCATGCCAAATTGTCAACAAGATCATCAACGTCTGATGGTGATGATTAATCGTCCTGTGCGCTGTTGTGGTTGATAGTCTCATACTGTAGATAGCTGACTATGCTATTGGTTGCCATCGTCATTTTTCTGGTTACTTTGGCTTTGGTGATCAAGCAGCCTGCTGGCTTGGGTATTGGCACGTCGGCATGGCTGGGTGCTGGTGCGGCGCTGCTTGTGGGTGTGGTTACTGTTCAGGATATACCCGTAGTGTGGGCCATCGTCTGGGATGCGACATTTACGCTTATCTCACACAAGACCTAATTTCTCTAATCGCAAGAACTGCCTTATGTCAACAAACCCAGCATTGCTGCTCGAATTACTGCTGTAGTTTTGTTAGGTGTATTTAGCTTGGTGATAGTATTGTTAATATGAAAATTGACAGTACGCTCTGAGATATTCAAAATGTATGAAATTTCGTTTGAGGTCTTGCCGTCCCCGGTCCATTTCAATACCTCGATTTCTCTAGGTGTTAGTTGTACCAAAGATTCCGGTAACATTTTTGGTGTAAGTCGCTGTGCCATTGTCATGTGCGCTAATTGAGCAAGCCATGACATTTTGCATCCGTTAACCTGGATCTCATCATCGGAGATTAGTGTATCCGCGCGAGCTAGCGACAACAATCCCCTTACACCGTTTATATCTCGGCTTGATTGAGCCCAGCCAACCTCTAATCCAAACGACCGAGCCTCTTCCCAAAGTTCATGAGTAGTAGAAAATAAATCTTCCGACCAAATAAACGGCAATGTTGAATGCATCCCACGCTGCACAGTTGGGTCAGTAGCAATATAGTTATGCTCTTCATATTGTTTTTGCCATACGAGCGGATAATTGCTAAACATGGCAACTTTTGGCCGTGTTAATGGGATGGGCATGCGAACACCGTAGGCGCAATGGTCAAATCCAAGATCACGTGCAAACGAAGTTACCATTTTAAACAATTCGTGCTCACATTTAATGGAAAGTAGAGCGTGAATTTTATCCTCTTGCCAAGTTATCATCTAATGCCCTCATTCGATAAATGTGTCACACACACTAAGTGAAAAATATACTAAATTACCATATTTTCTAATATTTATGTAGGATTGATTCGTATTTTATATTGGATTTAATCTTCCTGTTAGCTTTCGCATTAGCTTGTTATGTTTCTGACATGTTACTGTCAATTTTATGACATTTAATAATTCAGGTAGCTTCAATCAATCCGATAATGAAGTGCAGCTTGGTGATTCTTCCCATATGAACAGGATATCCACAGATAGTTACGTGCGTATGACACACAAATCATTGTTATCACTCTCGTTGGTGCATTTATTATCTGGGGTTGATCTTGATAGTCTAGATGTGAATGTGCGTGAAGGAGCTAGTTTTACCAATATATCAGGCTATACGGAATGGGTTAGCATCACAACGCCACTCATTAGCATAGGATGGGATTGGTGGCTAGATACACAGCAAAACGGATTTGTTTTAAGACGTATTGGCGCACCACGCAGCAATATTATGATAGTCGATAGCATGCAGAAAGATTTAGATTACACCAGCGTTTCCATGCTCTTGGAGGACGTTATTGATAACTTTAACTGGAATGGAAGAGTTCTCGCGCACATTGCAATTTGTTGTAGTTAGTCTGTCAACCTGTAAGTGTTTACAGTTACTTAAAAATCCAAAAAAACGTCTAATCATATTCCATTACAACATGTTTTGGAGTGGTGCTAATGCAAGTTATTTCTGGCGTATCGGAAGCGTTTTCAGCTGGAGTGTTTCCTGGTATTTTGCGCTATCGTCACAAAGTTTTCGTTGAACAGCTTGGCTGGGAGCTGTTTACGGAAAATGGGATGGAGCAAGATCAATTTGATCGTCCAGATACTATGTACGTTGTTGCTCAAGATGAAACGGGAGATATTTCAGGATGCGCAAGGTTGCTTCCGACCACTCATCCCTATCTATTGGGAGAAGTTTTCCCTCAGCTTCTTAATGGTTTGACACCACCACGTTCCTCTGATGTTTGGGAATTATCACGATTCGCAGCAGTTGATTTCAACAGTCAAAATTCTTCGGCATTAGGTCAATTTTCATCACCTATTGCTATCCAGTTACTTAAAGAATCAATTGCTTGTGCTGCAAAAAGTGGTGCAAAGCGCATCATCACTGTATCACCAATTGGGGTCGAAAGGCTTTTGCGTAAGGCAGGTTTCCAGGCGCATCGAGCTGGCCCGCCGATGGTAATTGATGGACATCCCATATTTGCGTGTTGGATTGAGCTAAATCAATCATGTCATGCTCGTCTGAAATTGGGTGAAAACAGGTTGAATGGATAAATGGAATGTAAAAAATTGTCATTTTATAACGTAAGAGCTATGGGTCCCATGCAAGAGTATTCCGATGAAAACAGATGCTTATTCCGATCTCAAGTAGATAAGATGACAAATATTAAGGAAGATAAGATGACAAATATTAAGGAAGATAAAATGACTGATTCAGGTAAGCGCGCAGACCGTGTCTATGACTATATCGTAGTTGGTGCTGGTCCGGGTGGGGGGCCATTGGCGGCGAACCTCGCTAAAGCGGGCTTCACGGTCGCGCTTTTGGAGGCGGGTCTAGATCCACTGTCGCTGGAAGCTGCCGCCCAGGATCCGAATGCTAAGGCAGCATATGAGGTCCCGGGATTTTTTGGTGCATCTGCGGAAAACCCGCTGTTGAGCTGGGAGATCTATGTTAGTCACTACGCCAATGTCGAGCAGCAGCGCAAAGACAAGAAGTACGTAGAGGGCAAGGGGGTGCTCTACCCGCGGGGCTCGTGTCTCGGTGGTTCGGTGTCTCACAATGCCCTTATCTGGGTCTATCCGCATGATGGCGACTTCGACGCCATCGCGCGCACTACCGACGATGTGTCCTGGGCTGCCGAAAAGATGCGTGGATATTACGAGCGTATCGAGAACTGTCAGTATTGCGGCCCCGCCCAGGAGGGTCACGGCTTCGCCGGCTACATTCCAACGTCCATGAACGAAGAGGAGGGGTACGCCGCCGCTATTCCTCAACACACCGACATCGCCACCGCTGGCGTCGAAACGCCGCCCGAGGTTGTGAAAATCAACCCCACTCTGGACGTGAACCACCCGTCGGTCGCCAAGGGAGCAACCGGCTATTTCCATACACCGATGCACATGCTCAATAAGAAGCGGGTGGGCATTCGAGAATACTTGGTAGCGGTCCAATCTGCGCATCCGGATAAGCTGGACATCATCACCAACGCGCTCGCGACTCAGGTCATGTTCGAAAAGGAAGGAGGAGCCCTGCGCGCAGTCGGCATAGAGTACATGCACGGCGGTGGTCAGAGCTACAAGGCTCACAAACTCAGTAAGGATGCGTCGCGTGGCGAGAAAAGGGTTCTATTCGCCCGTCGCGAAGTTATCCTGTCTGGTGGAGCCTTCAATACGCCGCAGCTGCTCAAGCTGTCTGGCATCGGTCCGAAGGAGGAGCTGCGCCAGCTCGGAATCGACGTGCGGGTCGATCTCCCTGGCGTCGGCGCAAATCTCCAAGACCGCTACGAGGTGCCAGTGGTGCTCAAGCTGAAAGGCGGCGACACCAATCCGTTGTGGGGTCGCTGCACGTTCCAGGGCGGCGACCCGGCTATGCAGAGCTACGAGTCGGGGCGCTGGATCGATGACAAGGGCGTCGAACATGCCTTTTCTGGACCATATGCCGGCAACAACCTTTCGGGAACGAGGATCGCCAAGTCCAGCTACGCAAAGGGCGACCCGGACCTGTTTTTCGTTGGTCTGCCTGTCGCCTTCTACGGTTACTTCCCGGGCTTTTCCACCCAGCAGGCAACCAATCATTTTAGCTGGAACGTGCTGAAGGCACATACCGAAAATACGGCCGGCACGGTCACTTTGCGCTCCGCGGATCCGGCCGATGTGCCAGAGATCATCTTCAGGTTCTTCGAAGAGGGCAACGCCGGGGATGCCGACATGAAGGCAACCATAGAAGGCGTGCGTATGATTCGGCGGGCCATGGCCGAACCGGCGGCTCAGCAGCACATCGAGGAGGAGACTGCACCAGGCAGCAATGTCACGAGTCAGGCCGATCTCGAGGAGTTTGCGCGCAACACCGCCAGGGGACATCACGCGTCCTGTACGGCCAAGATCGGCGCCGTCGACGACCCAATGGCTGTGTTGGACAGCAGGTTCCGGGTGCGCGGCGTGAACGGATTGCGTGTCGTTGATGCGTGTGTTTTTCCCAAGACTCCGGGCTTCTTTCCGACCGCGGCGATCATCATGATTAGTGAGAAGGCATCCGATGTGATCCTGGAAGATGCGCGCAGGAATGGTTAATACTGATGGTGCAAACTATCGGCCGTCTCCAAGTGTACGGTCCTATTTTGTATATTTATATTAAATTTTTAAGGATGATAATGTCAGAAAATGTAACTCTACTCCGAAAAGTATTACGCTTCGGGGATGAAGAAATCGATATCAGCAACAGTGAGCTGGATCAACATCCCTATCCAGAGCAATATCGGCGGGTCCTGTATGCTTTTGTACGCGATACCGTAAATCAATGTGAATTTTACCGCGACCGTATGGCGCGTGTCGGTATCAAGGCCGAACAGGTTACAACACAAGAAGTGTTTAATGCCATTCCACCACTCTCCAGTGGTGAAGTGAGTGCCCTGAACGATAGCACTTTATTGACCGACCAGGCTCGTGAACATCTGAAAACCGGGTTTTATGGCGTCCCGCTGGAGCAAAAATTGTGGCGTAAGTTTACTTCCAGTGGATCAAGCGGCCTGCGCCCCAAGGTCTCCTACTACACACGGGAAGACTGGGAGGTACTCACCACCACTGCGGCCAGATTGCATTCAAAGTTTCTGCCGTTGAATAAAGTGTCGCGCATGTTCAATTGTTTCAATGCCGCGCATGTCGGTGCCAAATTTCAGGAAGACAGTTTTTCCTTGCTGGGGATGTCGGTTGAAGGTTCACATTTGACACGCACCACACCAGAAGCGGTTTTGGATCAAATGGTGACCAGCGGTGCCAGTGAATTCGGCGGTTTTAACGCACTGGCAATCACACCAGGCATGCCAGCAGGTGTAAAAGGTATCAGCAAGGGAACAAATCTAGATTCCATGTTGAACTTGGATATGGATAATTTCATCGGCAAGAATATTCGCGTCATTATTACCAGTGGTTCCGCACGCGATGTGGCTGGACTGAATTTGAAAGAACGGGTTTGGGAAGGCAATGAAATGGCTGGCGTGGAAAAGACCAAGTTCTTTGAAATGTATGGTTATTCGGAAAGCTTGCCAAATGCCATGGATTGCGAATTCAACCAAGGCTTGCATTTGGCGGTTGGCCCGACATTCACCGAAGTGCTGGACGAAAAAACCGGCAAGCACGTTCAGAATGGGGAACGCGGTCTGGTCGTCATTACGGGGATCAGGCATGGCTCACGCTTTATCCGTTATGCCGTCGGCGATGAGGCAACTTATGTTACCGACACATGCCGCTGCGGTAGAGCATCGCCACGTCTGGTTAATATCCAGCGAGTAGAAGACATGGAACGCCTTCAGCAAGGTTGTGCTGGGGGTCTTTAATTGCAAGTCCCTATGGATTTTCGATTCACTGAATTTGGAGGACAATATGAGTGAAGTAGTAATGCTGCAAAACATTATTCGCGGCCAACTGCTCGAGCCGACCGAACGAAAAATCGTTGGACGTTTCAGTTTTCCTGTAACAACGGCGCAGGATGTCGCATCAGCGATGAAATTTGCCCGTTTTCAGCAAGCTGAGCCACTTGACAAGGTACTGCGTGTTTTGTCAAAAATTGGCCGGGATGCAAGCTGGATCGGTGATGAAGATCTGAAGGTACAAGCTGAACTAAGTGGCAGCCCGATCAAACATATGCGCAATTCGATCCAGGCGGTCAATCACTGGCTGGCCAATATTGAAGAGTATGTCAAGCGCAATGGCACACTGAAAGAAATCGGCGACGCTGATCAGCGCAAAACAGTTTTGCTGGATCGCAATGGCATGCTGTGTCAGGGCGGCCTGACCACCATGTTTATTTTGGCGGGGGATGAAATCTCGATTGCGCCTTGGAATATCGCACAGGCATTGCTGGCGGGTACCAAAGCCGTTGTCAAACCCAGTCGGATTGAACCATTGAGCGCCTTTCTGTTTACCAAGGCACTGATTGCTGAAGGCGTGCAACCGCCTGCCTTGCTGTATATCAGCCGTGATTCGGATGAAGAGCAATGTTTTGTTGGAACGCTGATCAAACAAACCCAGCAGTCGGTGATGTATGGTGAAGACAATACGGTTAATACCATTTGCCAGCCGTTCGGTTTCCGTGCCGAACACAAGTACCTGGCTTACCTGACTGGCCGCTCTGGTGCGGTGGTCTATCCTGATGCCGACGTCAACCTTGCAGCCGAAATGATCATTCGCGGCGCATGTGATGACCGTGGCAATCGCTGCAACTCGACCAAAAAAGTATTCGTGGCGCGCCAGTTGGCAAAGGATATGGAACTGGCCATGGTTCGCGAAGCCGATAAATTGGTGCGTGGCGAACCCACCGATGAAGCAACCGATATCGGCAGGAATGATCCTCAAGCTAGGGTGTTTGCCCAGCAGTGGGCCAGTTCTGCGCAGGTATTTTATGACAAGGATATGTTCTTGATGTCGGTGCCGCAAACAGCACCAGTGCTCAAAGAAGAACTACCCTACCCAAGCGTTGCTGTCTGTTATTACGATGAAGGGCAGGATCCTGTTGAACTCATGAATAACAGTGTCAGCAATACCTATCTTGGGGCGGCGGTTGCCGTATCGGTGTTTACTCGCAGCCTAGATCAGTTCAACCTAGCGTCTTCCCGCATGCATTGCTGCAAAACCCTGTTGAATTTGCCCTCTACCGCCTATGATTTCTGGACTGCACACCAACGCTGGCACCTGTTCACAGAACTGATGCGAAAAGTCGAAATAGTGGTCGCAACTTAATCCAACACCCGTTCAACCAGGGCAAGCAGGTTTGCCCTATTCCTACAAATTTTTGGAGAAATAATCATGACAGCATTAATCGTAATTGAATTAACAGTAAAAAATGGTGACAAACTGAAAGAATATTCGGCACAAACCCCTGCAATCTTGAAAAAATTTAATGGGGAATTATTAATTAAAGGCAAGACTTCACAATTACATGATAGCGCAAACCTGTCTCCAGCCTATGACACCATGGTGGTATTCCAGTTTCCTTCAAAAGAAGATGCATCAGCTTGGTATAACTCTCCGGAATATCAGGAATTGTTAGGTCTGAGAGATGAAGCAATGAGCAGCACCTTTAAATTGCTTGCTTAATTTCTCACTGATGTTACGCAGCTGCGCATCTGATAGTCTCGCCGGATGAAAAAAGTCGACCTTGATTTATACACCGACTATTTGCTGAGCGCCTTTGGTGCGGCGACTGCGACTGGGCTGTCCGCCATGGTTGACGGCGACGTGAGTCATGACAAGATCACGCGATTTTTGTCGGAGCAAGACTACACGACCAAGGACTTGTGGCAGCAGGTCAAATCGACCGTGAGAATGGTTGAGCGCGATGATGGGGGGGTGATTTTTGACGACACGATTCAAGAAAAAGCCTGGACGGATGAAAGCGAGTTGATGTGCTGGCACTTTGACCATTGCAGCGGACGCAACATCAGGGGGATCAACCTGCTCAATGCGCTATATCACAGTAACGGGACATCGATTCCGGTGGCATTTGAATTGGTGAAAAAGCCGTTTCAATACTGTGACCAGAAGACCCAGCAAATCAAACGTAAAGGTGAGGTGACGAAAAACGAGATGATGCGCCAAATGATAGACACCTGTATTCGCAACACCTTGAAATTTCGCTTCGTGCTGATGGTCAGTTGGTTTTCTTCAGATGAGAACTTAGATTTCATTGGGGGCAAGGGTCGGCATTTCATTGCCGCACTCAAGGACAACCGGCTGGTGGCATTAACCGAAGAAGACAGGAAAAAGAAGCGTTTCGTCCGAGTAGATGAGCTTGATTTTCCGGAGCAAACAGCAGTGCAAGGCTGGCTCAAGGGTTATGCGAAAGCAGTCCTTTTAGTTCGCGAGGTCTTTACAAACAAAGATGGCAGCACTGGGGTATTGCATCTGGTTTGCAGTGACTTGACTTGCGACTATGACGCCATCACCACGACCTACAAAAAACGGTGGAAAGTGGAGGTGTTTCACAAATCCTTGAAGTCCAACGCCAACTTGGCAATGTCTCCTACCCGAACGGTGAGAACCCAAAGCAACCACATCTTCATGTCTATTTGCGCCGCCTTCAAGCTCGAATGCCTGAGTATTAAAAGCAAGCCCAATCCCTTTGCACTTTGTCGCAAGCTATTCATCAACGCATCACGTACCGCCTATGACGAACTTCAGCAATTTCGCGCGGTTGCTTAACATCAGTTAAAAATAAAGAATTTTAAATGAGACTACCATGAAAAATATTGGCGATTTGAAATTAATTGACGTAACTTTACGCGATGGTGGATATAGAAATAATTTTGGTTTTTGCATGGATTATATCCTGGAGCATGCGCGCCTGATTCAATCATCCGGCGTTGAGTATATTGAGATTGCTTATCGTAATGGCTCTATCGTTCATTATGAAAACATGGGGGTGACTGCATATGGTAGCAATGAATACATTAAAACCCTGAAGCACGAACTGCCAGACATGAATTTGGTGGTTATTGCTCATGCCGCTAATATCACGGATGCCGATATCTATGAAATGGCGGAACACGGTGTTGCGATGTTACGTTTTTGCACGAGCACAAAGAATGTGCAAGAAACCTTGCGCCTAGCACGTCTGGCCAAGCAATGCGGTATGCAGACCAGTATCAATATTGTCCGAATCAGTTCGATCGACATGCCAACACTGGCTAGCTTGGTCTCGGCTGTAAACAATTATCGCGACGTAATTGATGTCATTTATTTTGCTGATTCCAACGGCAACCTAACCCCGGAATCGGTACGTAATATTTCCGAAGAAATTCTGCGTGGCACATCGATTGAACTCGGTTTCCATGCACACGATAACATCGGCCTGGCGATGTCCAACTCGATTGCAGCCGTTGTGCAGGGCGCGTCCTTTATCGATGCCAGCTTGCTGGGCATGGGCAAAGGGATTGGTAATCTGAAACTGGAAAAATTGGTTGCTTATTTGATTATGAATGGCAGCGACAAGTATTCGATCGTTCCACTTTTGCAGATGGCAAGCAAGCTGCGCTCTTATTCCGGCTTTTCGGAAGATCTGGACGAATATGGTGTTGACATCCTGTGCGGCTTGTTTAATTTCCCGTTCACTGAGCGCAGCAAGGCTGAAGTAATTCTGAAGTACAGTGCAGACTAACAGCCTGTCGGACTCAGGAATTCAAAAATCTGACCGATTTTTTAAATTGCTTAAAAAATAGGCACTTTGGACTGAATTTTCGGGATTTTTGGTCTTTCCACGGCATTTCCTCCCCTTATCCAACTTTTAGACGTAGTAGGGGGCGTCGCAGAATTTGGAAAAAATCGTACGATAACATTTCTTTGTACTTGAAATACAATGGGTGGCTGAAATTATGAATTTACTGAAACACACTGAAATCGGAGACGGGATGAGGGAGTGTTGCTATGAGTATGGTAATGCCGACTGGAGCGGTCATATTCTTATATTGGGGGCGGTGAGTCCGGTCTGGCATGGGGGAGATTTTTGTCAATTTTTGCTGGATTTTTTTCTTCAAGAAAAGCAACGAGTCTTCGTGCTCGATACGATTCCATTTATCGAGCATGGCAATGGTGCCGATCAGGGCGAAGCCAGTATCCGGAAATTGGCGCGCTTTATTCGTGATAATTTGCCAAAAATTGACCTGATTAGCGGGTATGCTCTGGGTGGCACGATGGCACTCAAACTGGCGAACCACCTGCCAGCGATCCCAAAAATCCTGTGCTTGTCCGGCCCTGGCTTCATTGATGCAGCACTGCGCGGCAAGTTGCAAGCATTGATTGATCTGCTGGCCGAAGGCGACCTAGAAGGCTGTCTGACCCGCTTGTCAGCATTTGTTGCGGCTGAAGGAAAGATACCCGGCCTCCAGCATCGGGATCGTATTGCACAGAACGACGTCGAACCGGGTTGTCGCAGAATGCTCAAGGGTTTCAGGTTTTTGTTGACGCTGGATGCACGGCAAAATCTGGCAACTTATCAGGGTGAAATTTTGTGCCTGCTGGGCCAACATTCACAACTGGCGACCACTGCCAACCTGGCAATAGCAGCTTCAAGCAAACACCATAAGCTGGTGCAGGTTCCTGATGCAGGCATGCGTATCTTGCTCGACAATAGAGAATTTACGGTATCTATAATTAATGACTGGTTAAAAAATGGCGAATAAAAAAGTGTTGGTGCTGCCGGGTGACGGCATTGGACAAGAAGTCTGTGATGCTGCGATTCCAGTTCTGGATCTACTCAAGCTGCCGATCGACTTGATTTACGGTGATATCGGTTGGGAATGCTGGATCAAAGAAGGCAATCCGGTGCCTCAGGACACCTGGGACAAAATCGAACAGGTGGATGCAGTGTTACTTGGCGCAATCACCAGTAAGGCTAAAAAACAGGCTGAGCAGGAATTGCCACAAGCGTTGCAAGGCAAGAATCACAAATATGTTTCGCCAGTCATCCAATTGCGTCAGCGCCTGGGTTTGTATGCGAATGTGCGCCCATCGATGTACATCGCTGGCAATGGCAAGCCCTACCGCATGAGTGTGATTCGGGAAAATACGGAAGGTTTATATGCAGGTTTTGACTATCGTGGCGTGCCGGAACCATTCCGCCCCCTGATCAAACACCCGAATCTCGACAAATATGGCTATGATGCCGCATCCTGCACTTTACGGCTGCAAACCAAATTGGGTTTGCAGCGTCTGTTTGAATTTGCCTTCGAGCATGCGCTCAAACAAGGCTTTGACAAAGTAACCTTTGCAGACAAGCCGAATGTGATGCGTGAAAGCGGTGATTTTGGACAGGAAATCTTTTTTGACATCGCGGCGCATTATCCTGCTATCGAAGCGGATATTCAGAACGTGGATGCTGTGGCGCTCTGGTTGGTCACACGCCCGGAAAAATTTGGCGTGATCGTGGCTGAAAACATGTTTGGCGACATCCTTTCCGATCTGGCTGGCGGGGTAATGGGTGGTTTGGGCCTGGCGCCCAGTGCGAATTATGGCGAACGCGTGGCGTACTTTGAGCCAGTGCATGGTAGTGCGCCCGGCATGGCTGGCAAGAAAAAAGCCAATCCCATCGCAATGTTCCTGAGTATTGCCATGATGCTGGATTATCTGGGCTTTTCTGAAGCCGCCACAAGGATCCAAACTGCGGTTCGGGAAGCGGTCAGAAAGTCTCCGAACCTGACTTATGATTTTGGCGGCAGTGCCAGTACAGCTTCCTTCGCCAGCCAGGTCATCGCGCTCATCAAAGGCCAGCAACTGAAAAAAACGGCGGCAATTCTAACGATCGGCGACGAGTTGGTGAGTGGCGAATACCAAAATACCAATATCACTGAAATTAGCATTCACCTCAATGGTCTGGGCTACAAGGTGAAAGAACATGCGGTTTGTACCGATCAAAGTCACCTGATTTCCCGTGCACTGTCGCGCTTTCTCGGTGAATATGATTTGGTCGTGGTCAGCGGTGGACTGGGGCCGACCTCCGATGATGTCACCCGCTTTGCGGTAGCCGCCGCAACCAATACGGCGCTGGAATTCCGCGACGAATGCTGGGATCATATCGTCAACCGGATGCAGTCATACAATCTGCAAGTGCGTGAACAAGACAAGGTGCAAGCCTATATTCCGGTCGGCGCCACCGTGTTGAAAAACACCTGTGGTCTGGCCAGTGGTTTCATGCTGGAAAAAGATGGAACCACGCTTGTGGTACTGCCAGGTCCGCCGGCCGAAATGCGCGCAATGTTACTCAACACCTTCGATATGGAACCGATGACCGCTGGCCAGGTTCAGAAATTTGAATGGAAAACCATCGGAACGATGGAAACCGAGGCGCATGTTTTTGTCAGCACACTGGCGGCCAGTTTTGCCGAAAAAATCAAGTATTTGTGGCGCTATCCCCATCTGAATATTTCGGTGGAAGTGGAAGGTGACGATCAGTCCGATATGCAGTGCATCAAGGCGTTGGATGAGTTCTTGCGCAAAGCGACGGTCAGCAAAGACGGTCGTTCGGCAATCGAGTTGCTCGGCGCTGAACCCAACGTCAGTTGGCAGAGTAATGATGCGGAACTGGATAAATTGCTCTCCAGCTTGCCGTCAAGGCTGGGCGCGCCGCCATATATGCTTGAAACCGTACCAAAATTTTCACAAATCGGCGCGCAACTGCCTTATTCCGGCAGTCTTGAAATTACTTGTACTAGCCCCCTAGGGCAGAAATTTAAAATTGCAATCCCGCTGCGCGATGCCAATGTGCGTGACTACGTGAAAGAATTTTCTGCCTGGAGTTTCTTGCGCAGCGAAATGTAAATCTCCCGGCTGGCACCGCACCACAGGCACAGACAAGTTTTATTTGGGGCGGCGCGATGGCCTGTCAAGCGCCAGCGTTACCCGTCACAATTTTTGAAGGATTTTTGAAATGGATGCAATCGAAATGCAATGGAAAGAACGGCTGTTACAACTGGATACCGCAGCAATTTCCGATGCGATGGACAGTTTTAACATCAATCGAGCCCTGTTTGGAATTTTGCCACGGGTGGAAGGTGCCAAAATCGCAGGCCCAGCCTTTACTGTCCAATACGAAGCACTCTCGAGTGTACCATCGGGTTTTCAAAATGCCGCCAATTATATTGACGAAGTTCCGCCGCATGCGGTGGTGGTGGTCAATAATGATGGCAATACCTCATGCACCAATTGGGGCGACATCCTGACGCGCAAGGCACTGCGGCAAGGTATTGCCGGTACCATTATCAACGGCTCTGCACGCGATATTGAAACCATCCGCAAACTGGGCTATCCCTTGTACAGCAAGGGCATCTATATGGTCTCAGGAAAAAACCGGGTGCGCTTGAAAGCCAGCAATGTCGCAATCGAAATCGCTGGCGTGGTTGTCAATCCGGGTGACTGGATTTTTGCCGATGACAATGGCGTCGTGGTGATTGCGCCGGAAAATCTGCATGCGGTAATCGAACGCGCTGAAAATGTCAACCATACCGAGATCGAAATCGTGCGTGCCATTGAATCGGGCGAATCGCTGGTCACTGCGCGCCAAAATTTTGGCTATTCGACGCCATGGGAAATAAGAAATGTCTAGTGATTTTATTTCTTACTGGCAGGAGCGTTTGGTCTTTCTTGATGTGCATTATCATGCCAGCCCGGACGCCTATAAAAGAAAATTCAATGCAATTGAGGCTGGCACAGCGTATCAGGCGATCCGTGGCGGAGTCTTGCTCAAGAGCCATCTTGGTTGCACCAGTGCAGTAGCGGCTACGGCACAAAGCATGGGCCTGCCGGTATTTGGTTCTGTAGCACTAAACAGTATCGCTGGCGGGCTGGATCTACGTAGCATCAAGCAATCCTTGTGCTATTACAATGGCAATGCGCATTGCGGGCGGCTGGTAGTCGATTTGCCGACCGTCGTTGCAAGCCAGCATCTCAGCAAGCTGCAACGCGCTTATGCCAATGATGCGGTCAAGCGCTTTGCACAAGAACCGTGTTTTCTGGGCGACGATCAACAAGTACTTTTTCCATGCATTGAAGAAGTGCTCGATTTTTGTAATCACGAAAGCGTGGTCTTGACAACCGGCCATGCTACTCGCGCCCAACTTGAAGCCCTGGTGAATCTGTGCGTTAAAAAAGGTGGCGTGCGCCTGTTGTTGAATCAGCCCGCCAATCCCATGACCAAGATGGATGCAACTGCTTTGAAGAGTCTTGGACAGTATGACTGGTTGTATGTGGAGCAGACCGCGCTGACCTTGTTGCTGGGTTATCAGACACAGCAAGACTTTGACGAAGTATTGGCCAATGTCCACAATGTGGTGTATAGCTCGGATCTGGGGCAGCTTGATCAATTGTCCCCGCAACAATGGCTCAATCAGTCACAAACATGGTTCGACAGCGCCAAGCTGTCAGCTGCGCGCGTGCAAGCCATTACCTTACTGAATCCATTGCAAATGCTCACGCCGTAAATGTAGGGAGCTGGGATTGCCGCACCGAAAAGTTAGCGGAAAGCCTAAGCTGGCCGAGCTCCGAATGCCTTGTCATGGCGTTGTTGAATAAATCGATTATTCGGCAAATTAACCGCCGATAAGGCATCATTCGGCAAGGGGTAGTCTCAGAATTCGGAATTTATCGTACGCTAACGTTTTTTTGCACTTGAAATTCAATGGCTTATGCGTGCCAAACTTTCATTGCGGGCCAATCACTTTACGTGAAATAAATTACTTAAAAATCAACGCTATGAACATTTTTACCATACGATTTTTCCGTTTTCTGAAGCGATCCCAGCAAGAATTCATGTTGAGAGAAATCCATGCCGCAAGTATAACGAAAGTCGTCGCCACCTTATCAAGAAAAATCACTATAAAGTGACAAATTGGCACGACTATAACAACGCATTAGGGGATCGAGGTGATTTCACGTTCTATTTTACCGATGAGGCGATAGCCGAATGGCGTCCAGCGAAGACGGGGGACGCGGTCGCCCACAAGAATATTCCGACGTTGCGATAGAAACCGGCGTATGCATTGAACTGGAAAAATGCACCCGCAGGTACGAAGAGTTTTGCAGTCATGGTGCATGATCCTGATGCACCCACAGGCGGTGCGGGTTTCTGGCATTGGGTGGTGATAAATTTGCCAGCAACGCTGACGGGTCTGGCGCAGGGTGATGGCGGTGTAGATAGTAAAAACCTGCCTCAAGGCGCAAGCCAGATTCATAATGATTATGGTATGGCTGGTTGGGGTGGCCCATGTCCGCCTGTGGGCAATAAACCGCACCACTACAACTTTACCGTCTATGCGTTAAAAGTCGATAAGCTGGCCATTCCTGATGGTGCCAGCACTGCTGTAGTGGGCTTTATGGTCAATCAGAATGCCCTGGCTAAGGCAACTTTAACAGCCAGGTATGGCCGTTAATTTGACAATATTTGTTTGAGGCTTAATCAGGCTGACTTATGTCTGATTTGAGCTTTAGTCGCCACAGCGAAGTAATTTCTGCTGACCTGGCCTGATAGAGCGGGTCAGTTGGGTCGTTGGCTTTGGGGTGGTGAGGCTTGGTTTGTAAGCGATCGATTACCGCCAAACCCGCGCTGTTTATCCATTCGAGTAGTGTTTCCCGACTGCGTAATTCCAGGTGTTCTGCAAGATCTGAAAGGATAAGCCAGGCTTCGCCATCTGCAGTCAGATGTGCGCTTAGTCCATTAAGGAAGTTGCGTAGCATTTGGCTGTCAAAGTCATAAATGGCATGTTCTATCGGTGTGTTAGGACGTGCAGGCAGCCACGGTGGATTGCACACGATAAGCGGTGCGCGACCTGTAGGGAATAAATCAGCTGCTATGATCTCGACTTGCGTATTTAGCCCGAGTTGATCGATATTCTCCTGTGCGCACTTTATTGCGCGCGGATCTTGTTCAGTTGCGATGATCTGTTTTACGCCACGGCGTGCGAGCACTGCAGCGAGTACGCCTGTACCAGTACCAATATCAAATGCGAGTTCTGTGCTGGGTAAGGGGGCTTTGGCAACGAGTGAAATATATTCTCCACGTATGGGTGAAAACACGCCGTAGTGCGGATAAATACGGCCGCTTATCTCAGGGATTTCCACACCTTTTTTACGCCATTCATATGCGCTGATGACGCTGAGTAATTCACGTAATGAGGTTACAAAAGCAGGGTGATGTTCACCAAGAACCTGGGTATAGGCGGCTTTAACATCAGGGGCGCGGCGTAAGGGGATGCGGTAGTCAGCTTCTAATTCAATGAGCACCATGCCGAGTACGCGGGCGCGCAAGGATTGTGATTGGCGGTTCAGATGGAATGCTTGCGCAGGGGATTCGGCTTTTTTAGCGGGTTTTTTGCGAGGGCGATCTATGCGTCGTGCTAACGCTTGCAATAATAGCCGTGCGTTGTTGAAGTCACCACGGTAGAGCAAGCCATTACCTTCACAAGCAAGTCGATGGGCGGTGTCGGCATTCAATGTGTCGTCAACAATGATGACGCGTTTAGGCGGTGGCGTGCCATTTTCGGCGTGCCATGGTGCGCTATGTTCGATGTCGGCTTCTAGCCAGTTTAAGGTGTTAGTCATGATGTTTACGTAAGCTCATTTGCGCGCTGGGTTTGTCGATATGAATATGCACTTCGCAATAATCATGCGTGGTGCTGGGGTCGTCATTGCAATTACAACCTGCGGTAATTTCGTCGAAGAAAATGCCAATATGCGCTGTCAATTTATCCGTTTGATCGGTGCAGCTAATGATGCGTAGCTGTTGTGGGTAAAGTTGGCCGCCTTGGGTGCCAGCATGGCTATGCTGAAGGATGTTGGGGAGATATGTCGTTAGCACGTCGGGTAACGTGCTAACGCTCGGTATGCAAGCGAGTTTGATTACGCCATCCAAGTCTGTAAACGGCTCAAAGCGGCTTCGAGATTGGCCATTGATGTGGCGAATGATAAGCGGATATACCCTTCGCTACCAAACGCTGATCCAGGGACAACCGCAACTCCCGCTTTTTCTAGCAGGTATTCACTCAGGGCAATGTCGGTGGTCGCGCTGATTTTACCCGCTGCGTGCAGGCGGGCGATGGCCTTGCTAGCATCGGGGAATGCATAGAAAGCGCCACCTGCGTAAATACATTGCAGCCCGTCGATTTTATTTAATTCTGCGACGACAAATTCATGACGTTCACGGAACGCCGCGATCATTGGTACGATGCAGTTTTGATCGCCATTCAACGCAGCTTCAGCTGCCACTTGCGAGATGGATGTTGGATTGGAAGTCGATTGTGACTGTACGTTTTCCATCGCTGTAATGAGTTTTTCTGGACCAGCGCAGTAACCTATGCGCCAGCCTGTCATCGCATAAGCCTTGGAGACGCCGTTCAATACCATGGTGCGGTCATAGAGGTCAGGGCAGGCATTAAGGATGTTGTCGAATTTGCTATCTTGTAAGCGGATGTGTTCATACATATCGTCGGTCGCGATAATGATATTTGGATATGCGCGTAGCACTGCACCTAATGCGGCTAATTCTTCCAGACTGTAAACCGCACCGCTAGGATTGCTAGGACTGTTGATGACAACTAATTTAGTGCGTGGCGTAATCGCGGCTTGCAATTGTGCCGGGGTGATTTTGAATCCTTGGGAAATACCAGCTTCAACGATAACAGGTACGCCACCTGCTAAAATCACGATATCAGGATACGAAACCCAATAAGGTGCGGGAATAATGACTTCGTCGCCTGGATTAATCAGTGCTTGCGCAAGGTTGAAGAAGCTTTGTTTGCCGCCACAAGATACTAAGACTTGTTTGGCAGTGTAATCCAGACCATTGTCACGCTTGAATTTAGCGATGACCGCCTGTTTTAATGAAGGCGTGCCACCGACGGCGGTGTATTTAGTAAAACCGTTATTAATCGCTGTAATTGCAGCATCTTTAATGTGTTGCGGTGTATCAAAATCAGGTTCACCTGCACCCAGGCCGATAATGTCGTTGCCCTCGGCTTTGAGTTTGGCTGCACGTGCGGTGACGGCAAGGGTAGGTGAGGGTTTGATGGCTTGAACGCGATTTGAGAGTTCCAACTTAAACATCCTTGAATGAGGCTAAGGCGATATCGCCAGCGTGGTAAGATTAACGGGTTAAAAACAGTGAGATTTTACTCGTGATTGCTACATTTCCCAATAGCCCATTTCGATTGCATCAGCCTTTTTTACCTGATGGCGATCAACCTCAGGCAATTGCCAAGCTGGTAGAGGGAATAAACGATGGTTTAGCCTTCCAGACGCTGCTCGGTGTGACCGGCTCGGGCAAAACTTATACCATGGCACATGTGATTGCACAGCTAGGGCGCCCGGCCATGATCATGGCACCGAATAAAACCCTGGCGGCACAGATTTATGCGGAAATGCGTGAGTTTTTCCCGGAAAATTCGGTCGAGTATTTTGTATCTTATTACGATTACTATCAGCCCGAAGCTTATGTACCTGCGCGGGATTTGTTTATCGAAAAAGATTCCAGTATCAACGAGCATATTGAGCAAATGCGTTTGTCAGCAACTAAAGCTTTGCTGGAGCGTAAAGACAGCATTATCGTAGCGACAGTTTCGGCAATTTACGGTATTGGCGACCCTAGTGATTATCATCAGATGATATTGCACTTGCATCAGGGTGAAAAGTTGTCGCAGCGCGAGGCCATCCAGCGGCTGATTGCCATGCAATATGACAGGAACGAATTCGAATTTAAACGTGGTGTATTTCGTGTGCGTGGTGATGTGCTGGATATTTTTCCTGCTGAAAACGCGGAACATGCGGTTCGGGTGAGTTTATTTGATGATGAGGTCGAAAGCATTCGGCTATTTGACCCGCTGACAGGGCATCTGCTGCAAAAACTGCCACGTTGCACGATATATCCCTCCAGTCATTATGTTACCCCGCGCAGTACAACCTTACGGGCGATAGAGCAGATCAAGGTGGAATTGCGTGAGCGACTGGAAGAGTATTACCGCGACAATAAACTGGTTGAAGCGCAACGGCTGGAACAACGTACCCGTTTTGATCTGGAAATGATGAACGAAATGGGCTTCTGCAAGGGCATCGAGAATTACTCGCGGCATTTGTCAGGGCGTAAGCCGGGTGAGCCGCCACCGACATTGATCGATTATTTGCCTGCCCATGCGTTGATGATTATCGACGAGTCGCACGTCACGATTCCACAGATAGGCGGGATGTATAAAGGGGACAGGGCGCGCAAGGAAAATCTGGTGAATTATGGTTTTCGTTTGCCTTCAGCGATGGATAATCGTCCGCTACGATTTGACGAATTTGAACGCATTATGCGCCAGACTGTGTTTGTTTCCGCTACGCCAGCTGACTATGAGGCACAACATCAGGGGCAAGTGGTGGAGCAGGTGGTGCGTCCTACTGGATTGGTCGACCCTGAAATTGAGGTGCGTCCGGTGGCAACACAGGTTGATGATGTGTTGTCGGAAATTACCAAGCGTACCGCCATCAATGAGCGCGTGCTGGTGACGACGCTGACTAAACGTATGTCTGAAGATTTGACGGATTATTTGTCAGAGCATGGTGTGAAGGTGCGCTATTTGCATTCGGATGTGGATACGGTAGAGCGTGTCGAGATTATTCGTGATCTGCGACTGGGCGTGTTTGACGTGCTGGTCGGGATTAACTTGCTGCGAGAAGGGCTTGATATACCAGAAGTATCGCTGGTGGCGATACTGGATGCTGATAAAGAAGGCTTTTTGCGCTCAGAGCGCTCATTGATACAGACTATAGGTCGCGCCGCACGACACATTAATGGACGTGCGATTTTGTACGGTGATCGTATTACCAATTCCATGCGTAAGGCGATGGATGAAACTGAACGCCGTCGTATCAAGCAAACTGCGTACAACGTAGAGCACGGGATTACGCCGCGCGGTGTGGTCAGGGGTATTAAAGACATCATCGAGGGTGCGTACGATATGGAAAGCGCACAGGCCAACCACAAAGTCGCACAAAAAATGGCGAGTTATCATGCCAAAGATGAAAAAACGCTGACTAGGGAATTGAAGCAGGTGGAAAAAGACATGCTCACCGCTGCGAAGAATTTGGAATTCGAACGTGCAGCGGAATTGCGTGACGAGTTAAAGCGTTTGAAGTCAGTGCTGTTTGGCGCAGCTGGGCATGACGAGATTTAAATTTTGAGTCTTGCCATACTTGTTTTTGTTATTGGTGTGTTGGGTTTGCAGTTGCAGGCACACTTGCCCGATATGGCCTGGATATGGGCGCTGCCGTTGCTGGCATCCGCGTGGGGCTTGCCTCGGGCTGGGCGTTGGTCAATGTTGCGACGCGCGTTGCTGCTGGTTTTCTTCTTTGTATCAGGGTTTTTCTATGCAGCCTTTAGTGCGGAGCAACGTTTAGCCGAACAATTGCCGAAAGCCTGGGAAGGCGTGGATATCAATATGGTGGGCGTGGTGGCGAGCCTGCCTGTGGCAGCAGAGCGTGGGCAACGCTTTGAATTTGATGTGGAGCGTGTGCTGACGCCAGGTGCAGTTGTGCCATCTCATGTGCAATTATCGACTTATACGCGTGATTTTGTCGGGCAGCCTTTGCCTGATGCGATTAACGTACACGCGGGGCAACGCTGGCAATTGACGGTGCGGTTGCGTCGGCCACATGCTAATCAGAACCCACATGTGATGGATATGGAAGCAGTGTGGTTCTCTCGTGATATACGGGCGTTGGGTTCGGTACGTGAGCGTAGCCCGCACACCTTGTTAAGTGATCAAGTTTGGCAGTTTCCCTATGTCATAGACATGATGCGTGAGCAAATCGCAACACGTTTTGATACCGTGTTGGCACAACAGCCTTATGTCGGCGTGCTCAAAGCGCTGGCTATAGGTGATCAATCGGCCATACCTGCGGCGCAATGGCAGTTGTATCAGCGTACTGGAATTACCCACATCATTTCGATTTCAGGTTCACATGTGACTATGTTGGCAGGGCTGATGTTTGCCTTAGTGTATTTTATCTGGCGGCGCAGTGCACGATTGACGCTATCTCTGCCTGCACGCAGGGCGGCGGTGCTGGCTGGTGCAGTTACTGCGACTGGCTATGTATTATTGGCAGGTTTTGGTGTGCCAGCGCAGCGTACTTTATATATGTTGTGGGTAGTGGCGTTGCTGTTATGGTCGGGACGAACCTTGGCGCCGGCGCGGATACTGGCGTGGGCGTTGCTGGTAGTGGTGTTGCTAGACCCCTGGGCTGTACTGGCAGCGGGGTTCTGGTTGTCGTTTGGTGCGGTGGGTGTGTTGCTATATGCAACAGGTGCGCGAGTGGGTGATGTGCATTGGTTACGTGCCTGGTGGCAGTCACAATGGGCAGTGACGCTGGCGTTAGCGCCTGTTTTATTATTGTTGTTTGGTCAGGTTTCTACCGTTTCTCCTTTAGCAAACGCAGTAGCAATACCGTTGGTGAGTTTTTTGATCACACCATTGGCGCTACTGGGTAGTATTCCCTATATGGACTGGGCATTGTATAGCGCACATGCACTGATGGCCGCCTGCGTGTGGAGTTTGCAGCAATTTGCTGCTTTGCCGATGTGGACACAAGCCCAGCCAGCAGTTTGGCAGGTGTTGTTAGCGTTGGCTGGTGCGTTATGGATGTTGCTGCCGCGTGGATTTCCTGCACGATGGCTGGGTGCAGTATGGATGTTGCCTGCGTTGTTGGTTACACCGCAGCAACCCAGACTGGGCGAATTATGGGTGGATGCAATAGATGTAGGGCAGGGGTTGTCAGTGCTGGTGCGTACAGCGCATCATGCGCTGTTGTTTGATGCTGGTCCACAATATACCAGTACGGCCGATACTGGAAATCGCATACTGGCACCTTATTTGCGTGGTGAGGGCGTAACTCAGTTAGACGTGCTGGTGTTGTCGCATGATGATAACGATCACACGGGCGGTGCTGCATCGCTGTTGCAAAGTGTACCAGTTGCCCACATCTACACTTCATTACCCGATACGCATATTATTTTTTCGGGCGCCATTTCGCATATAAGTCAGTGCCTGCCCGGACAGGGCTGGCAGTGGGATGGCGTAACATTTGAAATGTTGTATCCGACCTCTGAAAGTTATGGCGAGGTAAATCGCAAGGATAATCATCGCAGTTGTGTGATGAAAGTGAGTAGTGCGGGTGGTAGTGTATTATTGACGGCAGATATAGAAGCAGGTGATGAGCGTTACTTATTGGACAATGAGCGCAGCGAGTTGGCAGCGACATTGTTAATTGCACCACATCACGGCAGCAGAACGTCTTCAACACCCGACTTTATTAATGTGGTGCAGCCAAGATTAACTGTGTTTACCGTGGGTTATCAGAATCGTTTTGGGCATCCGCGAGGCGATGTGGTGGCACGTTATGCGCAAATGGGTAGCGCATTAGCGCGTTCGGATAGGGATGGTCTGGTTGCGATTAAATTCGCGCCTGATCAAGTTATGCAAGTGCAATATTGGCGACAACAGCAACAGCATTATTGGTGGGATGATGGTTACGACAAACAATAACATAACGCAAGACAGTGACGCAGCGATGGCGCATTTACGGGCGGGATTGTCCGAGGAAGATGCAGACTTGGTATCGCAGGTGGCAATCTGGGCACGCCCCCTGATGGACGATACACAGTGGGAATATGCTGTAGGCACTGCGTTGCAGGTGCGTGATTTACAACTTGATGCACATAGTATTGCTGCTGCATTGCTGGTGGGTTTGCCGTTGCCTGATGATGCCGGTGTGCCTGATGCAGTGCTACGTTTGGCACAGGGCGTGGCCAAAATGGATAGCGTGGCGCAACTGGTCACGGGGCGAGATGACGGCCGGCATCAGGTTGAAAATTTGCGGCAAATGTTATTGGCTATGGTGGAAGATGTGCGTGTGGTGCTGATCAAATTGGCAGAGCGCGCTTATGCTTTACGGATAGCAACAACCAGTGATGATGAAGATGCGCGTTGGCAAGTCGCACAAGAGGTTCGTGAGCTGTTTGCGCCATTGGCAAATCGTTTGGGTGTATGGCAAATAAAATGGGAAATGGAAGATCTATCCTACCGAATTTTAGAGCCGGAACATTATAAGCAAATTGCTAAATTATTAGATGAAAAGCGACTGGACAGAGAGCGCTATATTGAAGATGTGCTGGCTATTCTGCGTCAGGAACTGACTGCAGTTGGTATTGCTGCAGATGTAACAGGACGCCCAAAACATATCGTTAGTATCATTAACAAGATGAAGCGTAAGCATCTGGCATTTGAGCAGCTGTATGACATTCGTGCTGTGCGTATCCTGGTGCCCGAGCTGAAAGATTGTTACACCGCATTGGGGCTAGTTCATCATTTGTGGCAGCCTATTTCAGGTGAGTTTGATGATTATATTGCTCACCCCAAAGCAAATAATTACCGTTCTTTGCACACTGGTGTAATCGGGCCTGAAAACAAGGCGCTAGAAGTACAGATACGTACGGTTGAAATGCATAATCATGCGGAATTAGGTGTGGCAGCGCATTGGCGTTATAAAGAGGGGGCGGCCAAACCTTCTGGTGGTGAGGACAAGATTAGTTGGCTACGGCAGATTTTGCAGTGGAAAGATGATTTAGCCGATGGTCAGGCATTGGCAGATTTATTTAAAAATGAATTATTTCAGGACCGGATTTATGTACTTACGCCACAGGGACGCGTAGTGGATATGGCTGCTGGAGCAAGTCCTGTAGATTTTGCTTATCATTTGCATACTGATTTAGGTCATCGTTGTCGGGGCGCAAAAGTTGATGGTGCGATAGTGCCATTGAACACACCATTAAAAAATGGGCAGCGTGTTGAGATTCTGACTGCGAAGCAGGGTACGCCAAGTCGTGACTGGCTGAATCCAACGCTAGGATATCTGGTCACTCCCAGAGCTCGAGCAAAAGTAAGGCATTGGTTCCGCTATCAATATTTCACTGAAAATATAGCGCAAGGTCGGGATATTCTGGATCGTGAACTGCGCCGCATGGGCGCTACCGATATTAGCATCGATAAAATCGCACAAAAATTAAATGAACCTAAAGGTGATGAGTTTTTTGCGGCAGTTGGTCGTGGGGATATAAGTATTAAGCAATTAAGTGATGCGATTATCTCTCTGCGTGCTCCTGTGCCCGTGGTTCCACAAGTTAAGCGTGGCTTGCCTAATGCTTCCAGGTACAAACCGGATGAGGTGTTAATTGAAGGGGTAAGCGGTTTGCCCATAACGTTGGCGCGTTGCTGCCAACCGCTTCCGCCAGCAGCTATTGTGGGATATATGACTCAAGGTCGTGGCGTAACGGTACACAGGGCGGATTGCAGTAATGTGTTAAGGGTGCAGGGTGAGCGTAAAGCCCGCTTGTTAGCTGCGAGCTGGGCAGGCGATATGGAGCAATTTAGTTGTGATATTTTAGTGGTCGCTTATGATCGGCATGGTTTGTTGCGTGATATATCGGATATCTTCACTAAGGCGCAGATGGCGGTGACTCGCGTGAATACTGAAACTCAAGGTGAAATGGCAACTATGGCATTTCGTGTTCTAGTGAGCCAGTCCCAGCAAGTTCAACGCGCGTTAGAGAAAATTTCAAAGCTTGCTAATGTAGTGAGCGCAATAGAGAGAGAATAAAAATGCAAAATAGTCAGCAGGTGATATTTGAGTTGCAGGGTGAGTTTGTTGAGTTGAATCAATTGTTGAAATTGGTTGGCGTCGTGGATAGCGGGGGGCAGGTAAGCATTTGGTGGCCGAGGGTGTGGTGCAAGTTGATGGTCAACAAGAGTTGCGTAAAACCTGCAAAATCCGTGCTGGTCAGGTCGTTACTTTAGGTGATGTGTGTATACAGGTCATAAAATCTTAACGTCATGTGTAATTTAATGCGTTTTGTCTACCAAGAAGCCGGTGCTGAATATTGTTGTTAAATATTAAGCTGTTTCGCGTGTTGTTTATTTACAACAAGAATTCTGCGAAATAATGGCTGTTCGTGTGAATAAATAATAATTTAAATTTATTTAAAAATAAATATTATTATTAATCAAATAGTTAGTATCTATTTAAGAATTTATTTAAAATTTTTTCAAAATAACCCTAAAGTTTTACTAAATCCTGCCGATAACATAAATAAGATGATAAATATTATTGCCTACGCTCTAATATTTGCCAGCTTTCGTCTTACTTGCTGTTGTTTGTTTTTAGTGTTTTAAAAAAATAAACGCGGCTTATTCAATAAGTTACATCTCTGCAGAATCTATTTTAGATTCTGCTTTTGCACGTCTGTCAGACAGTATCATGCGGTTTTGCTCCCCTCTTTATTACCTAAAAAACAGTGTAAGCCTGCTTTTCGTTTTGTTCGTATCGTTTCAATATGCAATCACTAACAGGGGAAACAGTAGTTTCCATACGAAGATTAGCGATGTTGTTGAGGAGAATTAAAATGAATATAGACGATATGTTGGCTGAAATCCGTGATGCTAATTTAAATTATTTGATGTTGGCACAGCAGTTAATTCGTGCTGATAAACCAGCCGCAATTTTTCGTTTGGGCATTGATGTTCAAATTGCAGACTTGCTGGAAAGTTTAAGTAATGCGCAGGTACTTAAACTTGCAAGTAATAATATGATGCTGACTCGTTTTCGCTTTGACGACAGCGCGATTTTGGGTATGCTTACAAATTATACGAAAGATCGTGCTTTAGGGCATTCTCATGCAGCTATATTAATGGCTGGCCAATCTGTTGAGGAGCTTGTTTAAGCACGTTGATGCAATTACTGCGGAGGTGTGTGTATCATGGCCAAAAAAAGTGTCCTCAATGAAGCCCAGGACATACAGCTTGCAACAGAACTCATCAAATTGGGTGCGCGTTGTCAGTTGTTAGAGTCGGAAACATCGCTGTCACGTGAGCGTATCTTGGCTTTATACAAAGAGGTCAAAGGGGTTTCTCCTCCTAAGGGTATGTTGCCATTTTCTACGGATTGGTTTCTGACATGGCAGCCCAATATTCATTCCTCAATATTTTTAAATATTTATCGATATTTAATTCAGCATGCTGAAATACATGGCGTACAGGCCATGATGAAAGCATATCAGTTGTATCTTGAACAAATCGAAATGAAATCTGAAGAAGAAGCCGTGTTGTCTTTGATGCGTGCTTGGACACTAATCAGGTTTATTGATAACAAAATGTTGGCTTCTACTGCATGCTCTCAATGTGGGGGGAATTTTGTGATTGATAAATATGATTTGAATCAGCACTATGTTTGTGGTTTGTGCCACTTGCCTTCTCGGGCAGGAAAAACCAACAAAAAGGCTCATGACGTCGATAATATTGTTCAGTAGTACATATGGCGTTATCTGGTTTTTCTGTAGCGCGTTCATTGCTGACATTGCCTGCTATTAAAGCATTAATGATCCAGTTGTTGACGGCTGGATTTGTTGTTTTAGTATTTCAGTTTTGGGTACGTTGGTTACACGTTCCGTTTTTAAATATATATGAGATCGCATTGTCGCAAGGGATAATTGCTGCACTATGGTCAAAAAAAATAAAATTGGCTGTGTGGTGGTGGTTGATTCAGTTTCTGATGCCATTTGCTTTGCTTGCCGCGCTAAGCTGGCATTTGTCGGCTACTATTTATTTGTCGGCATTTTTGTTTTTTGTGGTGTTTTATGGCCACACTTTTCGTACTCAGGTGCCATATTATCCGTCAAGTAAATCCACTTGGTATGGCGTTGAAAGTACATTGCCCAAAGATCGTCCTTTATATATCATTGACGTAGGTAGTGGTTTGGGTGGTTTAGTTTTACATTTAGCTAAAAATTACCCGAATTGTCAGGTAGTTGGAGTGGAATTGTCTTGGTTGCCTTGGTTGTTCAGTTGGTTGCGAGGATATTTCAGTCATAGTAATGCTCGATTTTTGCGTGTTGATTATATGACACTGGATTTTGCTCAGTTTGATGTGGTATTTGCTTACTTGTCACCAGCGGCGATGCCAGCATTATGGTATAAAGCTCGTGCTGAAATGCGACCAGGTGCTATTTTATTGAGTAATGAATTTGTTGTACCAGAACATCCAGCAGACATAACAATTCAGACGGAACAGATGCGCACGCCACTTTATGCGTGGTATATTTGACAACAATTGTAGTGTGGACGTTTGCAAAAGATTGATACTGGGTGCGATATTGTGAAATGCACCTTCATAATAATGAAGCTGAATAATTTTCCCAAAATGGGAGGGAGCAGCAAATGTTAGTGATTGTTGGCTATGTGGTTGTGCTCGGTGCCGTTTTTGGTGGTTTCGCCATGGCCGGTGGTCATTTGGCAGCGTTGTTTCAGCCCTTGGAATTGCTGATGATAGGTGGCGGTGCTGGTGGCGCTTTTTTTGTAGGTAATAACGCAAAATCAGTGAAGGCAACATTAAAAGCACTGCCTGATATCTTTAAAGGTTCTAAGTACAATAAAGCGCTGTATATGGATTTGCTTGCGCTTTTGTTTGAGATTTTAAGCAAAGTGCGCAAGGAAGGTCTGATGTCGATTGAAGGTGATATCGAAACCCCAGATGCCAGTCCGTTGTTTAGTAAATACCCATCTATCGTCCATGATCATCATCTTATCGAATTCATGACTGACTATTTGCGTTTAATGGTGTCTGGAAATATGGACGCATTACAGATTGAAAATTTGATGGATAACGAATTAGAAACTCATCATCATGAAGGTGCAGTAGCAGCGCATTGTATTGCCAAACTTGGTGATGGTCTGCCTGCATTTGGTATCGTTGCTGCGGTAATGGGGGTTGTGCATACGATGGAGTCTGTTGGCGCACCACCGGCTGAATTGGGAATGCTGATTGCACATGCGCTGGTTGGTACCTTCTTGGGTATTCTGTTGGCTTATGGGTTCGTAGGGCCGCTTTCTGGTTTGCTCGAGCAGAAACTGGATGAGGCAAGTAAAACGTTCCAATGTACAAAAATTACTTTACTAGCCAGTTTAAATGGATATGCTCCGGCGCTCGCTGTTGAATTCGGGCGTAAAGTTTTATATTCCACTGAGCGTCCAACCTTCCTCGAGCTTGAAGAGCATGTCAAACAAGCTAAATCTAAGTAAGCGGGGCTGATATGGCTGAAGTGCGCCCCATAGTTATTAAGCGGATTAAGAAGGTCGCTGGTGGACATCACGGTGGTGCTTGGAAAATCGCCTATGCTGACTTTGTTACGGCTATGATGGCGTTCTTTTTGTTGATGTGGTTGTTGGGATCAACAGCAAAGGGCGATTTGAAGGGGATTTCGGATTATTTTTCTACGCCGCTAAAAGTGGCGATGCAAGGCGGTTCGGGTAGTGGTGATAGTTCGAGTGTGATTCAAGGTGGTGGCAAAGACTTGACCCGAAAAGATGGGCAAGTAAGTAAAGCTTCTGATCCAAAACAGAAAAAAACTTATGATTTAAAAGCTGCGCAGGCAGATATGGCAAAATTAGAAGAGGCACGACTAAAAGCGTTAAAGTCCAGTATTGAAGCATCAATTGATGCTAATCCGTTATTAAAACAATTTAAGAAGCAACTATTGCTGGATATTACATCCGAAGGGTTGCGTATCCAAATTGTAGATGAGAAAAATCGCCCAATGTTTGCTTCTGCAAAGGCTGAGTTGCAGCCTTATACAAAAGAAATATTGCATGAAATTGGCAAAACTTTGAATGAAGTTCCAAATAAAATAACTTTGTCTGGTCATACAGATTCTACACCTTATGCAAATGGTGGTACTGCATATAGCAATTGGGAACTGTCAACTGATAGAGCCAATGCATCCCGCCGTGAGTTAATTGCTGGTGGTATGGATGAAAGCAAAATGTTGCGTGTTGTGGGGTTGGGTTCGGCGATACCATTTGATAAAGATAATCCCATGAATCCAATTAATCGACGTATTAGCATCATTGTAATGAATAAAAAAACAGAAGATGCCGTGATTAAGGATGGTGGTGTGTTGAGTGCCAAGGATGCTGCGGATGTTAAAACTGGATTGGATAGTTCACTCCCAGCCCCAGTCCCATCTTTATCCCCAGCTCTACCTCCAGTTCCAGCTCACTAGTACATATCGCTTATTGTTCGAACTGTATATTCGACATACCATCGGCAAAACTTTTTGGGATCAGGAGATAAACAATGTTATTTGAAAGCTTTGCTCAAGCGCAATCTGTTTTGTTGTGGTCGACCTTCGCTTTGGCTTTGGTTTTGGGGCTAGTCGCAAACAAAACCAATTTCTGTACTATGGGTGCAGTGTCTGACTGGGTGAATATGGGCGATATGGGGCGGATGCGTGCATGGTTGCTGGCGATCGCAGTTGCTATGCTAGGTGTGTCTGTATTGGAATATCTGGGATTGGCTAATATTGATGCTTCATTCCCCCCGTATCGTGGTGCACAGTTGATTTGGGCGGAAAATATTTTCGGTGGTGTTTTGTTCGGTATCGGTATGACTTTCGCTTCAGGTTGCGGCAACAAGACCTTGATTCGTATTGGTGGCGGCAATATCAAATCCATATTTGTTTTGCTGATTATTTCAGTGATAGCTTATTTTATGGTTAATCCTTTCCCCGGAACAGATAAGACATTGTTTACTGTTTTGTTTAATGGCTGGCTGCGTCCTTTAGCTATTAATGTGGGTACGCATCAAGATTTGGCTTCATTCTTAGTGAACGATGCGAGTCTGAAACAGGCTCGTTTAGTGTTGGGTGTATTAATCGCATTATTCATTGCGATTTTCGTTTTTAAGTCCAAAGATTTTCGTGCCAGCAAAGATAATATTATTGGTGGTTTGGTAGTGGGCCTGGTTGTGTTGGGTGCTTGGTATATCAGTACTGTAGTCGGCGTGAAAGCCTCTGATGGAACGGTTTATACTCTGCAGTCGTATGTTCAAGAGTGGGATTTTGCTGCTGGACCTAACGATATCAAGCCAGCAGACAGTCGTCCATTAAGTCCACAATCTTTTACGTTTATTAATCCTATGGGTCAAACTTTGGGCTATGCAATAGCTAAATTTGATGGCAGCTTTCTGACGTTTGGTGTAATGGCACTTGCGGGTGTTATTGCGGGTTCGTTGCTTTGGTCACTGTTGAGTCGTAATTTCCGTATCGAATGGTTTGCATCGTTTGCGGATTTTCGTAATCATGTATTTGGTGCCGTTCTAATGGGATTTGGTGGTGTTTTAGCGATGGGGTGCACTATAGGTCAGGGCATTACGGGTATGTCTACTTTAGCATTAGGTTCATTTTTGGCATTGATTAGTATTGTATTTGGCAGCGCTATGACTATGCGTATGCAATATTACAAATTGGTGTATGAAGCTGATGCAAGTTTTATGAAATCATTATTTAGTAGTTTGGTTGATTTCAAATTGTTGCCAGCATTTATGCGTAAGCTCGAAGCAGTTTAAGTTAGATATTTCAAAATTAAAAACCCTTTGCATTATCACAACTAGGGCGTGTAATATCGTGTTGATAACTTCAGCATAATTCAACTACAATGCTCCTTGAGTCTACGATTCAGGGGGCATTACTTTGGCGAAAAAATCTTCTTCAGGCTATCGGCTACCACCACCGCATGACGGGTTGAACGTCAATTTCTGCAAAAACCCAAAATGTGCTAATTTCGGCGTGCCAGAAATACCTGGCAGGGGATACCGACCAAAAGGATCTGCACCTTTACCCGGGTTTTATATCCTTAACAGTAAGGGTAACAATAATCCGAAACTGGAATGCAGCATATGCGAAGACAATCAACCGATACGGAACAATGCTTCGATACTTGAAGACCTAGATCGAATATCTGCTTACCTCAAATACACTCCCGAAGCATCTTGCCCTAATTCAGCATGCACGATGCATGGAGTTTCCTTATCTCAGGGTGGGAACAATTACGCAGCTTTCGGCGTTACAGCAGCGGGAACGCCGCGCTGGCGATGTAACGTTTGTCGAAAGACGTTTACCGTTGGCGGCAAATCTACGCGTAAACACAAAGTCCCTCATAAGAATCGTGAGGTTATGTTACTGCTGATGAACAAGGTGCCACTAAGCCGGATTGCGGAAATCACTGGTCTGGATCGTAAATCACTATATGGGAAGATTGCTTTTATTCACCGGCAATGCCTGCTGTTAGCTCAAAGTCGGGAAAAGCTACTACTGGAAGACTTCCCACTACCAAAGATGTATGTCGCAGTGGATCGACAAATGCATATTGTGAACTGGAACAGCCGTAAGGACAGGCGCAACATTCAACTAAATGCAATCGGCACAGCGGATATTAAAACCGGCTATGTTTTCGGTATGCATCTAAATTTCGACGAAACTATCAATCCAGATCAACTAAAGCTTTTGGCGAAAGAGGCAGGAGATTACAACTTAACACAGCCATTTCGAAAATATGCCAGGTTTTGGTTAAAACCCGACTATGCGGCTGCGTTAATCAAGGGGTCATCCACAGCTAAGAGGAGAATTACGCGTGCACTTCAGATTGCGCGTGGCGCTGACACACTGACCGCAGAAATCATGGGCGAATATGAAGCAGCAAAAGATCGTGATGATATTGAGGATAGTGATGAAAAAAACAGCAACATTATGCTTCCAACTAATGGAGTGCAGGTACGGGAACAATACACCATGCAGGCCCATTTCTTGTTGATGGCAAAAATGCTAGCAAATGCGCCTAAAGTCCGTTTTTTTCTAGATCAGGATTCAGGATTCCGTGCAGCTTTTTTAGCAGCCTTCCATGATAGAGTGACTGCTAGAACTGCCGATGCCTGGTATGTAAAAGTATTGAAAGAGGCAACTATCGACGAGAAAGACCAAGCAATCGCCGCAAGCTTACGTGTGTTCAGGGCAGTAAAAGCCGCGAATCCCGGACTCACTGATTTTGAAATTAAGGTATTAATGACAAAGGCCGAGATGCAGCGCGCAGTGTCGTTGGGATACCCAGATGACTGGTGGTTGGTGCACCCATTGCCAAATAAGAGCGAACCTGCCAAACACATATGCTGGCTTACAAATATAAGCACATATTCCGACGATCATGCAGCGAGACTGTATCTGAAAGCATCATTACACCCAATCGATCGATTCTTTATGCTGGTGCGACGTAGACTTTCTTTTGCAGAGCGGGCTTACGGATCTGCCAATCAAGCAGGCCGGAAGTGGTATGGCTATAACGCGTATCGCCCAGATAACTTAGCAAAGCTACTGGATATCTTTCGTGTGTTCTATAACTACTCGCTCAAAGGATCGGATGGCAAGACGCCCGCAATGAAATTAGGCTTGGCACGCGGACCTGTGGCACCAGAGGATATTCTTTATTTCGAGCCCCTTACCTCAACTCGAAAACCGAGAACTAAGCGCCCCGCTGATATCGATAAGCATTCTGATTGGGTTGCTGACGATAAAACACTGCCACCATGGGCATTTTAAGACTTGGTTGCTGATAATTTGGCTGGGTGCTGAAGGTATCCATTGTGCCTGAAGTAGTCTTTCCATTCATACAAGCATGACCGTCTCTTGTTCGGCCCTACCGGACAGTGACGTTCCAACCCTGAATGGCTGTTGTATATACTAGACTGAACTGTGGTTACTCGCCAAATCCCACTTTCAGACTCAGTAAAAGTGCAGTGGATTACCCTTACACCCACGTCAATTTATACACCACGCAGCGTAAATAGCGTCACGTACGTCCCGTTTGCAAAGCCGTAAAATCTGGTTCTGGACACTTATGCCCAAAATGTGCCGCCCAAGGGAACTGAGCGCCGTGTTTCACGTATTGATGGTATAGCGACTGCGCTAACTTATCATCGCCAGACAGTATCCAACCTGTCGCATTACACAACACCGATGCATATGCTTGAGACTTTACGGGCAATAATGCTGCGGTCTTTTGCGCCTCTTGCACGGCGATATAACGATAATGAAAACGTTTGTCGATGGTGGGCGTAGTTGACGCAAAACGCTGGCGTTCGGATGGGCTGACTAAATTAAAACCTTGAAACCGTTTCTGCTCTACTTTCGACAAAGCATCTACCTTGTTAAGGTATTCACCCGCAAAAAAAACAAATGCATTTTTTGGCACAAAACTTGTGTAGTCAAGCTGATAACTACCATCCGCAAAAGCATCATCCGGATCAAGTTCATATCCCAAAATTTCCATGCCATGCTCACGTGCCATGTTCGCAGCAGCATACCAAGCTCGTGCTTTTTCAAGTTTGTCATGTGTATGCTGAGCCAAGATTAAAGATGCCATATAGGCTTTTGCCCATTGCGAGGGGTTCCCCTTCACAGGATTTCCCAATTCATCTTGAGCCATAGGCCCTGCATAAAAATATGGGATTGCTTGCGCGAATTTCCCCTCGCGCATCAATCGTCGCGCCAATAACTCACGTAGACCTTCTGCAGGCGTACGTCGATAAGCCACAACACCCTGTATTTTCTCTTCGTCCGATACAACAGGAATGGTCGCGGCATGTTGATCGACATAGGCTTGCAATTCCTCAGTGGAAAAAATACGTTCCGCCAAATAAGCCGCATCTAACCACGACGTTTCAGACAGAATTTGTAACGCCTGATCAAAGTCTCCACGACCTACAGAAAATACGGCAAATTCATCCCGTAAAAGCGCTTCTGGCGGAACTGTAGTCCAGTCATAGTCTTCGGCATACGTATATTCAAGCGAAGTAGTTTTAGTGGCGCCCTCAGCTTGAGGATGTTCTTGCGCATAAGCGGTCAAAGCTTGATGATATTGTTGAACGAAGCCGCTTAAAGTGGACCCCGATTTCTGGACAATGAATTAAGATGGTAACCTGCTGTAAAAAGGAGCGGGTTGTGAGTGAAACAAATCGTAAGCATTTTTCGGGTGAGTTTAAAGCCAAGGTTGCAGTGGAAGCGATTCGTGGTGTCAAGACGGTTAACGAAATAGGTCAGGAATTTGGCGTGCATCCGACCCAGGTTGGATTGTGGAAGAAAGAGTTGCAAGAACAAGCTGCTGGCTTGTTTAATGCCAAACGCGGCCCGAAGCCAGTGGATCTCTCTGCTAGTCCAGAGCGACTGTATTCCGAGATTGGCAGACTCAAAATGGAATTGGACTGGCTTAAAAAAAAGTCCGGGATCAACCCATAGCACTGCGCAAGCAGTGGATTAGCCAATGCACATCTTTAGCACTCAGTCAGCAGTGTGCATTGGCGGGTGTGGCGCGATCCAGCGTTTATGCGCCCAGATTGATCAAAGCCACTGACGAACAAGAATTGGCATTGCTGACGTTGATAGACACAGAATACACACGGCATCCATTTTATGGCAGCCGCAAGATTAGGCATTACCTGAGTAGCATAGGACACCACATCAATCGCAAACGAGTGCAACGATTAATGCGCACACTGGGGTTAGCTGGCATGGCGCCAGGACCGAACACCAGTCGTGCGCACCCGCAGCATAAGATTTATCCTTACCTGCTCAGAGGTGTCGCAGTGACCCGTCCCAATCAGGTGTGGAGTACGGATATCACTTACCTGCGCCTGCCACGAGGATTCGTGTATTTGGTGGCAGTGATAGATTGGTACTCGCGCAAAGTGCTGGCATGGCGATTATCGAATACGATGGACAGTGGCTTCTGTGTGGACTGTCTGGAACAGGCACTACAGTCGCACGGCATACCTGAGTTATTTAACACTGATCAGGGCAGTCAGTTCACCAGTGACGCGTTTACGGGTGCACTCAAGGAAAACGGCATTACGATTAGCATGGATGGTCGCGGACGGGCATTGGATAACATCTTTGTGGAACGGCTCTGGCGTAGCGTCAAGCACGAAGACGTATATTTGAAAGGCTATGCTACATTACCAGCACTGCTGCTAGGATTGACGGAATACTTTGTGTTTTATAACGCTGAACGTATCCATCAGTCACTGGGTTATAAAACACCAGACGAGGTTTATCGAACAGCCAGTGGCGGTGGTGCCAGCATCGTGGACAAGTTCACTACGTCAGGAAAAGCGTTGTTAGAAAAAGATCGAAAACCAGAAACAAAACCGGGGCAGCGCCGTGCAGCTGCATATGAAAGGTTACCCTCTTAAACTCGACGTATTATTGTCTTGACGGAGGGGTCCACTTTAGCTATCGCGGAGAAATATTCCCGAACCATCAAATTACGCAGCATAATTTCGTCTCCCCCAGCAATGGAATTTTGATTACTGTACCACGAGGAGACGACATTGACAGCCCCCACACCCATCCCCGCGCACTTCGAGCACAATCACCAGCGACTGCTGAATTGCCTCAAGCTCAGAGGCATGCAGCCTAAAACCATCGCCTTGTATTCACACGGCGTACGGCGCGCAGCGGTGTATTTTAATGACCAGATAGACGCGCTCACCAAGCCACAATTAACCGACTATTTTGTTCGCATCCTGGATACCCATTCATGGAGTACGCTCAAACATGATCTGTATGGACTGAAGTTCTATTATGCCCATGTACTCAGCCAACCCTGGCCAGGTGCGGATCTGGTTAAACCACCCAAGTCATATAGCCTGCCCGACATCATTACCGTCGCCCAGGCACAACAAATCTTCATGGCCACCCGCGTATTGAGCTACCGCGTATTCTTCTTCACCCTCTACAGCCTGGGCTTACGATTAGGCGAAGGCTTACGCTTGCAGGTAGGGGATATCGATGCGGATCGGATGCGGGTGCAAGTACGCAACGCCAAAGGCAACCGTGATCGATTGGTGCCGTTATCAGAGAACACCTTGCAGGTATTGCGCCGTTTCTGGCTCACCCATCGCAACCCAAGCTTGCTCTTTCCTAATCGACACGGCGGTCTTGCCAAATCGCACTTGGCACGCACCCCGCTGGATCGTGGTGGTATCCAGACCACCTTGGGTCAAGTGACCCGTGACTGTGGCTTAAAAAAAGAATTACACCACACAGCCTGCGCCACAGCTATGCCACCCACCTGATAGAAGCTGGCATCGATTTACTCGAAATTCAGCAGATACTCGGACACCAGTCCATCCTCACCACCATCCGCTACACCCACCTCACCGAACAACGCCATCAGAGCGCACACACTCGCCTTAATCAATTAATGGAGAAATTCCACATTCATTGGGGCAAAGTCAAATGATCAGACTGGCGCACATCGTAGCAACCTACGCAGCTAAACTGCTTGCACAACACGGTCATCACCTATTGCCCAGCCAGCAAGCTGCCTTAACCGCCTTTCAAACCTGCCGTAGCCAGATGAGCCCGAGGATGCAACTTGCCTGTGATGATTGTCAAACACCCAGCTACCTGCCACATTCCTGCGGTCATCGGCATTGCCCGCATTGCCAGGCGCACGAATCACAGCGCTGGATAGACCAGCAATTACACAAATCCATCCCCGCCAACTACTTCATGCTCACCTTCACCGTGCCCGCCCAGTTGCGCACACTGGCCTGGCAACATCAGCGCGTCATGTATGACTTGATCACACGCTGCGCGTGGGAAACAGTCAACACCTTCAGCCAAAACGACAACAAGCTGCGCGGCAGCGCAGGGGCGGTGACTGTACTGCATACCCATAACCGCCGACTGGACTATCACCCCCATGTGCATCTCGTCATGCCCGCTGTCGCCTTTAACCCCAAACAGCGACGCATGCGTCATAAACACGGCAACTACCTGTTTAACCACAAAGCCCTGGCCAAAGTATTTCGTGCCAAATTACTGGCAGGCATCAGACAAGCAGGACTCACCCTGCCAAACGATTACCCGACCGATTGGGTGGTGGATTGCAAAGCCGTCGGCACTGGACAGCACGCTCTGATCTACCTTGGGCGCTATCTGTATCGGGGGGTGATACAGGAGAAAGACATCCTCTCCGACCGGCATGGTCAGGTCACCTTCCGTTACCGGAACAGCCAAACCAAACAAATGGAAACCCGTACCTTGAGTGGTGTAGCCTTCCTGCGACTGATACTGCAACACATTCTGCCCAAAGGCTACCGCCGCGCCCGCAACTTTGGCTACCTGCATCCCAATAGCAAACTACTCACCCAGCTACAGCTGACCCACCTATGGCGACGGAACAATCCGCCGCCAGCGCAACCCAGACCAGCGATACGTTGCCAATGTTGCGGTGGGGTGATGAAGATAGTGCGCACACGTATCAAAGCGATACCGCTAGCCACATCAGCCCCATCTATAAAACGGGAACACAGAGCAGATGACACAGGGTGGGAGACCATGCGCTAAACCAGCCCACACCGCCCACCTGCCAGACTAGGCAGGTATGGCCGTGCTCGCCCTGAAGAAGGCTGAAATTGGGTTAACATGCCCGAAAAGCCGACTAAAAACGGTGAGTTGAATAGAATAAGTTGCTGCAATGGCAACGTGAAGGTCGTGAAATGGCGGGTGGGATGCGTAACGCGTCCAGTTATGCCAGCATAGTCAAAAAGATATTTCCATAAGCGCTCAAGCAACACCCGCCCCAGCCATGCCGGGCTTGTCCAACAAACGGTTCAGATTGTGGCTCGCTTCGCGATCACAATCTAACCTTATTCGTTGTGCAGCGGCATCCATATCACCTCGTTGGATGGCCAGTTTTGCCTTCAACCATTCTGCGCGAGGCGAATTGGCGTGCTTTGCAAACTTTGCCGCATCTTCGTAGCGACCCATGGCATAGGCCATAACGGCTAAATTATCCGCCCCATCAAAATTTTTCTGACGGAGTTGCTGCTCACTTATTTCCAATAAAGCACTCATCTTGTCAGCTTGTTCAGGTTTTGCCGTCTCTCTACCAAAGGCATCCCCCGGTTCAACAAAATCCACCACATAACTAATCAACAGTTTACGGGTTTCGTTATCTTCTGCCGTCAACGACAACAAGTTTTGATTTTTAAATAACCACCGCGAAACGTCTCTCAACGATAATATTCCATCACCACCCAGACGGCTCTGCATCGAGTATAGATGCACGGCCTGAACCACATTCGCAGCGACTTCTTTTGATGAGCCGTCCGCCAGACTGGGGTAACCTGCGGTCAGTAAGTGAGTGCGCGCCTGTTCCCCATAACTCTCCAGTGCCAATTGCAGAGGATCAGCTTTACCTTGGCTAGCAAGTTTGCGAGTCATAACAAAATACTGATCTGCCTGTAACAGCAATTGTGAGTCAGGCTTGATATCACGGATTTGTACCAAAGCAATCCGTCCTAGCATAAATGCCGCCCATACCACACGTGAATCGCCCGACTTATCAGGCAGGTTCAAAATCTTATGGAAACGTTCGGCAGCAGATGTGTAATGCTGAAGATGAAAATCTGTTGCTGCAGCAGCATACAAACGATCTGCTTCGGGTTTGTCAGCCAATTTACGATAGGTTTCATCCCCGCTGGCATCCAGAATTTTCTCAGATTGAGGATTTGGCTGCTCATCCGTTGTAGTAGAATTTTCGCTTGAACTGACTTCATTTGTGCCTGTAACGGGCGGTAAGTTTTTTGTCGAATCCGTACCATCCAACAAATGCATGGCGTCTGCATAAAAATTTCCACCGGTTGCTGGATCGGCTAACACAGCTGCTCGCCCCGGCAATAAAAGTTTGAAATCTGGGCCGCAGGCTAAAGCGGTCAGCACCAAAGTACTGGCCAGCACCGCAATTAAAGTCAGTTCAATTTTCCGCATATGTTTTCATCCCCGTTGTAGCACAACGAATCCAGCCAATCACGCGTTGTGCATGTCCATGTAATAAGCCTTCCTGCTGTCGCGAAAAAGATGCTTTGTCTGGATTAAAGACATAAGCATTCGCACCATCCCCTACTTCGCAAGCATGATTCAGTACAAGCAATCTTGGTAATTCCACATCCATATCATTTGGATTATTTAACACCACGGTCAACATCCCGTTAGTATGTGATTGTAGTTCCGGCAACAAAGGCACCGCATGATAACGGTCATCCATCACAGCTACCCAAGTTTGGTATGACCAAGTTCTGCGATCCCCACTCACAGGGAGGCGGAACCAAACTACACCTTGTAAATGCGCTGGTGGATCAGTGTGTAATTTACGCAAAAACGCGGTCAGCACAGCTGGTTGAGCCATTAATTCTTGTGTTTGTTGTGCAGAGGCCAATATAGGCATCTCGCTTTCAACGGCTAGTAATTTACCTTGCGTGTTACTTAAAATTCGGGAACCGTAATTAGGTAATGCCAATTCAAAAGGGGTGCTGGATAAATGGGAAAATTCTTGCGCCCAAGTCTCTGCTAACGAGGAATCAAACAGCCCTTGACGTGGATTGCTGACTGCGTGAACTTGCAAAGTGTAACGCGACACCTGATGCAATAAAGACGAAATGCTGCTTGAATGCCGCCAATCAGGCAGCGCCGTAATATTCAGGGATATGTCTTTAGGTAAGCTATCACGCAATTGACGTAGAAAATGTTCGTAAACAGGTAATTGCTGAGTCGCGCAGTCATAATCTATTTCCAGTGCAGAAACATGTACCCCATGTGACTGCCATTGTTGCCGAACTTGCGTCAAACGATCGATGAGCATATTTCCATCCAAGTGCCGCATCTGTCCATCAATACGAAATACCATCACCACAGGATGTTTTAAGCGAGGCAGTACGGAAAATGAAACTTGAGCAGGGCTAAAAGATTGCGCATCATGATCAAATTCACCCGCCAACACATGCCAACGATCCACATGACTCGATGCCTCTGCTTGTTGAAGTGCAGCAACCACCGAGGAGGTCCAAGCACGTTGCCAAACGTATGCGCCCTGCTGAAAGTCTTTGTTGAACGAAGCCGCTATCGCGGAGAAATATTCCCGAACCATCAAATTACGCAGCATAATTTCGTCTCCCCCAGCAATGGAATTTTGATTACTGTACCACGAGGAGACGACATTGACAGCCCCCACACCCATCCCCGCGCACTTCGAGCACAATCACCAGCGACTGCTGAATTGCCTCAAGCTCAGAGGCATGCAGCCTAAAACCATCGCCTTGTATTCACACGGCGTACGGCGCGCAGCGGTGTATTTTAATGACCAGATAGACGCGCTCACCAAGCCACAATTAACCGACTATTTTGTTCGCATCCTGGATACCCATTCATGGAGTACGCTCAAACATGATCTGTATGGACTGAAGTTCTATTATGCCCATGTACTCAGCCAACCCTGGCCAGGTGCGGATCTGGTTAAACCACCCAAGTCATATAGCCTGCCCGACATCATTACCGTCGCCCAGGCACAACAAATCTTCATGGCCACCCGCGTATTGAGCTACCGCGTATTCTTCTTCACCCTCTACAGCCTGGGCTTACGATTAGGCGAAGGCTTACGCTTGCAGGTAGGGGATATCGATGCGGATCGGATGCGGGTGCAAGTACGCAACGCCAAAGGCAACCGTGATCGATTGGTGCCGTTATCAGAGAACACCTTGCAGGTATTGCGCCGTTTCTGGCTCACCCATCGCAACCCAAGCTTGCTCTTTCCTAATCGACACGGCGGTCTTGCCAAATCGCACTTGGCACGCACCCCGCTGGATCGTGGTGGTATCCAGACCACCTTGGGTCAAGTGACCCGTGACTGTGGCTTAAAAAAAGAATTACACCACACAGCCTGCGCCACAGCTATGCCACCCACCTGATAGAAGCTGGCATCGATTTACTCGAAATTCAGCAGATACTCGGACACCAGTCCATCCTCACCACCATCCGCTACACCCACCTCACCGAACAACGCCATCAGAGCGCACACACTCGCCTTAATCAATTAATGGAGAAATTCCACATTCATTGGGGCAAAGTCAAATGATCAGACTGGCGCACATCGTAGCAACCTACGCAGCTAAACTGCTTGCACAACACGGTCATCACCTATTGCCCAGCCAGCAAGCTGCCTTAACCGCCTTTCAAACCTGCCGTAGCCAGATGAGCCCGAGGATGCAACTTGCCTGTGATGATTGTCAAACACCCAGCTACCTGCCACATTCCTGCGGTCATCGGCATTGCCCGCATTGCCAGGCGCACGAATCACAGCGCTGGATAGACCAGCAATTACACAAATCCATCCCCGCCAACTACTTCATGCTCACCTTCACCGTGCCCGCCCAGTTGCGCACACTGGCCTGGCAACATCAGCGCGTCATGTATGACTTGATCACACGCTGCGCGTGGGAAACAGTCAACACCTTCAGCCAAAACGACAACAAGCTGCGCGGCAGCGCAGGGGCGGTGACTGTACTGCATACCCATAACCGCCGACTGGACTATCACCCCCATGTGCATCTCGTCATGCCCGCTGTCGCCTTTAACCCCAAACAGCGACGCATGCGTCATAAACACGGCAACTACCTGTTTAACCACAAAGCCCTGGCCAAAGTATTTCGTGCCAAATTACTGGCAGGCATCAGACAAGCAGGACTCACCCTGCCAAACGATTACCCGACCGATTGGGTGGTGGATTGCAAAGCCGTCGGCACTGGACAGCACGCTCTGATCTACCTTGGGCGCTATCTGTATCGGGGGGTGATACAGGAGAAAGACATCCTCTCCGACCGGCATGGTCAGGTCACCTTCCGTTACCGGAACAGCCAAACCAAACAAATGGAAACCCGTACCTTGAGTGGTGTAGCCTTCCTGCGACTGATACTGCAACACATTCTGCCCAAAGGCTACCGCCGCGCCCGCAACTTTGGCTACCTGCATCCCAATAGCAAACTACTCACCCAGCTACAGCTGACCCACCTATGGCGACGGAACAATCCGCCGCCAGCGCAACCCAGACCAGCGATACGTTGCCAATGTTGCGGTGGGGTGATGAAGATAGTGCGCACACGTATCAAAGCGATACCGCTAGCCACATCAGCCCCATCTATAAAACGGGAACACAGAGCAGATGACACAGGGTGGGAGACCATGCGCTAAACCAGCCCACACCGCCCACCTGCCAGACTAGGCAGGTATGGCCGTGCTCGCCCTGAAGAAGGCTGAAATTGGGTTAACATGCCCGAAAAGCCGACTAAAAACGGTGAGTTGAATAGAATAAGTTGCTGCAATGGCAACGTGAAGGTCGTGAAATGGCGGGTGGGATGCGTAACGCGTCCAGTTATGCCAGCATAGTCAAAAAGATATTTCCATAAGCGCTCAAGCAACACCCGCCCCAGCCATGCCGGGCTTGTCCAACAAACGGTTCAGATTGTGGCTCGCTTCGCGATCACAATCTAACCTTATTCGTTATGTTTTGTACAAGCTGATAATGCAAGAAAAGCAATGATCAAGACTAGGTTTCTCAAAGCAATTAAAAACGACCTTTTATGGTTTAGCGTGTTGCTCAATTCTATTCCAACAATGTGCGTTATATTATAGTTAGTATGAATGATCCGCAGTTTGATTTTCGCTTGCCCCTTAATGAAAAACGAATACACTTAAGCTGGTATTTCAGTCCGTTGTGGTTATTTTACCTGTCATTGTAACCTTTTATGATTAGACTGGGACCGTCCGATTTGGCCGAGCAGCTGACGTTAAACTCGACCTGGAATGCATATTGGCTGACAATTGGCACCTCGCGCAACCAATCGGATGTAGAAACAAAAAAGTGGAGCTCTGTTAAGAGCTCCACTTTGAATGTTAATACTTTAAAACCAAAATGTCATTACTCACTTAAATTCAGTAAGTATGCGTTCATGCTATACGCTAATGGGTTAATTACCACTTTCGATATCAACACGATATTACACTCCCTAGTTATCACAATGCAAAGGGTTTTTATTTGGTGGAGATATCTAGATGTCCCACTTTTACCAATATGGTGCAGCCTGATTTGCTAAATGGCTGATGTGTACTCATATGTGGGCTACGTAACCATGTATCCGCTGGATAGTCACCATATTCATCTTGAAAAGTACCTTCTAACACCAGAATTTCTTCACCACCATGATGTCGATGTGTCTGAAAATAAGTGTCAGGTTGCCAGCGTACCAACGCGGTATGCTCGCCTTGGAACTCACTCAAGGGCATGACACTTAAGCCGTCAATTAAGCCTGGTGACCACGACGTGGTGCTAGTATTAATGACAATACGTTGTGTGTCATTCTGTTGCATATAACCTGATTTTAGAAAAAATGTGCAGCCCGTTTCGCTTGATGGGTTGTGGCTTGAGCCAGGTGGATTTCGAATGTAAGTACCAGCAGAATAAGTACCATATTCATCCGTTAGTGTTCCTTCAAGTACAAATATTTCTTCACCTGACTCATGAAAGTGCTTACTGAATTGGATCCCTGCACTATAACGAACAATCGAGGTCGTACGGGCTTGTTCTAAGCCATTATGTTCTAACAGACGTTGTTCTGTACCAGTGGGAGAGGCTGTCCAGGGCAGCGATGCCAGATTGATTTGTACTACTTGGCTGTGATCAGCGTTGACGATCATGTGGGCTTGTCCAAATTACGGTTAATTGCAATCGATGCACCACCCACCAACCAATGTAAGATGCCTATCACCAGTAAGGCAGCAAGGATTAGGCCGAAGTGTAGCGGGTCAAACTCATCTCCAGTCGATGGTGTAGCGCCTGCCATTTGTACAGGTGCGACTAGTAATTGGCGTAATAAAGTAATAATTACGACTTCAATAAATACCCGTACATGTAGTATGCCATTTTGCAGGAAGCTTATTTCAGCGGAAATCAGGCTGGATAGTGTCCATACTAAAAATAATGTACCTAAAGATTGCAGAAAGCCTTTTATAAGATACCCATGTGTAATTGCGTGAAAGACGTCCACGCTAAATTGCCAAATGACCATGACACTGGCAATTGCCAGCGCGACAGTCAGTGCCATATGTAACAGGTTATTGAATTGTGAAAGTAATTGTATGAGTTTTTTTTCAAACATGGTGGGTTCTATGGGAATGCCAAATAGATATATCTACCGTTGGTAAATATCATACGCGGAATAAAGTTGGTTAGTGCAGCGTGATTGAAATTATGTGCAAGAATGTTTTTATGCTAAACCGTGGCTAGATGAGTTTGAATGGCTTGTCGTTGGTAATCAAGCGGCTGCCATTTGCACTGGGATGTGATGACGTGTGTTATTGATGCGGTTGTGTGCATCGACATAGACTAACTGCGGCGCAAATTTTTCTAATTCAACTTCATTATAGTTTGCATAGGTAGCGATGATTAAAATGTCACCTGGGTTGGCTTTGTGTGCAGCTGCGCCATTGACAGAAATAGTGCCTGAGTCACGCTCAGCGCGTATAGCATAGGTAGTAAAGCGCTCGCCATTGCTTACATTGTAAATGTCGATTTGCTGATATTCATGTATATCAGCTGCCTCAAGCAACGTATCATCTATCGCACATGAACCTTCGTAATGCAGTTCGGATTGTGTGACTGTGACACGATGTAGCTTGGATTTCAACATGATTATTTGCATCTAATTCGACCTTAGTGTGGTGCATATCAGCCGCGCATTATAAATCTAAACGGCTGAGTATGCATGCCTAAGCTATTCGTCTTCGGGCTCTTCTTCATCCACTGCAGCCAGTTCAGGGTGTGCAGTCTCGATAATGCCGCGTATTAATTTAAATAAAGCTCGGCTGCTTTTCGGTGGTTGCAGCAAACTGGCTTCTTTACGCGCATTGCGTATTAGCGTGCGTAATTGTTGTACGTCAACATCTGGAAAATCTGCAATAAATAATGTGACCGAATTGTCATCATTAATCAAACTTGTACGCCATTGTTCCATTTGGTGAAATACTACATTTTCATCACTATGATGATTGCGCCACTTCTCCAGTTGTTCAGCAATGGGCTGTGCATCAATGATGCGCATTAGTCGACCTATGTACTGTTTTTGTCGACTAAGTGCACCATGTGCAGTGATACGCTTGGCATCATCAATAGCGTCACGCAAATTTTCAGGCAAATCGAGTTTGTTGAGTTTGCTTTTAGGCAACGCTATGAGTTCTTCACCCAGTTTTTGTAATGCCGTCATTTGCCGCTTAATTTCGCTTTTGCTTATGACGGGGATTTCGTCTTCAATTTCTTCCATGGTACTCAGATATGCTGTAAATGTTGTTATGATAACGGTTTTCGCTTTACTTAGTCTGGAGTTTTCGTGTCTGATCAATTTAGCCATACTAAAAACGAGTTGCAATCCCTCGTACAAGAAATGTTGGATTATGCCAAACAGCAGGGTGCAAGTGCATGTGCTGCCGAGGCTTCAGAGGGAATGGGGCAGTCTGTTACGGTGCGTAAGGGCGAAGTTGAAACCATAGAATATAATCGCGACAAAGGGATAGGCGTTACGGTTTATATAGGGCAGCGACGTGGTAATGCTTCCACGTCTGATTTTAGTCGCACCGCATTGCGTGATACTGTTGATAAAGCACTGACCATCGCACGCTACACCGCAGAAGACAGTTTTGCAGGGTTGCCTGACGCGGATCGCTTGGCGACTGATTTGCCAGAGCTGGATTTATATCACCCTTGGACACAATCTATCGAAGATGCGATTGCGATGGCAGCTGAGTGCGAGGCGGCGGCATTGGCCGCGGATGCGCGTGTGAATAATTCCGAAGGCGGTAGTGTCAATACGCAAAACTCTTTATTTGTATATGGTAACAGCTTGGGCTTTTTGGCGGGTTATCCAACTTCCAGACATGGCATTAGCTGTGCGGTTATAGCCGAGTCTGAGCAGGGCATGCAGCGTGATTACTGGTACACCTCAGCGAGACGTGCTGCAGATTTAATATCGGCAGCCGAAGTCGGTCGACGCGCAGGTGAACGTACAGTGCGACGCTTGGATGGGCGCAAGGTTAAAACTTGTCAAGTTCCGGTATTGTTTGAGGCCCCAATCGCTGCGGGCTTAATTGGGAGTTTTGTATCTGCGACCAGTGGTAGCAGCTTGTATCGGAAATCTTCTTTCTTGATGGATAGCTTGGGTCAAACGTTGTTTCCCGAGTGGTTGCAAATCAGTGAGCGTCCGCACTTGTTACGAGGACTGGCGAGCAGCCCATTTGATAATGAAGGCGTGGCAACTGTAGATAGAGAAATTATCAAAGATGGTGTATTGCAAGGTTATTTCTTGAGCAGTTACAGCGCTCGTAAATTAGGTATGCAAACGACAGGTAATGCGGGTGGTAGCCATAATTTGCTGGTAAATTCGACTGGTGAGGATTTCGCGGGGCTGCTGAAAAAAATGGGTACTGGCTTGTTGGTTACTGAATTGCTCGGGCATGGTACAAATATGGTAACTGGTGATTACTCACGTGGCGCTGCGGGTTTTTGGGTAGAGAATGGCGTGATTCAATATCCAGTAGAAGAAATTACTATCGCAGGAAATCTCAAGCAAATGTACCAGGATATAGTCGCGATTGGCACAGATACTGAAACGCGTGGCTCCAAGCAGACTGGTTCTATACTCATAGCTCAAATGACCGTGGCTGGAGAGTAATGGTGCGTGTTTTATTGAGATTTGCGCATGCTGTTGATGCATTGAACGACAGGGTGGGGCGTAGCGTGAAATGGTTAATATTGCTGGTGACGCTCATTTCTGCTGTTAATGCATTGTGGCGCTACACATTTGGTGAAAGCTCTAATGCGGGTCTGGAGATGCAATGGTATTTGTTTGGTGCGGTATTTCTGTTAGCAGCAGGTGATACGCTCAAACATAATGGGCATGTACGTATTGATTTTATATATGGGCGATTGTCCAGACGTGGGCAGTTACTCATTGATATTTTTGGTACTGTGCTGTTTTTATTGCCTTTCTGTGCATTAATAATCTGGTTTTCCTGGCCCATGTTCATGCTGGCCTGGCAGTCGGGCGAGATGTCACCTGATGCGGGTGGCTTGCTGCGTTGGCCAGTTAAATTATTGATACCAGTTGGATTTGGTTTATTGGGTTTGCAAGGTATAGCTGAACTGATTAAGCATGCTGCAGCGCTATGTGAGGAGCCGTCGGCATGAGCATGGAGTGGATGGCACCCGCTATGTTTGCGGGATTGGTTTTGGTGTTGTTATTGGGTTATCCCGTTGCATTTTCGTTGGCAGCCAATGGCTTGATTTTTGGCATCATAGGCTTAAAGCTTGGCTTCATAGATTTGAGTCTGATGCAGGCTTTGCCTGAACGTGTGCTGGGTATCATGGCGAACCAAACTTTATTGGCGATACCGTTTTTTACTTTTATGGGGTTGATCCTTGAGCGTAGCGGGATGGCTGAGGATTTGCTGGAAAGTGTCGGGCAGTTGTTTGGTGCGATACGCGGTGGTTTGGCTTATGCGGTGATTTTAGTAGGCGCATTGTTGGCGGCAACCACGGGTGTGGTGGCGGCTTCGGTAATTGCAATGGGATTGATATCGTTGCCGATTATGATGCGCTATGGTTATGATGCCAGATTGGCGACTGGGGTAATTGCAGCATCGGGTACGCTAGCGCAGATTATTCCGCCTAGTCTGGTATTGATAGTTCTGGCGGATCAGCTTGGGATTTCTGTTGGTGCTTTATATCAGGGTGCTCTGGTGCCGAGTTTGGTGTTGACTGGATTGTATGTGCTGTTTGTATGGCTGGTTACAATATTTAAACCTGCTGCTGCACCCGCTTTGCCACTGTCTGCCAGACCCTTGCGCGGAAAAGCATTGTGGGGCAGTGCACTGCGCGCTATTGTGCCACCGTTGTTACTGATTTTCCTGGTGCTGGGGACAATATTTTTGGGCTGGGCGACGCCAACCGAAGGTGGCGCGATGGGTGCGACTGGGGCACTGCTGCTTGCATGGGTGCGTAGACGTTTGCCACTGGCGCTGCTCAAACAAGCTTTGGATACCACGACACGCTTGTCTAGTTTCGTCATGTTCATACTTATCGGCTCTACGGTATTCAGTTTGGTATTTCGTGGTCTGAATGGTGATTTATGGGTTGAGAACTTGCTGACAGGGTTACCGGGTGGTGCATTGGGGTTTCTCATCGTGGTCAATTTGCTAGTATTTGTGCTGGCATTTTTCCTCGATTTTTTTGAAATCGCGTTTATTATTATTCCGTTATTAGCACCTGTTGCACAAAAACTAGGTATCGATTTGGTATGGTTTGGTGTGTTGATCGGGATTAACATGCAAACGTCATTCATGCATCCACCATTCGGCTTTGCCCTGTTTTATTTACGTAGCGTTGCGCCCAAGGAAATTAAAACCACGGATATTTACCGTGGTGCAATTCCTTTTGTGTTGATACAGTTGGTGATGGTGGTGTTGGTGATTGCGTTCCCTAATATTGCCAGCAGTGCCAAACCTAAAGCTTTATCCAGCGGGGTGATTGAAATACCGATGGAGCAGGATGGTTATGGCGATTATTATTTACCTAAAGAGTGGCGTTGACGGTTTTATGCGCCACCCAAATAGCCGTTTTGCCGCCAGGCATCAAATACAACCACGGCGACGGTATTGGATAGGTTAAGGCTGCGATTGTTGGGCATCATTGGTAGACGCACACGTTGTTCAGTGCTGAGGCTGTCCAGGATGACGGCAGGTAAGCCACGTGTTTCCGGGCCAAAGACAAATACGTCTTCAGCTCGAAATTCGCATTGCGCAATGCTGGTTGCACCTTTGGTAGTGAGTGCAAAAATGCGGCGATCACCTAGCGCAGTTAGGCAGGCTGCCCAGTTGGCATGAACATGCAAGTTGGCGTATTCGTGATAATCTAGCCCAGCACGGCGTAAGTGTTTGTCTTCGAGCTTGAAGCCCAGTGGCTCGACCAGATGCAAGGTGCAGCCAGTATTCGCAGCAAGACGAATGACATTGCCAGTATTCGGTGGTATTTCAGGTTCAAAGAGTACGATATGAAACATAACATTATTAATTTGGTATAGCGCGAAAGCGTCATTATGACAGGTTAAATAAAATAAGAGGTATCGCATGGTTCCCCATTTAACGACTGCTTTAACGGGTCCGTTGCTCGAATTAGAGCAGCATATCTTAAGTAATACAGCAAAAATTGAACGTTGGTTTCGCAGCCAATGGCATGCGCATGAAGCGCCATTTTATACGTCGGTTGATTTGCGCAATAGTGGCTTCAAGTTGGCACCTGTTGATACCAATTTATTTCCTGGCGGATTTAACAATCTGAACACCGACTTCATACCACTTGCCGTACAGGCAGCAATGAGCGCGGTTGAGAAAATATGCCCTGAAGCGCAACAACTATTATTAATTCCTGAGAATCACACCCGTAATGTTTTTTATTTGCAAAATGTTGCCCGTCTAGCCAGTATTCTGCGGCAAACGGGTTTGGAAGTGCGCATAGGTAGCCTGATACCAGATTTGACTGAGCCTCTCACGTTAGATATTGGTGACGATGAGCATTTGACATTAGAACCCGTGATACGTCGAGGTAACCGTATAGGATTGGCAGATTATGATCCCTGTGCTGTGTTATTGAATAATGATTTGTCTGCGGGTGTTCCAGCAATTTTGCAGGGAATCGAGCAGAAGTTGTTACCACCATTACATGCGGGATGGCACGTGCGTCGGAAATCGCAGCACTTTACTGCCTATGAACGGGTGGCGCAGGAATTTGCGAAACTAATTGATATTGATCCATGGTTCATTAATCCGTATTTTGCAACTTGCGGTGAAATCGATTTTCATGCGCGACAAGGCGAAGCCTGTCTGGAAAAACATGTGGAATTCATGTTGGAGCAAATCAGCGAAAAATATAAGCAGTACGGCATAGAATCTGATCCATTTGTTATTGTCAAAGCTGATGCAGGGACATATGGCATGGGGATTATGACGGTGAAAAGCCCTGCTGATGTGCGCGATCTGAACCGTAAACAGCGCAATAAAATGGCGGTGGGCAAGGAAGGTTTGCAGGTGTCGGAAGTGATCATACAAGAAGGTGTTTATACCTTTGAGAGTATCAATGATGCCATTGCTGAGCCAGTGGTGTATATGATGGATCACTTTGTGATAGGTGGGTTTTATCGTGTACATACAGGACGTGGTGTGGATGAAAATCTGAATGCGCCCGGTATGCATTTCGTCCCATTAGCGTTTGAAACGCCTTGTTGTACCCCCAACCAAATGGCAAATCCGGATGCGACGCCGAATCGTTTTTATACCTATGGTGTAGTGGCACGTTTGGCCATGCTTGCGGCAGCAATAGAGTTAGAGCAATGAAATTTTTATTTATTATAGACTCCATCAGCACGCTTAAAGCTTACAAAGATAGTACCGTCGCTATGTTGCATGAAACTGGACGACGTGGTCATGAGCTTGCGGTAGTGCGGCCTGCTGATATGCTGCTACGTGATGGGGTGGTGCAGGCGGACGTGAAATCTGTACAAGTCAGTGTGGATGACGATGCCTGGTATGCGCTGGGGGTGAAGACAAGGTTGTGCTTGTATGATGTGGATGCGGTCATCATGCGCAAAGACCCGCCATTTGATACCGAATATTTATACACTACGCATTTGCTCAGTCTGGCCGAGCAGCAGGGTGCGCGAGTATTTAATAAGCCTGGCATGCTGCGTGAGTTTAACGAAAAACTGGCGATTGCTAAATTTCCACAATTTACCGTGCCCACCTTGGTGAGTCGCCGCATGGACGAGATTAAATCGTTTATTGCTGAACATGGCGATGTGATACTAAAACCATTAGATGGCATGGGGGGCAGCAGTATATTCCGCGTATGCCCAGATGAGATGAATTTGAATGTCATACTGGAAGTCATGACTCAGCTTGGTACTCGAACCATCATGGCGCAACGTTATATTCCTGCGATTAGTGCAGGGGATAAACGGATATTGCTGATAGATGGTGTACCCGTGCCTTATGCACTGGCGCGGATTCCTGCCGCTGGTGAAACGCGTGGTAATTTAGCAGCCGGTGGGCGTGGCGTGGCTCAGCTACTAACAGAACGTGATAAGGAAATTGCTAATACATTAGCTCCAGTATTGCGAGATTTGGGGTTGTTTCTGGTAGGGTTGGATGTTATCGGTGAATATCTGACCGAAATCAACGTCACTAGTCCAACAGGTTTTGTTGAAATTAGTCAGCAGACTGATATCAACGTGGCTAGTATTTTTGTTGATGCATTGGAACGTCAATGCGCTGGCTGATATTGCTGGTAGTGTTTGTCTTGGCTGGTTGTGGTCAGCCACAAACTTATAGTCAGGAAAGCTATGTTTTTGGCACGCGGGTTGAGGTGACGATATACGGCGCGCCACAGGCGCTGGCTGAGCGAGTCACGGCGCAAGTGTTGCGTGATTTTGATGTGATGCATCATAGTTTACATGCTTGGGAGCCTGGCACCTTATCGCGGATGAATGGCATCTTTGCGTTAGCGCCTGCACAAGCTGCGATCGCGCCGGGCATGATTCCTATTATTCAAGATGCCACACGCTATTCGATACAATCTGGTGGGTTATTCAATCCTGCGATTGGTAATTTGATTAAACTATGGGGATTTCAGTCTGATCATTTTGAAGCAAAGCTACCTGATCCTGCACTGATAAAACAGCTGGTTGCAGAAAATCCAAAAATGCAGGATATTGTTGTCGATGGCATTATGTTTCATAGTACCAACCCGGCTGTACGTGTGGATCTGGGTGGTTATGCCAAAGGCTATGCGTTGGATATGGCTGCTGCCTACTTACGTTCGCAGGGGATTAAAAATGCATTGATTAATATTGGTGGTAACATTATTGCCATAGGGCAGCATGGTGACAGGCCTTGGCGTGTAGGCATACAGCATCCACGTAAACCTGCACCGATTGCATTGCTTGATTTGCGTGATGGTGAAGCTGTCGGGACTTCTGGTGATTATCAACGGTACTTCGAGCTGAATGGACAGCGTTATTGCCATATCATCGATCCTCGTACAGGATGGCCAGCACAAGGCGTGCAGGCGGTGACTGTATTGATATCGCCGGGGCCACATGCAGGAACATTATCGGATGTGGCTAGCAAGCCAATATTTATTGCAGGGGTCGCAGGTTGGCAAGCAGCCGCCCAGAAAATGGGTGTGGATAAAGCTATGCTGATTGATGCTAATGGAAAAGTGCACATGACTGCAGCAATGCAGCAGCGACTGAACTTCAAAGTTAATTAGGGAGCGGCAATGATAGGCATACTCATCGTGGCTCACGGTACCTTGGGCGAAAGCCTGATACAGTGTGCAACGCACGTTCTGGGTAATCGTCCAGAGCAAGTGGTGGCTTTGGATGTCACTGCACAAACGCAATTGTGTATGCTGGATGATGCCCAGCAATTAATACAAGATATGGATCAAGGTGAAGGTGTGTTGCTGCTATCCGATATCTATGGCGCTACGCCTTGTAATACCATGTGTCGCGTATTGGAACCTGGGCGAGTAGAAGGGATAGCAGGAGTGAATTTGCCTATGCTGATGCGCGCCATTACCTATCGACATTTGCCTCTGTCAGAACTTATTACTAAAACCGTGACAGGTGGGCAAGAAGGCATTTTATATATCACCACGGAGTTTTGCGATGCTGCAACAGGACATTGAAATTACCAATAAATTAGGTTTGCACGCACGAGCGTCAGCCAAACTGACACAAACTGCCAGTCAGTTCCAAAGTGAAATCTGGATAACCCGCAATCAGCGTCGCGTCAATGCGAAAAGCATTATGGGGGTGATGATGTTAGCTGCGGCAAAAGGTTCGACCGTTATCCTCGATGCCGATGGCGTAGACGAGCATACTGCAATGACGGCGTTAGTTGCGCTTATCAATGATAAGTTTGGAGAAGGTGAGTGAGCTTTACGCTACACGGCATAGGTGTTTCCCCCGGTATCGCAATAGGTGTTGCGCGGCTGGCTTCGCATAGCCATATCGAAGTGGCGCACTATGTTTTGCCTACTCAATACGTCGATAAGGAAATTGCGCGTTTTGAGGATGCCGTTAATACCGTGCGTCTGGAAATGCAAACCTTACGTGGTCAGATTCCTGAAAATGCACCTGCTGAAATGCCTGCGTTTTTGGATATGCATTTGATGATACTAGATGATTCTATGTTATCAGCGGTTCCAAAACAGCTTATACAGAGTCAGCAATGCAATGCGGAATGGGCGTTGACGCAACAGATGGAGCAATTGGTCGCACAATTTGAGTCCATTGATGATCCTTATTTGCGCGAGCGAAAAACAGATGTGGTGCAAGTTGTTGAGCGTGTGCTGAAAGTGTTGATGGGCCATCGGGATAATTTGCCTTCAAATGAAAGTAATTTAGCGGACTGTATTTTAGTCGCGCATGATTTGTCACCAGCTGACATGATTAATTTTAAGCGTCAGCGCTATGCTGCGTTTATTACTGATGTGGGTGGTACGACCTCACACGCAGCCATTCTGGCGCGGAGTATGAATATCACTTCGGTGATGGCGTTGCATAATGCGCTGGGTTTGATGCGTGACAACGAGATCATCATTGTTGATGGTGAAAATGGTGTAGTCATCGTTGATCCGGATGATGCGGAGCTGGAAGAATATCAGCTGCGCCAAAGTCAATGGCTCATTGAACACCAGAAATTAAAACGTATTACTACCAGTCGTGCGGCGACCCTGGATAATGTAGAAATTGAACTGCATGCAAATATCGAATTGCCGCAAGATATTCCAGCCGTAAAATTATCGGGTGCGACAGGAATAGGATTGTTCCGTAGTGAATTTCTGTTTATGAATCGTGCCGATTTACCGACCGAGGACGAGCAGTTTGAAGCCTATAAAGAGGTAGCTGCGGCTATGAACGGACAGCCTGTGACTATCCGTACTCTGGACGTAGGCGCTGATAAGCCATTAGGTGATTTAACGGATCATACCCTCAACCCGGCATTGGGACGACGCGCAATCCGTTTGTGTTTGTCTGAACTTGCATTATTTCATACCCAACTTCGTGCCATTTTGCGTGCATCGCATTATGGCAAAGTTCAGATTCTCATCCCCATGTTGTGTAATTTGACCGAGCTTCAACAAACTTTTGCTGCGATAGAACGCGCCAAGGGGACATTAAGCGCAGATAATATTCCATACGATGCCAACATCGCTGTTGGCGGCATGATAGAGATTCCTGCCGCTGCGTTAATGGCGCAGGCGTTTGCTGAACGGCTGGATTTTTTATCCATAGGTACAAACGACCTGATTCAATACACGTTAGCCATAGATCGTGCAGATGACAGTGTAAGTTATTTGTATAACCCATTACATCCGGCAATTTTGCATTTGATATCACAGACTTTACGCGCTGGTGAGAAAACAGGAAAGCCGGTTTCGGTATGCGGTGAAATGGCTGGTGATCCTAAACTGACACGCTTATTGATCGGTTTGGGCTTGCGTAAATTTTCGATGCAGTCCGCAAGCTTATTGAGCGTAAAACAACAAGTCTTACAAACACACAGTAGTGAAATTTACGCACTTACTCAAAAAATCCTTAAAACCAGTGATGCTGACAAAATAGACGGATTGATGGCGCGATTGAATCAATCATAGTGGAATACTAATTGCATTATTTATATGGTTTTTACAGATGGTGCCATGCCATCATAATTTAATGAAACCCTATTAGGAACAACATGAGCACACTTACTATTGCTACACATGCCTTTACTGACCAAAAGCCGGGAACATCAGGTTTACGTAAAAAAGTCAGCGTATTTCAACAGCCGCATTATTTAGAAAATTTCGTTCAGGCGATTTTTGATAGTATTGATGCACCTAAAGGGGCGACATTGGTTTTGGGTGGCGATGGACGCTATTACAATCGCACCGCAATACAGATTATTTTGAAAATGGCTGCGGCAAATGGCTTTGGCAAAGTGTTGGTTGGGCAGGGTGGCATATTATCGACGCCTGCTGCCTCCTGCGTGATACGCAAATACAAAACCTTTGGTGGTATTATTTTATCTGCCAGCCATAACCCAGGTGGCGTTGATGGCGATTTCGGCATTAAATTCAATAGCAGTAATGGCGGCCCTGCAACTGAAACGGTGACCGATGCGATTTTTGCAGCAAGTAAAACGATCACCCAATATCAGTTGCTTGATGCACCTGATGTCGCATTGGATATTCAAGGTGTCAGTCAGCTGGGAGAGATGACCGTTGAGGTGATAGATTCGGTGAGTGACTATGCCGAGTTGATGGAGTCGTTATTTGATTTTTCTGCCATTCGGGAATTATTAGCAGGTGGGTTCCGTATTAAATTTGATGCGATGCACGCGGTGACTGGTCCTTATGCGACCGAAATATTGCAGCGTCGTCTTGGGGCATCAGCTGATAGTTTGATGAACGCTGTGCCGTTGGAAGATTTCGGCGGCGGTCATCCAGATCCTAATCTTACCTATGCACCTGATTTGGTGAAGATAATGTTTGCGGATGATGCGCCGGATTTTGGCGCCGCGTCGGATGGCGATGGTGATCGCAACATGATCTTGGGTAAGCGGTTTTTCGTTACACCATCAGACAGTTTGGCGTTACTTGCCGCAAATGCGACGCTGATACCTGCTTACAAGGCAGGCCTGGCAGGTGTTGCGCGCTCTATGCCGACCAGTGCTGCGGTGGATCGCGTTGCGCACGCTCTGAATATTCCTTGTTATGAAACACCAACAGGCTGGAAATTCTTTGGTAATTTAATGGATGCAGGCAAAGTTACCTTGTGCGGCGAAGAAAGTTTCGGTACGGGTTCCAATCACATACGTGAAAAAGATGGTTTATGGGCAGTGCTGTTCTGGCTAAATCTCATTGCGGCTCGTCGGCAGCCCGTTGCTGAAATTGTACGTGAACATTGGGCGAAATATGGGCGTAATGTATATTCGCGCTATGATTATGAAGCATTGCCCACTGCGGATGCTCAGGCAGTAATGCATCATGTGCAGGGAAATTTTGGCAGTTTGGTTGGCGCGACATTCGGTTCGTACACAGTGCAGCATTGTGACGATTTCAGCTACACCGACCCTGTTGATGGTAGCGTCAGCACAGGGCAGGGTATACGCGTCTTGTTCAGTGATGGTTCACGCATTATTGTGCGTTTGTCCGGCACAGGTACAGAAGGTGCAACCCTGCGTGTATATCTTGAAGCTTACGATGCTAATGTGGCTAATCATCATTTGGATGCACAACAGGCATTAGCAGAGTTGATACAGGTGGCGTTGCAAATCACTCAGTTAAAACAGCTAACTGGTCGTGAACAGCCGACGGTGATTACCTGATCAGGGTAGTTTGGCTTCCAGCATACGTAATTGACGCGCAGCTTCTTCTGCTAGCGCGTCATCAATTTCACGCATTACACTAGGTAAATCAACTGGCTTGTCGCTGGCAACAAAATTCCCCGTGAGTACGCTGCTTGGTAATAATTCGCCTTGCTCATACAAAGACCAGATTTCTTTGCCATACTGCGTTTGCAGTAATTCAGGTGCGAATTGTCCGAAATATTGGGTCAGGTTATTCACGTCACGCTCCAGCATGCTCTGGGCGTGATTGTTTCCTGCTGCATCGACCGCTTGTGGTAAATCAATAATGACCGGGCCGTGATCGCTGAGCAGGATGTTGTATTCCGACAAGTCCCCATGTATCACACCAGCACAGAGCATGAGTACCACTTGATGCAGCAGCATTTGAAAATATTCACGTGCCTGTTCAGGTGTTAGCTCAATATCATTCAGCCGTGGCGCAGCGTTGCCCTCTGCATCGGTGACCAGTTCCATCAGCAACACGCCTTCGTGGAAGTTGTAGGGTTTTGGCACACAAACCCCAGCTGCCGCGAGGCGATACAAAGCATCGACTTCAGCATTTTGCCAGGCTTCTTCTTGCGCCTCACGCCCGTAACGTGACCCCTTGGCCATTGCGCGCGCCATACGGCTGTTTTTTACTTTACGATTTTCGGTGTAATCGACGCTTTGGCGGAAACTGCGCTTATTCGCTTCTTTGTATACTTTGGCGCAACGGACTTCATCACCACAGCGCACGACAAAAACCATCGCCTCCTTGCCGCTCATCAACTGACGAATTACGTCATCGATCAAGCCGTCTTCAAGCAGGGGGATTAGTCTTTTTGGGATTTTCATTGGGGAAGTTTAGTCTATATCGTAAGTTGATGAGCAATACTCAGCTTAGTTATTTTAACTTAGAAAGAGCCGTTGAACGAATCCGCAGTTACAAATTGGCGGCCAATTAAACTTTACCGTATAATGTTGCTTTGCTCTGGAACAATAGCTATGCGCGTGATTCAAAAAGCACTGACCTTTGATGACGTTCTGCTCGTCCCCGCTCACTCCGATATTCTGCCCCGTGACGTGAGTTTACAAACTCGATTAACGCGCGACATCACATTAAATATTCCATTGCTGTCTGCCGCGATGGATACCGTTACTGAAGCCAAACTTGCCATTGCGCTAGCGCAAGAAGGTGGTATTGGTATCGTTCACAAAAACATGACAATAGAAATGCAGGCCGCCGAAGTAGCTCGGGTCAAGCGTTTTGAGTCAGGCGTAGTTAAAGATCCTATTACCGTTACACCCGATATGTCTGTACGTGATGTACAGGCGACGACACGTAAATATCGCATTTCTGGTCTGCCTGTAGTAACAGCTGATGGACAAATTGCCGGTATCGTAACCAATCGTGATTTGCGTTTTGAGACCAATTTAGATGTGCCGGTTAGCCAAATCATGACGCCGCGTGAGCGTTTGGTGACGGTGAAAGAAGGCGCTAGTCGTACTGAAGTCCTGAGCTTGTTGCATAAATATCGTATTGAACGTGTATTGGTCGTTAACGACGCATTTCAGTTGTGTGGTTTGATTACTGTTAAAGATATACAGAAATCATCAGAACATCCAAATGCTTGTAAAGACAGTCAAGGTCGTTTGCGCGTAGGCGCTGCAGTGGGTGTTGGTGCTGGTACTGAAGAACGAGTTGCAGCATTAGCGCACGCAGGTGTGGATGTGATCGTGGTGGATACCGCGCATGGACATTCCAAAGGTGTGTTGGACCGCGTGAAGTGGGTGAAAACTAATTTTCCGCATATACAAGTTATCGGCGGTAATATTGCTACAGCTGCTGCGGCATTGGCTCTGGTTGAACATGGCGCTGACGCAGTGAAAGTAGGGATAGGTCCTGGTTCTATTTGCACTACACGTATCGTTGCGGGTGTGGGCGTGCCACAAATTACTGCAATCCAGAATGTTGCTAATGCCTTGCGTAGTCTCGGCGTGCCGCTGATTGCTGACGGTGGCGTGCGTTATTCTGGTGACATCGCCAAGGCGATTGCTGCGGGTGCGAATACAGTGATGTTGGGTGGTCTTTTTGCTGGTACGGAAGAAGCGCCAGGTGAGATTGAGTTATATCAAGGCCGTTCATACAAATCCTATCGCGGTATGGGTTCTTTAGGTGCGATGCAAAAGGGTTCCAGTGACCGTTATTTCCAGGATAACGAAGCGGCTGACAAGTTTGTACCTGAGGGTATAGAAGGTCGTGTACCTTATAAAGGCAGCATGTTGGCAGTGATACATCAGTTGATGGGTGGTTTGCGCTCCAGCATGGGTTATCTGGGCTGTGCAACCATAGTTGATATGCAGGAGCGTGCTGAGTTTGTGGAGATTACCTCCGCAGGCGTGCGCGAGTCACACGTACATGACGTACAGATTACGAAAGAAGCGCCAAATTATCATTTAGATTAAGTTTTGGTTAGTTAGATTAAGACACAGCAGGTTTATGCCTGCTGTTTTTTTATATGGTGAAAGAATGGCACATCAGAAAATATTAATACTGGATTTCGGCTCGCAATACACTCAACTGATAGCGCGCCGTGTGCGTGAGGCGAATGTGTATTGTGAATTACATTCGTTTGATGTGGATGCTGAGTTTATCCGCGAATTTAATCCAGTGGGGATTATCCTGTCGGGCGGCCCAGCTTCCGTGACTGAAGATGAAACCCCGCGTGCGCCGCAGATCGTGTTTGAATTAGGCGTGCCTGTGTTGGGTATCTGCTACGGTATGCAGACCATGGCATCGCAGTTGGGTGGCACAGTGGAAAACGCGCTACATCGTGAATTTGGCTATGCAGAAGTACGGGCGCAAGGCCACTCGGCGTTGTTGCGTGATATACAAGATCGCGCGAATGAACAGGGTCATGGTTTGTTAGATGTATGGATGAGCCATGGCGATAAAGTGACTGCACTGCCAGAAGGTTTCAAAGTAATAGCCAGCAATGCCGCGACAGCGATTGCAGGGATGGCAGATGAAGCCCGTCGGTTTTATGCTTTGCAATTCCACCCGGAAGTTACTCACAGCAAACAGGGTAAAGCGATTATTTCGCGTTTTGTTCATGAGATTTGCGGCGCAGCGGCGGATTGGACTATGCCTAACTATGTAGACGAAGCCGTTGCACGTGTGCGTGAACAAGTTGGCAACGACGAAGTGATACTGGGATTGTCGGGCGGTGTGGATTCTTCCGTAGTTGCAGCACTATTGCACAAGGCGATAGGTACACAATTGACCTGTGTGTTTGTTGACAATGGCCTGTTGCGCTTAAATGAAGCGGAGCAGGTGATGGACACATTTGCGCGCAATCTGGGCGTTAAAGTTATTCATGTCGACGCCAGTGCTGAATTTATGAAACATCTGGGTGGTGTGACTGACCCCGAGCAAAAGCGCAAAATTATCGGACGTGAATTCGTCGAAGTGTTCCAGCGTGAATCAGCAAAATTGCCTAATGCAAAATGGTTGGCACAAGGCACGATTTATCCTGATGTGATTGAATCGGCTGGTGCAAAAACCAAGAAAGCTCACGCGATCAAGTCGCATCATAATGTGGGCGGTTTACCCGATACCTTGCATTTGAAACTGTTAGAGCCACTGCGTGAATTGTTCAAGGATGAAGTCCGTGAACTGGGCGTGGCATTAGGCTTGCCGCATGAGATGGTCTATCGTCATCCGTTCCCAGGTCCTGGCTTGGGTGTGCGTATACTGGGTGAAGTGAAAGCAGAATTCGCTGATTTATTGCGTCGTGCAGATGCGATTTTCATAGAAGAATTGCGTGCAAGTGGCTGGTATGAAAAGACTTCTCAGGCATTCGCTGTGTTCTTGCCAGTGAAATCGGTTGGCGTAATGGGTGATGGGCGTACTTATGAATATGTAGTGGCGTTGCGTGCAATACAAACGCAAGATTTCATGACCGCGCATTGGGCTGAGTTGCCGTATAGCTTGTTGGGCAAAGTATCTAACCGTATTATCAATGAAGTGCGTGGTATCAATCGCGTTGTTTATGATATTTCAGGTAAACCACCTGCGACGATAGAGTGGGAATAATATAGCCTTCACTCGTGTGGCAAAGTAAAAAAAACCCATTGCTAGTCAATGGGTTTTTTATGTGCTGCTGTGGTTCTCTCAGAAATAAGTTCCATTAAAGTTTGTCCTGCGCGTTTATCCATTTCAATTAAAAATTCGTGCTGTACATTTTGTTACATTTCACAAAATGAGCAAGTTGAACTTTTGGCGCTCTCACTTTTCTATCTGATGTAGCAAAAATAATAATTGTGGAAAGGAATCATCAATGGATGTCGTCACTCAGCCTGCTGACACAATCTTGTCAGCATTCTATGCACTACGTGCCTATCTTAATGAACAAATACTCGGTCAGGAAAATCTTGTAGAGCGCTTATTGGTTGCACTGTTGGCAGATGGTCACTTGCTGGTTGAAGGGCCGCCTGGACTGGCTAAAACACGAGCGATCAAAGCCTTGGCGCAAGGCATAGAGGCCGACTTCCAGCGTGTGCAGTTTACGCCGGACTTATTACCTTCTGATTTGACTGGATCCGATATTTACCGTCCTGAGCAAGGCAGTTTTCATTTTCAGGCAGGACCACTGTTCCATAATTTGATACTGGTGGATGAGATCAATCGTGCACCAGCCAAGGTGCAGTCGGCATTGCTGGAAGCCATGGCAGAACATCAAATCAGCGTAGGTGCTGCAACTTATCCGCTGCCACGTATGTTTCTAGTGATGGCGACCCAGAATCCTATCGAGCATGAGGGAACTTATCCGCTACCTGAAGCGCAGCTGGACAGATTCATGCTACATACTTTGGTCGACTATCCTGATCGCGCTACCACTTTACGTATTATGGAATTGTCGCGGCGTGAGGCCAGAAAGGAGACTGAACTGACGCCTCCGCATATCGCATTGACGCAAGCGCAAGTCTTTGCTGCACGGCACGCGGTATTGGAAATTACCTTGGCAGATTCCGTTGCGGAATACATTGCAGCTTTGGTCGAAGCAACCCGTATCCCCAAACAATATAGTCCGAAATTAGCCGAGTGGTTGCGCTGGGGTGCGAGCCCACGTGCAGCTATTGCTATGGAGCGTTGTGCCCGAGCTCTGGCATGGCTGGATGGTCGTGATTATGTGACGCCAGAGGATGTTCAAGCCATTGCGCCTGATGTGTTAAGGCACCGTTTGTTGCTGAATTACACCGCACAGGCACACGGTGTTACGACCAATGAGTGCGTGCTGGAACTGTTGCGTCAGGTTCCTATGCCATGATACAGCCGGATCTCGTAGAACTGGTTGCATTACGAGGTGCCGCACATGATATCGCTTTGCATGCGCGTAAGCCGGTACTGGCGCGCTTGCAGGGTGCACATCGTAGTGCTCAGCGCGGCCGTGGCCTGGAGTTTGAAGAAGTCAGGTTGTATACCCCTGGTGATGATGCCAGAAACATCGATTGGCGGGTGACGGCCAGACGTGGGCAAGCGCATACCAAATTGTTTCGTGAAGAACGTGAACGTCCGGTGTGGATAGTTGCGGATCTGCACGTTGGTCTTTATTTTGGCAGCCGTTTGCAACTCAAGTCAGCGCTTTTGTTGCGTGCCGCAGCTATCCTGGCGTGGGTCGCAACGATGGATGGTGATCGGCTGGGTGCAGTTATTTCTGATGCAAACAATCAAGTGAGCATATTCCCACCACGTTCTCGTGAAGCAGGCGTGTTACCCGTGCTTGAAGGACTGGTCCAAGCACAGCCAAAACAGCCTGGTGAGGAGAGTTTTAATAATCTGAATAAATTGTTGACTACGTTAAAACCACTGCTACAACCAGGAAGTCTGGTTTTGGTGTTGTCTGATTTTAGTGCTTTGGATGATAACAGCGAGACATTGCTGGCAAATATTTCACTACATAATGATATTCGGTTGATAGGCTTAGTCGATCCACTTGAATACACAGGATTGCCGGATGGCAGTTACCGTGCTGGATTGCCGGGACGGCTTTGGTGGCTGGATGGCAATCGCACACGGCGGCTTTGGCAAGAAAAATGGGCTGCCCGAAAAAAGTATGTGGATGATATGGCAAATCGTTTGAATCTGCCTGTAATCCGTCTGGATACTGCCAACCCAGTGACGGAGGCGCTGCCACAATTGCTAAGAGAACCCTCATGGCAAATCTGAACGCGGAGTGGCTCAAACAACTGGCACCCGATCATGCGCCACCTCCTTCTGGCTGGTGGCCTCTGGCACCGGGTTGGTGGGTATTGTTGGTGCTATTGATCGCGATACTGGCAATCTGGATTTATCGTTATCGGCGTAAACCCAGTGTCCTTAGTCGAGCTGCATTGCGAGAACTTCAATTACTGGAAAGTAAAGGCGGCGATGATGCAAGTTTTTCGCGAGAACTGCAAAATCTACTGCGTCGATACGCGTTAGCGAAATATGGTCACGCCATAGTAGCCAATCTGAGTGGCAAGGAATGGCTGGCGTTTGTAATTGATCATGGTGGTAAAGCATTTGCTGGTGAGACCGGCGCAAGTTTTTTGCGCATTGCTTATGGTGGACAGGCGCAATCGGAGCGTGAGAGTTGGCTGAATGGCGCCAGAGCATTTTTGAGGTGGCGTAAATGATGCATATAGACTGGCCCTGGATGTTGCTGTTGTTGCCGTTGCCCTGGTTGATATCGCGCTGGGTACCTGCGGCGCAACCCATAGGCGATGCGGTTTTTTTGCCATTTGTCAGTGGTTTGAATGCAGACTCGCTTCCTGCTACACACAGCCCTTCACGTATATACAAGGCTTTGCTGGTATTGATTTGGGTATTACTGGTGCTGGCAGCAATCCGGCCACAGTGGCTGGGTGAGCCTGAACCAGTCCCCAGTACTGGACGACGCCTGTTGTTAGCTGTGGATGTTTCCGGCTCTATGGGGACGCAAGACATGGCGGGTGATGCGAGTCGTTTACAGGTTGTGCAGAAGGTTGCTGGCGATTTCATTCAACATCGTCGTGGCGATCAGGTGGGCCTCATATTGTTTGGTACACGTCCTTATTTGCAAGCGCCACTTACCAGTGATTTGCATACGGTAACTGAATTTCTTGATGAGACCATGATAGGTATAGCGGGGACACAAACTGCCATTGGTGATGCGATTGGGTTTGCGATTAAACGCTTGCGTGATGATACTCATAAAAACCAGCATAAAGGCGATACTGTATTGATACTGCTTACTGACGGCAGTAATGATGCGGGTATTATGCCGCCAATTGAGGCAGCTAAGATGGCGGCTGCCGAAAAACTGCGCATCTATACCATAGGTGTTGGTTCAGTTGCACAACCGGGTTTTTTCGGTACCGGTGGAAATAGCGATTTGGACGAAGACACACTCAAGCAGATTGCACAAATTACCGGCGGCGAGTATTTCCGCGCGGCCGATGCGAGTTCGCTGCAACAGGTGTATGAACGTATCGATCAGTTAGAACCCAGTGCCGCACGCCAGCAGTGGTATCGCCCTCGAGCAGAGTGGTTTCCGTGGCCGTTGGGTCTGGCTTTGTTCTTAAGTGTACCAGCAGTGTTATGGAGTCGAAGATGGCACTGATACAGCATTTCCAATTTTTGCGTCCGTTATGGTTGTTGCTGCTGCCGGTGTGGTGGGGATTAAGTATCTGGCTGGCACGCCGACACGCTACAGAAGGTGGCTGGTCACAACTGATAGACAGTGCGTTATTACCCAGCCTGCGATTGGCTGGGGGCGGTAAGCCTGCCGGTTCGCCATGGCCGTGGGTGGCAGTGGCCTGGACGCTGGCAACCGTGGCGCTGGCAGGACCGAGCTGGCAGCAGGTATCCTCTGCAGCGTTTCGTGGCAATAGTACCTGGCTGCTGGTGCTGGATTTGTCACCGTCGATGTTAGCGAAAGATGTAAGCCCCGATCGGGTCACCCGTGCCCGTTATGCGCTGGATGATCTGCTTGAAGCGGCTCAGGATACGCGAGTGGGATTAGTCGCGTTTAGCGACGAAGCCTATACGGTGACACCCATTACTGATGATGTGGCGACGATACGTACATTGTTGCCTTCACTGACGCCAGGGATTATGCCTAGCGCAGGTGACAATCTTGCACCAGCGCTAGAACAGGCAGGTAATTTGCTGAAACAGGGCGGGGTGAAAAACGCCCAGATCGTAGTGTTGACCGATGGCTTTAGCGATTCAACTGCCGCTTTCCCCATCGCGAAAAAACTTCAGTCACAAGGAATATCCATTAATGTTGTCGGTATTGGTACGCAAGCGGGTGCGCCGGTCAGTCAGCAAGCCGGTGGCTTTGCTCAAAACGGGCAAGGTGGGCTGCAACTTAACCGGCTGGATATTGCGCAATTGCAGCAACTGGCGACTACAGGTGGTGGCAGCTATGCAAATTTGGCGCAGTTGCCAGACCTGATTCAGGCACTGAAAAACCGGGCAGATCACAGCAAACTCGCTACTGAGAATAAGGAAATGCGACTCGAACACAGGCTGGATGGTGGTATCTGGTTGCTTCCATTGCTGTTGCTGGTCGCAGCATTGCTGGCACGGCGGGGTTGGTTATGAAACGTGTCCTGTTCTTAACTGTCGCGTTGTTGCTTGTAACTGAACAGGCTATGGCCAGCGAGTTGTGGGATAGTTTGTGGCTAAACGCTAATCAGCGTGCTGAAAAAATGCTCAGTCATGGAGATGCCGCTGGCGCTGCAAAATTTTATCAAGATTCGCGACATAAAGCTTATGCGCAACTGAAGGCGGGTGATTTTGCCAATGCTGCGCAAGGGTTTTCTCGATTTGATGATAGTGATGGTAACTACAACAGAGGCAATGCTCTGGCTCGGGCCGGCAAGCTGCAAGATGCCATTAAAGCCTATGATGCAGCATTGGCGCATGATCCAAAAAACAAGGATGCTAAACATAATCGCGATTTGCTTGAAAAACTCAAGCAGCAACAACCACCTCAGTCAAAAGACGGCAATAAGCAATCTGGTCAGTCAGATGGAAAGCAGGGCAAGCAACAGGACAACAATGCAAAAGGTTCAGGCGACAGGCAGGGTCAGAATAATTCATCCCAAAATGGGAAGGATCAGCAAGCTAAGTCGGCGCAGAGCAAGCCAGGGGGCGATGCAAAGCAATCAGCAGGTCAGCAACCATCACCGCAGAATCAGCCCGCTGATATAGCTAAATCAAATGCTCAGGCCAATTCGCAAGCCCAGCCGAATCAATCTCAG